>JANQQZ010000083.1 GCA_028284805.1 Phycisphaerales bacterium
GGACGTCGCGCTGGTGGATGAGCGTGGCGAGGGCGCGCTCGTCGCCCGCCTCGCCGAAGAGGCGTTTGCGTGTGACCAGCTCCCAGAGCGTCGCGCCGAGGCCGCGGACGTCCGCGGGCGCCGCGACATCGAGGACGGCGGAGGCGAGCTGCTCTGGCGCGGCGTAGCGGAGCTTGCCCATGAAGCCGGCGCCGATGGAGACGGTCTGCGACTCGCCGCCGCCCTTGGCCAGCCCGAAGTCCATGAGGACGATGCGCTGGCCGTCGGGCGTGAGCATGAGGTTGCCCGGGCTGACATCGCGGTGGACGACGCCCTGCTCGTGGACGGTGTGCAGGGCGCGTGCGGCATCGCGGATCAGCTCGACGACGCGGATGACGTAGTGCTCGTGGTCGCCGGGGTATTGCGCGGGCTTGGGCAGGTCCGGCAGGGGCAGCGGGGGCAGGCCGATGGGCTCGGGCTCGTCCTCGGCGCGGCGCAGGACCGGGCTCATCGTGCGTTCATAGCGTGTCTTGACGTCGGCGCGCTTGCCCTGGCTGGCGTGCTGCAGTGCCTGGGAGAAGGTCGAGACGGGCAGCGTGGTGATCTCGTTGTCGGCGGTGGACTTGCTCAGCTCCTTCCAGACCTGCTCGAGGTCGGCGCCGGGGACGTACTCCATCGTGTAGTACATCTGACCGTCGGAGAGCGTGCCGGAGTCGAGCAGCTTGACGATGTTGGGGTGGTCGCAGTTGCCGAGCACGCGCATCTCCCTGCGGAAGCGTGCGAGCGCGCGGTCGTTGCTGGAGAGGTCGCCGGGCAGGGTCTTGAGCGCGACGATCCGCCCCAGCGAGGCCTGGCGGGCGAGGTAGACCACGCCCATGCCGCCGCGGCCGAGCTCGGCGAGCAGCTCGTAGTCGCCCAGCATCGTCGCGCGGTTGGGCCCGAGCCGGCTGTCGCCGATGAGCCCCTCGACGGACTCGCTCTCGCTTCGGCTCTGTTTCTCGAAGTTGCGGACGTCTTCTTCGGTGATCTTGCGGTCGGAGATGGCGGTGAGGATCATCGCCATGGCGCCGGCCATTTCTTTGTCGCGTTCGGTCCGCCCGGTGGTGTAGCTGAGGTACTCGACTTGCCGCCCGCCGCGGTCGCGGTTGAGCAGCAGGACCTCGTCCGCGACCTCGGACTCGCGGAAGCGCATCATGGGCCCGAGGCGCATGGGCGCGGCGACGCCGGGCCAGAGCAGCGCGAGGCCGGGGAACGAGCCGAAGCGCGGTGCGAGCGCCTCGGCGAGGTCGGCATCGAAGGTCATCGGCGCGCTGCGTTCGCCCTGCAGGCCGATGAGCTCGCGGAGGGAGACCTCGAACTTGCCCTCGCCGATCATGCGCATCTCGGTCATGTAGACCAGGCGCGTGCCGGGGGGTCCCATGGGCTCGAAGTTGCGTTCGTTGAGGACCTCGTTGACCGCGGGGAACATGAGCGGGCCCATCTCTTTTTCGAAGAAGTTGTCGAAGCGCGGCCCGCCGTGGCCGACGACGTCGTTGCGGTATCGGACCAGGCGGTCGAAGAGGTCCAGGAGGGTGCACTTGGTGTCGGCGGAGAGCTTGCCGTCCGGGCCGTGCTTGATGCGTCGGTAGAGCCCGACGATGCCGGGCGAGTCGGCGACGCTGTGCTTGCGGGTGAGCTGCCGCCAGACGGGCCGGAGCGGGTGGCCGCGGGTGGTGTCGGACTCGCCGTAGTGCCTGGCGAGCTCCCGGAGCATGCCGACCCACTGGCCCAGGGAGGGCAGCGCGAGGTGGGACAGCGCGCGGTCGACGTGCTCGTTGTGGTCCTTGCCGCGTTTGAGGTCGTCGAGGTAAGACCCGATGAGCGGGCAGGCCGCGAGCTTGATGAGCGACTCGAAGATGTAGAAGCAGTTGTCGTGCCGGGTGCGGGTGTCCTTGGCGTTGTGGGCACGGGAATAGAGCTGCGCGAGCGGCAGCGGGAGGCGTAGCAGGTAATCGCGGCGGAAGCCTTGATCCATGTCCGAGTAGTTTAGCCGTTGCGGGTGCAGGCCGATCTATTGCATACACCAGAACAACTACACCCCCGGCGGCTAAACTATGGCCCGCGTGTCAGACGACCCGAACCAACCCGAGCTCCAGGCCCTGGGCGAGACCGGCATCCTCTTCGCCGACCTGTCCGGGTACTCGCAGCTTGTTTATCAGTGCGTGGGGGACGAGGCCAAGCTCAAGCGATTGGGGCTTGCCCTGTTCCGCCTGTTTAACGACGCATCCGCGGACCACCCGGATGTCAGCGTCGAGGGCTACGCGGGCGACGGCTTCCTCGCGCTGGCGCACGGCAAGAAGCCCGCCAAGGCGATCTACGACTTCGCGACGACCGTGCACGACCGCTTCGAGCAGGATGTGAAATCGCTGCTCTTGAACCTCGGCTTCCGCGTGAGCGTGTCGCTGCGGACGGGGATGCACGTGGGCAAGGTCTGGCAGATGCCGATGCGCCCCCGGGACGAACAACTGCAAGGTATGGGGGCTCCGATGGGTATCAACCTGTCCGACGCGATCGTCGTCGCCAGCCGGGTCGTCACCGGGCAGACCTGCCGGCGGTTCGGCGTGGGGGTGACGCGGACCTGCTACAAGCGGCTCATGCTGGCGGGCGGCAAGGACATCCGCGAGCCGGACGAGGTGATCCAGGACCGCAACCAGTACCCCGAGCCGGTGGAGGTGTACCGGCTGACGGACGGGGAGCACGCCAAGATCCGGGGGCGGGGCTGATTGATGATTTCTGATCGATGATTGATAATTGACTCCGCAACACGAGCGTCGTTGTCACACCCCCATGATCAGTCAGTGAACCAAGACATCTACCAACTCGCGAAAGACGACACCCAGCTGGCCCAGGCGCTGGCGGACGCGGTGCGTTCGGTCGCGGCGCAGGAGGGCTCGATCCTGCTGCTGACGCCCTCGGGCCAGGCGCTGCGTTTTGCGCTGTGCAGCTCGCCGGGCAGCGGCAAGCTGATCGACACGCAGCAGCCGGTGACGCGCGGCGTGGTGGGGTTGGTGGCGTCGTTCCAGCAGCCGACGATCAACAACGCGCTGGATACGGACCCGCAGCACGACCCGTCGGTAGATGAGAAGGTCGGCTCGACGACGCGCAGCCAGATGGCGGTGCCCTTGTCGGACGCGTACCAGGAGTACGGCGTGGTCACCGCGATCAACGCCAGCAACGCGGCGGGCTTCACCAACGACGACCTGCAGGCCTACCTGGCGGCGGCCAAGGCGATCACCGCCCGGCTCGCCGAGCTGGCGGGAGGGCTTGCCCGTGCTTGAAGTGCAGCCCATCCTCGAGTCGCTTGGCGATCACGACGGCGGCGGCGTGCGCGTCGCGATCATCGACACCGGTGTCGAGCACGACCACCCGTGGGTCGGCGGCAAGCTCGCCGCGTCGTACGGCGTCAGGCTCTTCGAGGACGGCCGGGCGGACATCGAGCCCTGCGAGCCGATGGACGTCTGCGGGCACGGCACGGCGGCGGCGGGCCAGGTCCGCCGGGTCGCGCCGGGGGCCGAGCTGATCAGCATCCGCGTGCTCAGCGAGACCCGCGAGGGCTCCAGCGAGGCGCTCGTCTCGGCGCTTCAGTGGGTCGCCCAGCAGCGGGTCGACGTCGTCAACATGAGCCTGTCGACGCTGCGCCTCGCGCTGGCGCTGCGCATCGGGCACGCGGTCGATGAGCTGTACGCCAGGCACGTGCCCTGCATCTGCGCCAAGGGGTACCAGCAGGACGGGCGGGACTACCCGACGAGCTTCGGCGCGTCGATCGGCGTGACATACGACGACCTCGAGCCGGCCGAGCTGCGCTACCGCGAGGGCGACATGGTCGAGTTCGTCGCGCAGGGCGTGGACAGCGTCGTCGCCTGGCAGCACGGGGCGACCCGCAAGGTCACCGGCTCGAGCTACGCGACGCCGCTGGTCAGCGGGCTTGTCGCGCGGATGCTCTCGGCCAGGCCGGGCTTGTCCGTGTTCGAGGTCAAGACGCTGCTGAAGGCCTACGCGGACAGCTATGCCAAGGGCTGGCGCGGCGACTGGATGGGGGAGATCGAGCGTCTAGCGTCTAGCGTCTAGGGCCTGGCGTCGTGCCCGGGCGCCACACAGCTGCCGGCTAAGACGACCCGATCGCCGGGATCTGCATCTCCCACTGGGCCAGGCTGGTCACGCCCGGGTCGATCCCCGGGAGCATGGCGAACTTCGTCTGCGCTCGGTGGACCGCCCGGCTGACCATCGGGCTGTGCAGGCAGTCGTCCTCCGTAAAGCCCGCGTTGGTGAGGAGTGTCAGCGTCCGCTCGCCCGCGAACACGCGGATGGTCAGGTCATCCAGGCTC
>JANQQZ010000104.1 GCA_028284805.1 Phycisphaerales bacterium
CAGATCTCGCGCGGGCGGTCGCCCCGGTAGTTGAAGAAGACGACCGAGTCGCCGCTGGAGATGCGCGAATCCGCGGCATCGCCGCCGGGCTCGGTCACCGTGCGGGGCTCGACGAACTCGTCGCCCACAAGGCCCTCGGTCGGCGCATCGTAGTAGTCCTGGATCGCGGCGGATGCCGAGTCGAATGAGGGCGCATCGCCCCGGCCTGTCAGCAGGTCGTAGGCCTTGCGCACGCGCTCCCAGCGGTTGTCGCGGTCCATCGCCCAGTAGCGCCCGACGACCGAGGCGACGCTGCCCACGCCGATGGCTCGGCACTTGGCCTCGACCTCTTCGGCGAGTTCCTTACCCGTGAAGGGGCCCGTGTCGCGTCCGTCGGTGAAGAGGTGGATGTAGACCCGCGGGTGCCCGAGGCTCTTGGCCAATTCGAGCAAGGCATAGAGGTGGATGAGCTGGCCGTGCACGCCCGCATCGGAGTTGATGCCCATCAGGTGCAGGGCCTTGCCCGCGTCTCGGGAGGCGGTGATGGCGTCCGCGATCGGGGCGATCTCGCCCAGGCGACCCTCCCTGCAGACCTTGGTGATGCGGACCGCGTCCTGATCGACGACGCGACCGGCCCCGATGTTCTGGTGCCCGACCTCGGAGTTGCCCATCGTGCCGTCGGTCAGGCCCACATCCTCGCTGCTGGTCGCGACGAGGGTGGTGGGGCACTCAGACATGAGGCGGTCGGCGACGGGGGTCGTGGCGAGCTTGATCGCGTTGAAGGCGTCATGCTCGGTGTTCGGGTTCTGGCCCCAGCCGTCGCGGATGACCAGGACGAGAGGGGTGTTGGCGGGCTCGGGCGTGCTCATGGGCGACTGTAGCGGGGGTTTTTTGAGGCTGATCACAGGAAGGCGGTCATGGAGTTGACATCCCGAGGAGATTTAGTATGTTAGTGCTAACTCTTTACAATTGGGCCCATTGTCCTCTGTGGAGATGTGGATCTCTCGAATAGGCCGGCCCAGGGCCGGGAGGAGCAAGTGATGCGTCGGAGGCGACTTGTGACGGGTGTGATCGCGGCGGCCGGTTTCGGGCTGCTGAGCGGGGGGTGCGCGTACCACGGCTACGGCCACTACGGGTACGGGTATCACGGCGGATACGGCGGGCACTGCCACAGCGGTCCCCCGGCGGGAGCGGTGATCATCGGGACGGCAGCGCTGTTCTACGCGATCGGGAGCGCGTGTCACTGAGGGCAGGTCCGGTGATTCAGCTCAGGTTCACAAGCAGGTCGTCGAGCGTCAACGCCTCGGGGATGTCTCGCTTCTGAACCCATTTCACGGTGCCGACGCCGTCGTCGGACTGACCGATGAGCACTGTCCCTCGCCCGGCGATGTTGAGATCGGGCCAATAGAAGCCGAAGGCCTTGCACACGTCGCGGTGCATGTCGGCGAGCAGGGTCTGCTTGAGGCCCAGGGCGTTGGCCCAAGCCTCGTGGACGAAAAAGCTGTCACAGGAGACGCCGACGACCTGAGCGCCGGTGCTGGCGAGCTTGTCCATCTCGTCGGTGATGCACTTCATCTCGGTCGAGCAGACGGGGCTGAAGTCCATTGGGTAGAAGCAGAGCGCGACATCGCCTTGCCTGACCGCGTCGGCGAGGGTCCAGTCGTCCTTGTTCTGGTTCTTGAGGGTGAAGTTGGGGGCGGTCTCGCCCACGGCGATGGGCGAGGTGGGATCGGTGCGGGGCTCGGGGCGGACAGGTGCGTCGGGCATCGGTGATCCTCGTGCGGATTGGGGGGAAGCGCCTGGTCGGGGCGGACGGGTGTATGGTACGGGGTCGTCGTCGCAGGGAGGCGTCGGCCGGAACGGAACGCGAGCGGAGCATCGCGGATGACAGACACGAAGTCGGGCACGCGGGCGGAGATCGAGACAGGTATGTCTCTGGACGCGCGGTACGCGGCGGTGAAGGAGCGCGTGGAGGCGGCGGCCCGCCGCGCTGGGCGCGATCCCTCGCGGGTGATCCTCATCGCGGTGACCAAGTACGCGGAGCTGGACGACATCAAGCGTCTCGTCGAGCTGGGGCACCGCGACTTCGGCGAGAACCGCGTGCAGCAGCTGACGCAGCGTGCCGCGATGATCGAGGAGCAGCTGCGCCGCAGGAAGACGCTCTCGGGGACCGCGGGCGAAGAGGTCGAGGTCGAGATGCCGCGCTGGCACATGATCGGCACGCTCCAGCGGAACAAGGCCAAGCAGGTCGTCGAGTGCACGCGGCTGATCCACTCGGTGGACTCGATGAGGCTGGCCGAGGAGTTGCAGTCGATCGGGCTCAAGCGTGAGCAGCGGATCGACGTGCTGATCCAGGTGAACGTGTCTGGTGAGGAATCGAAGTTCGGGTGCCCGGTTCCGGCGGCCGAGCCGCTGGCCGCCGCGATGGAGTCGATGGCCTATCTGCGTGTGCGCGGGCTGATGACGATGGCGCCGTACTCGGAGGACCCCGAGCAGGCGCGCCCCTACTTCTCGAGGCTCCGGGACCTGTACGAGGACATGGCCAAGCTCGATCTGGGGGACGGCGCGTTCAACCTGCTCAGCATGGGCATGTCGGGCGACTTCGAGGCCGCGATCGAGGAGGGGGCCAATCTGGTGCGCGTGGGCTCGGCGATCTTCGGGGAGCGCGAGGTCGAAGACGCGGGCTGAGTCTGTTTACGCCACGTGTTGGGCGATGCGCCCGCGGCCCGAGCGGGCGGAATTCATGTGCTGCTGGAGCGTGGCGCCCGGGCACGCGGTCGGGTTCCACTCGCGGTGCGTGCGGATCTCGCTCAGCGGGACGCGGTTGACCGCGGCGGCCTCGACGATCAGGGCGTCCAGCGCCGCGAGGGCCCGGGGCGTGGGCGTCTGCTCCTCGAAGTTGCCTAGCACGAGGATGCCCATGTTGTGTTCGTTGTGATCGCGCACGTGGGCCCCCTGGCGATCGAGGGGCCTGGCGGCCCAGACACGGCCTTGCGGGTCGACCACAAAGTGATAGCCGATGTCGGCCCAGCCGTTGTTCTCGACGTGGACGTGGCGGATCAGCTCAAGGCGGTCGGCGACATCGCCCGGCCCGGCGAGGCGGACGGGGGCCATGCCGTCGTGGTGCACCGTGATGCGGCGGATGGCGCCCATGGGCTTGGTGTCCCAGAGCTTGGGCTGGGACGCGGTCCAGTTGGCGCGGGGGACCACCCTGACGCGTTGCAGGGCTGTCGTGGATGAGGGGGCGGGTGTGCTCGACGGGGCTGGCGTCCGTTCGTGGGGCCAGACGGGGCCCGGCAGGGACGCGGTGTGCGTGCGTCTGGTGCTCGAGGCGCACCCCGCGGCGAGGGCGGCGGCCGAGCCGAGGCCGGCGAGCAGCAGGGATCGTCGATCGAAGGGCTGATTCACGTCCATGACATCGGGCCAACCGGCTCCGCCGGTCCAACGCCGGGCTTTGCGCTTTGGTGCGCGGAATCGCCGGCAGGATTCGCTCGGGGTACCGCTCCGGACCGATGGAACAGGAGCGGATTCACTGTATGGTATCTGGAGTCCGACGGAGATGTTGTGCGGCGGATATGTGTCCTAGCGACAGCGGCGGCCCTCGGGTCGGCCGCGGGCGTGGTGTGGGCGTCGGGTGACGCCGACACTGATCGTATGGGCAGGGGTTTGTTCGGAATGACGGCGGTCGAGGCATGGCCCGACCCCGAGCTTCCCGCGGTCAAGGTCGCCGTCGCGGCCCCGCCAGCGCCGGTGCCCGCCGAGGGCGGCACGTCCGTGGTGACCCAGCCCGAGGGGCCGGATCCGAACGAACAGGAGGCCGCGGCAGAGCAGGAGGGGCCCGCGGAGCCGCCCAAGCCCAGCCTGTTGCGGTTGATCGTCTCGGACTGGAAGGGCGAGGTGAAGTTTGGCTTCGAGTTCGGGAGCGGGAACAACGACCGCACGAGATTCAGCGGCGGATTCAACATCAACAAGCAGTACTGGGGGCACCGAACCCAGATCTATTCCGAGTACTTCATCGCGACCGACAACCGCGGGGAGTCGGAGAACCGTTTGGTTTCCCGCTTCACGCAAGACTGGTCGACCGGTGGATCGAAGTGGAGCGGTGTGTTCCTGAGGGTGCTGGGTGACGCGGATCGCTTTCGGGATTACGACTACCGGTTGAACATTTCAACAGGTGCCAACTACCAGGCCTACAAGGACGACGAGACGGGGGTCCTGTTCAGAGTCGGCGGCAGCGCTCGGCGTGAATTCGGGGCTCGCGATGAGGACATCGTGCCCGAGGGTGCGTTCTACATCAACGCCGATCACCGGATATCTGACACCCAGCGGGTGGACTTCGCTCTCGATTACCTGCCCGAGATCGAGCGTCCCGAACGCTACCGGCTCAATACCCGAGCGAACTGGAACATCGACATCAACCCGGAGGCGGGGCTCGGTCTTCGCTTGTCGATCAACAACCGGTATGATTCGCGCGTTACGGGTAGCCGGGAGCGGAACGACTTCGACTTCATCGCCTACCTGATCTGGAATTTCTGAGGGGTGGCTCTCGTGACCGCCCCATGAGGGGAAAGGCACGATGAACGACGCGATCCGGTGTGGCATGATCTCGGCTCTGATCTGTGCGGCGGGCTTGGCGGGGGCGCAGGACGAGGCGCCGGTCGCCGAGCCGGCTGCCGACGCTGAGGCGTCCGAGCAGCAGCCGAGAACGCTGCTTCAGGGCTGGGACGGGGGCGTGTCGCTCGGTATCTTCGGAACTGAGGGCAACAACGACCAGTTCGATTTCCGGGCTGAGATCGACGGAGAGCGCGACACCGACGAGACGCGCACGACGTTCCTCGGTACGTACTCCTACGCGACCAACAACGACGGTACCAGCGAGAACGAGGCGCAGGTCATCGGTCGGAACGACTGGAAGTTCGAGGAATCCAAGTGGTTCGCGTTCGCGCAGGGCCAGTTCGACTACGACGAGTTCCAGGACTGGGACACACGGGTCTCGATCTTCGGAGGCCCGGGCTACGTCTGGGTCGACAACGAGAAGCAGCGGTTCATGACGCGCGCCGGTGCCGGTGCGACCCGCGAGATCGGGGGCAGCGACAACGCGTGGAGGGCCGAGGGCATTCTCGCCGCCGAGTACCGCCGGCAGCTGACCGAGCGGCAGATCTTCAACGCGAGCGCCGAGGCCTTCCCGGATCTGGGCGACGCCCGCAACTGGCGGGTCCAGTCGCGCGCGACGTGGGAGGTCCTCGTGGATCCGGAGGTTGCGCTCACGCTTCAGATCGGCATCGAGAACCAGTACGACACCAATCCGAACGGTGTGCAGCGGAGCGATACCGACTACTTCATTCTGCTGACGTGGAACTACTGACCGGACCGTTCGACAACACATGTACGAAAGCGGGGCCCGGTCGATACCGGGCCCCGTTCGCGTTTTCTGGTTGGAAGACCCGCTCAGAACACCGGGTCGAACTCGGGCATGTCGGTGATCAGCCGGTCCCGTTCGAGGTCGGCCCAGACGGTCCAGCCGAGCTCATCGAGCAGCTCGATCCGCTGCTCGCGCAGGTCGCGCGAGGGCTCATCGTCGATCTGGGCGTTGATCAGCCCGAGCGCATCGCCCAAGCGTCCCTCGGCCCGGGCGATCGCCAGGTCGACCTCGTGCTGGTCCTCGTCCTCGAGCGAGCCCCAACGCTCGAGGTCCGCGAGCGCGTCCTCGACCGCCTCCATGCCCGCATCGTCTTCGAGCATCGCGGCCTTCGTCGTGACGATCAGCGACAGGGCCTCGGTGAGGGCATCCTCCTGCTCGTCCATCGCCTCGGAGAGGTCCTCGTCGAAGTCGTCGGCGTCCTCGTCGTGGTTCACGCCGTTGTACGCGGCCAGGGCGTCGGTGTCGATCGTTGCGATGACAGCTTCCGCGGCGGCGATCACGTCGTCGGGCGTGACCGGCTCCGCGGGGGCTTCGTCGGCGTCTTCTTCGCCTGCCTCCTCCTCGGTCGCTTCATCGTCAGCGTTTCCCGGGAACTCGACCAATGCGTCGGCGCGGTGCATCCGAGCGAGCAGCACGTCGAGCTCGTTGTCGGGATCGGCCGCGAGTTCGGCGGCGAGTGCCTCGAACTCATCGCCTTCGTCCGCGCCCATCAGGTCGCCCAGGGCGGCGAGCCTGAGTTCGGTGATCTCGTCGGCGAGCTCCTCGGTGCGGGTGGGCTCGGCTTCTTCCTCCCCTTCGTTCTCAGCCTCGTCTTCCTTGGCCTCGATCTCGGGCTTGTCGTTGGGCTTGGTGGCGACGCGCATCGCAACGGGCCAGCCGCCCGGGCGCGAGGCCGCGCCGCCCAGGTCGGTCGCGGCGCCGAAGGTCATCGAGCCGAGCAGGACATCCCCGGCCTCGGCGAACTCGGGCAGCTTCGTGGGTGTGGCGATGTAGGCCCGCACGGTCTCGCCCGCGTCGAGCTCGCGGGTGCCGAAGTTGCCCGAGCCGTTGAGGGCGGCGTCGGGGGTGCGCGCGACGGGGATGCTCACGCTGTCGATCTCGTGCGTCAGGATGAGCGACGAGCCCTCGAGCTTGGCGAGCATGTCAGGGTCGTGATGGCGGACATGGAACTCGACCGCGTACTCGCCCTCGTCGAGCTCGACTTCCTCGTCGCCGCCCGCGCTCGTGACGATGGCCTTGCCGTGTTCGTCGAAGATGCGCCAGAGGCTCGACTCGAACTCGTCCCAGAAGTGGGGGACCATGCTGGCGGCGGGGTCGATGGTGACGGTGCCGTCCTCAGCCATCGAGAGGTCGTACTCGATCACGATCTGGTAGGTCTGGCGTCCCTCGGGGAGCATGTCGCGCTCGGGGTCGAGGGGGGAGACAGTCCAGTCCGTCGGGCGGATGCTCCGGCGGAGACCCGTGAACGAGCCCTTGGGGCTGACGTTGGCGTCGCGCAGCGGGCTGGCGATGTTCATGGGCGTGACGTAGTCGGCGCCGTCGATCATGACTTGGGAGGGCTCGGGGCGCACGCCTCGGAACCGGACGGTGACGTCGAACTCGGCGTCCCCCAGGCTCGACCAGTTCTGCGCGAGCGCGAGC
This sequence comes from Phycisphaerales bacterium, assembly GCA_028284805.1. Taxonomy (GTDB): domain Bacteria; phylum Planctomycetota; class Phycisphaerae; order Phycisphaerales; family UBA1924; genus JANQQZ01. Next base: position 7,043 of record JANQQZ010000104.1, read on the forward strand.
TCGACGGTGCGTCCGCCGTCGACGCGCATCGAGCGTGTCTCGAAGTCGTCGTCGTCGAAGCTGAGCCAGCTTCGGCTGTTGTGGGCGGTGAAGGCCTCTTCCTCGCGCAGCTGGGTCATGTGGCAGACGAGCGTGCGGCTGGTGTCGGTGTCGAGCCGCTCGATGATGACGTCCATCCAGGTCGCGCCGACGGGAGCGTGGAAGAAGTGCTTGATCAGATCGCCGTTGCTGGTGGTGATGGTCTCGTTCCAGGTGTAGCCCTCGTCGGCGGTGAGCTCGATGCCCTTCACGACGGTGACGGGCATGGTGAACATCGGGCCTCGCTCGGGGTGCTGGTCGTCGTAGGCGAGGATCTGCGCGAAGTGCGCCCCGGGCTCAAGGCCGGTTGGGTCGACGCGGACGGTGGTGTTGCGTCCGGCGGCGTTGAGGGTGTGGTTGGCTGCGGTCTCGATCCAGGGCTCGGTGGGCTCGATGCGGAGACGCATGTCGAAGTCGGTCTTGCGCCGGTTGTCGGCGTCCTCGAGCCACTCGGCGCGGAAGCTGACGCTGATCTCGCTGGGCTCATCGGTCTCGTAGGGCTCGCGGAGGTAGATACCGCGGGTGTTGCCCGGTCCGCGGGCGTGGAACGTGACGTCGGTGTACCGCTCGTCGAAGTAGTTGACGAGGTGCTCGTAGGCGGCGTCGACCTGGAGCATGCCCGCGCCGTTGGCCCAAGGGGACTGATCGGGCAGGGGGACCGCGGTCTCGGTGATCGCCCGCTTGATGGCGGCCGGGTGGGTGTCGATGCCCTCCTGCTTCATCTTGCTCAGGATGAGCGCGATGCCTCCGCAGGCGTTGGGGGATGACATGCTGGTGCCGTTCATGAGCTGGTGCTTGTTGAGGGTCCAGCTGGGGACGGGGCTGATGGCGCCGCCCGGTGCGGAGATGTCGATACCAAGGTCACCGTCGAGCGTCGGGCCGCGGCTCGACCAGGGGTACTGCAGGTCGCCCCAGCCCTCGCGGACGGCGTACTGGGCCTCCATCATCTCGGCGCTGATCGCGGCGCCGACGCCGATGATCGCGCCGGTCGCCCCGCCCGGGCTGCCGACGGTCGAGAGCGCCGGCCCCGAGTTGCCCGCGGAGGAGACGAAGACGACGTTGTGCTCGTTGACGAGCTCGGTGGCGAGCTGATCGATCCGGTAGCGGGTATCGGGGAAGGCGCCCGGGCCTCCGTAGGACATGTTGATCATGTCTGCGTCGTTGTCGATGACGGCGATGATGCCCCGGATCATCCCCGTGTTGACCGAGGATGAGCCGAGGCGGGTGTCACCGATCTTGACGCCCACGATCTGGGCACCGGGAGCCATGCCGTTGAGCTCGGGCTGGTCGGGGAAGTGCGCGGCGACGGTGCCCGCGACATGGGTGCCGTGCGCACCGGCCTCTGTGAAGATGGAAAGGATGTCGCCCTCGTTGTAGATGTTGACAGCGAAGTTGAGCAGGTCCTCGTCGCCGAACGTACCGAACTGGCGTTCGGCGCGGAAGTTGGTCATGGCGAGCTCTTCGGCCAGGTCGCCGTCCTCGTCGGTGTCGACCGCGGCGCGCCAGTGCTCGCCGTCGTGCCAGACGACGCAGTCGAAGACGGGGCCCGCGTCCTCGATGGTGTCGGGCATTGCGTCGAGCAGGTCGAGCCGCTGCTGGAGGTCGTTGCGGATGTCGAGCTCGTCTTCGGTGGGCTCGGGGTGCTCGCGATCGAAGGCGTCAAGGGCTCGCGTGGCGTCGGCAACGAGCGCGCGGTGGGCCTCCATGCGATCGTCGCGGCGCTCGCCCATGATCCGGCCGCGGAGGCCGCCCGGGAAGAGCTCGGTCGCGGGCTTGAGCCCGATGCGGACCTCGCCCGAGGGGTTGACCCAGTCGGTGCCCAGCGTGAGGGTTCGGCCCGAGAGGCCCGTGACGGTGCCGTCGTCGTTGAGTTCGGCGATGGTGGAGGTGTCGACGTCGCCCGCCCCCGAGGCGTCGACGAGGTCGATGATCTTGGGCTTGCCGTCGGTGGTGACCTGCATGCCCGGCGCGCCGGGGTCCACACCGGTATCGAAGATGGCGACGACGACGCCCCGCCCGTCGGCCTCGGGGAACTGCTGGAGGAAGCGGTCGACGCCGGTCTCGGCCTTGGGCTGGAGGGCGTCGAGGTAGGAGCCGGTGGGCTGGTAGGCGGAGGCGACCGGTGCCGCGGTGAGCGTCGCGTTGGGCTCGGTAGCGGTCGTGGGTTCGGCGGGGTCGGCTGGCGGCGAGGAGGCGCACCCGGCGGTGAGAACGAGCGGCAGCAGCGAAACGGCGAGGCGTGCGGTCATCTGAATGGCTCCAGCTGGCGTCGGAATGCGACGGTGGGGATGGTACCGGCTCGGCTGTCGATTGCTGCGGGCGTTGTGTACAGCAAATCCGATTTGATTCAACATGTTGAGAAATCGATCCGGAGCGCTAGGGTTGGGTCGTGACCACCCCCCAGGACACCGCAGAGCAGCGGGCCGAGGCCCGAGCCGAGATCGAGGGGCGCGAGGCCTGCCTCGTGCGGCGTGTGTTCGTGCTGCACCATCTGATCATGCGGGTGGGCGACCGGCTCTCGGCGGAGATCGGGCTGACGTCGAGCCGGTGGCTGCTGCTGTGCGCGATCGGGGAGTCCGAGGCCAGGGGCGAATCGCCCACGGTCTCGGCGCTGAGCGAGTCGGCGCTGCTGAGCGCGCAGGCGGTGAGCCGGATGCTGGCGGCGATGGAGGGCGAGGGCCTCGTGACGCGATCGACGCGCCCCGGGCACGGGCGCGCGGTGTTCGTGTCGCTGACCGGGATCGGGCGGGCGGCACTCGAGGCAACGGAGTCCCTCGCCGAGCGGTTCGAGGCGGGGATGCTGTGTGGATTGAACGAGGACGAGGTCGGGCGGATCGAGGACGATCTCGCGCGGCTGATCGAGAACGTGACAAGGTTCGAGCAGGAGCTTCACCAGTGCGAACGGTGATTGTGACGTTTCTGGTTTTGATCGCAGCGGGCGCGTTGGCGCAGCCCCCCGCGAAGGTGCAGCTGGACGAGGTCAGGCTCGAGACGGTCGAGCAGATGCGCCGGGTGACGGGCGAGCTGCGGGCCCAGCGCCGATCGAGGCTCGCGACGCAGGCCCAAGGCCTAGTGGTGCTGCTCGACGTGCAGGAGGGCGACGCCGTTCAGGCTGGGCAGGTCATCGCGAGGCTCGACTCGGAGGAGGTTGAGCTGGAGCTGGCTCGCCAGCAGGCGGAGCTCAACGCGCTCGAGGCGACGGTGCTGGAGCGCGAGGCGCTCGCGGAGCGGGCGGGCAAGGAGCTGGAACGTGTGCAGCGGCTGCGCGAGGCGGCGTCGGCGAGCGCGCAGGAACTCGACGACGCGATGCTGGAGGACGCTGCTGCGCGGGCGAGGCTCGAGCGGGCCCGCGCCGACGTGGTGACCGCGTCCAGGGCGGTGGACGTGCTCGCCAAGCGGGTGCGCGACATGGAGGTGAAGGCCCCGTTCGACGGGAAGGTCGTCTCGCTGGCGACCGAGGTTGGCCAGTGGGTCGGTGAGGGCGACGCGGTGCTCGAGATGTACGACGCGGCGTCCATCGAGGCGTGGATCGACGTGCCCGAGCGATTCATCGGGCGGGTGAGCTCGGCGGGCTCGGACGATGCGCCGCCCGTGCGGGTGATCGTGGCAGCGGCCGAGGCCTCGTTGCCCGGCGCGATCATCCAGATCGTGCCCAGCGCGGACACGCTGAGCCGGCTGTTCCCGGTGCGTGTGCGTGTCGAGAACGACGGGCTGCTCCAGCCTGGCATGAGTGTGGTCGCGGAGGTGCCCACGGGCGCCGCGGTGCCGACGCTGACCGTTCACAAGGACGCCATCTTGCGCAACGACGCGGGCGAGTTCGTGTACGTCGCTGGCCCGAGCCAGTTCGGCGAGGGGCTCGCGGCGATGCCGATGCAGATCAGCCGGCTCTTCGCGGTGGGCGATCGCGTCGCGATCCGCCCGGGCGGGCTGAGCGAGGGCACGCAGGTCGTGATCGAAGGCAACGAGCGGATGTTCCCGACACAGCCGCTGATCGTGACGGGCGGTGCGCCACCGACGGAGGGTGGTGGATCAGCAGGTGGGCCGGACGGCGCTCAGGCGGACGCGGGCGACGAGCGGGGAGAGGGCTGAGCCATGGATGTCGTGAGGCTCGCGATTGCAAAGCCGGTTGGTGTCACGGTCGGCGTGCTGCTGCTCGTGATGTTCGGGCTGATCGGGCTGACGGCGATCCCCGTGCAGCTGACGCCCACGGTCGACCGCCCCGAGATCACGGTCGAGACGAGTTGGCCCGGGCGCAGCCCGCAGGAGATCGTCGACGAGATCACCAAGGAGCAGGAGGAGCGGCTCAAGAACGTCGCGAACCTGAAGACCATGACATCGGTCTCGAGCGAGGGCGTCAGCACCATCTCGCTCGAGTTCTACATCGGGACCGACGTGAGCCGGGCGCTGCAGGAGACCAGCGACGCGCTACGGCAGGTCCCAGACTACCCCGACGAGGTCGACGAGCCCACGATCAAGGCTGCGGACGGCGCGAGCGAAAACGCGATCGCGTGGATCATCATCGATCTGGATCCCGAGGTTGCCGCGCAGCATCCGGACTTCGACATCACCACCCTCTACGACCGGCTCGACAAGGAGGTCAAGCCCTTTCTCGAGCGGATCGACGGCGTGGCAGAGATCAACATCTTCGGCGGGCGGGAGCGCGAGGTCCGCGTGCTGGCCGACAACGAGGCGCTGGCACTCCGCGGGCTGAACATCGGCGATGTCATCACGTCCCTGCGGGGCGAGAACACGAACGTGAGCGCGGGCTCGCTCGCCGAGGGCAAGCGCGACTACCGCGTGCGCGTGGTCGGGCAGTTCGTGACCGAGGAAGACGTGCTCTCGACCGTGGTCGCCTACCGCGACGGGAAGCCCGTGTATGTGCGCGACGTGGCCGGCGTCGAGTTCGGGCACCAGAAGAAGCGGGGCTTCGTTCGGGCGTTCGGCGCGCCGTGCATCGCGATGAACTGCATCCGCCAGTCGGGCGCGAACGTCGTAGACGTGATGGACGAGCTGAAGCTGCGCCTGGACGAGGTGCGCGCGGAGATCCTGCCCAAGCTGCACCCGACCGCGGGCCCGGACCTGCGCATGCGTCAGGTGTACGACGAGACGATCTACATCGACAGCTCGATCCAGCTCGTGACGCAGAACCTCTACGTGGGTGGTGCCATCGCGGCGCTCGTGCTGCTGCTCTTCCTTCGGTCGCTCGTGACGACGGGTGTCGTGGCGCTGGCGATCCCGATCTCGGTGGTGGGCACGTTCCTGGTCATGCTCGGGCTCGGGCGGACGCTGAACGTGGTCTCTCTCGCGGGGCTGGCCTTCGCGGTGGGCATGGTGGTCGACAACGCGATCGTGGTGCTCGAGAACATCTACCGGCGTCTTCAGGAGGGCGATCCGCCCATGACCGCGGCCTACCGCGGCGGCAAGGAGGTCTGGGGCGCGATCCTCGCTTCGACGCTCACGACGGTGGCCGTGTTCATCCCCGTGCTGACGATCGAGGAGGAAGCCGGGCAACTGTTCCGCGACATCGCGATCGCGATCGTGGCGTCGGTGGTTCTGTCACTCGTCGTGTCGATCACGGTGATCCCCGCGGCGTGCTCGAGATGGCTGAAGAAACGCCCCGACCGTGTCGGACCCGTGCGATCAGCAGTCCAGGACCTCTTCGGGCTCGGCACCGTGCTGGGCGTCCTCGTGCAAGGCTTCGGCGGCGCGCTCGGGTTCGTGCAGCGGGGTGTGCTCGGGTGGACGGTGCGTCCGCTCGTGATCGTGATCATGGCGGGGCTGAGCATCTTTGGTGCGCTGACGCTTGCGCCGCCGCTGGACTACCTGCCCGCGGGCAACCGGAACCTGGTGTTCGGCGGCATGCTGATTCCCCCGGGGATGAGCGTAGACGAGATGACCGAGTTCGCCGAACGGATCGAGGGGCAGGTGTTGCCCTACATGGAGCACAACCTCGATGCCGAGGGACGAGACGTGTCATCGCTCGCATCGATCCCGTACGGCTACACCGCGGACGGACCCGTCTACGACCCGGTGCCCGTGCGCAACTTCTTCATCGGCGCGTTCGGCGGCGGTATGTTCGCGGGCGCGGTCAGCGGTGATGACCAGGTCGTCATCCCGGTCGGTCAGCTGCTGACCAACGCGATGAACACGCTGCCCGATACGTTTGGCGGCGCGCAGCAGTCTTCGCTCTTCGGGCGTGGCGTCGGCGGCGGCAACACCGTCAACATCGAGATCATGGGCCCCGACCTTGACCGCGTGGTCGCGGCGTCGGAGTCCATCATGATGATGGCGTTCGGCGACGAGGCCTACGGCCCTGGGCGCGTGCGACCCGACCCGGGCAACTTCAACCTCGGTCAACCCGAGATCCAGGCGGAGCTCACGCAGCCCGCGCGGGAGATGGGGCTGAGCACGGCCGCGGTCGGCACGGTGGTCCGCGGGCTGTTCGACGGCGCGTTCGTCGACGACTTCCGTTTGGCGGGCGAAGCGGTCGACATGGTGGTCGTCCCGGGCACAGGCGAGCTGGACTACCTCGAGCGCATGGCCGAGATCCCGGTCGCGACGCCCGCGGGGCCTGTGGTGCCGCTGGACACGCTCGTGACCGTGACACGCACGGTCGCGCCTCAGTCGATCCAGCGCATCGAGGAGCTGCCGGCGGTGAAGCTGCTGATCTCACCCCCTCCGGGCATGGCGGTGCAGGACGTGATCGCGGACGTCGACGAGAAGTTCATCCAGCCTGCGCGCGACCAGGGCCTGATCGACCGCACGATGCGCGTGCGCCTCGAGGGCACGGCGGCCAAGCTCGACGAGGTGCAGGCGGCGCTGTTCGGCAAGGCGCTCCCGGGCGAGGACACTTCGGGCTCCGGGCTGGCGGGCGCAGCGAAGGTCGCGGGCATCGGGCTTGCGGCTGTTGGCATCGGTTTCACGCTGTTCGGGTTCGTGCGAGCGGTCGGCGCCGGGCGAGCTGCGTTCGGCTACGGCGGTGTCGGGGCGCTGCTGCTGCTGACGATCATCGGCGGCGTGCTGTTCGTTGCCGCGGACTCGCCTCAGCTTGCGACGGCACGGTTCGTGTGGGCGCTCATGGTGACGTACTTGCTCATGGCGGCGCTGTTCGAGAGCTTCATGTACCCGTTCGTCATCATGCTGACGGTCCCGCTGGCGGTCGTCGGGGGCTTCGGCGGGCTGGCGATCGTGCACCGGCTGACCGCTGCCGATCCAACGATCGCGGACCAGCAGCTCGACGTGCTGACGATGCTTGGTTTCGTGATCCTCGTGGGCGTGGTGGTGAACAACGCCATCCTGATCGTGCACCAGTCGCTGAACTTCATGAAGGGGATCGGCGAGAGCGAGCACGATCACGTTGAGCCGCTACCTCCCGTCGAGGCGATCTCGGCGAGCGTGCGGACGCGCGTGCGCCCGATCTTCATGAGCACGATGACCTCGGTCGGAGGGATGCTGCCCCTGGTGCTGGTGCCCGGCGCTGGGTCAGAGATGTACCGCGGCCTCGGCTCGGTGGTCGTGGGTGGGCTGCTGGTGTCGACGGTGTTCACGCTGCTGCTGGTGCCGCTGATGCTCGGGCTCATGATCGATATGAGCCAGGGGCTCCGTCAGCTGCTGGGGTGGCGCCGCGACCCGAGGCTGACACCGACCAGGCCCGCCGCCGCGGTGTGATCAGCGGTCGCGCATCGCAGGCGGCTTGGCCCAGTGCAGCTTGTCGACGAGCGTGCGCCAGTAGCTGCCCATCGGGTTGGTCACGAGCGGGACGCTCAGGGCGTCACGCGAGACGCGGACGCGCTGGTGCTCGTGGATGCGGCGCTGGATCTGCCCATCAAGCACCAGCGTGGTGCCTCCCGTGCTCTCGTCGTTGAGGCGCGTGGGTAGGAGCTCGACCACTGCGTCCCCGGGCACCGCAATGGGGCGGAACGCGAGCGAGTGGGCGGCGATAGGCGTGATGAGCGTCGCGTCGACGCCCGGGTGGACGATCGGCCCGCCCGCAGAGACGTTGTAGGCGGTGGACCCGAGGCTCGTGGAGACGATGAGCCCGTCGCCTCGGACACTCGGGCCAGGCTCGCCGTCGATGGTGATGCCCAGCTCGATCACGCGGTAGGGCGGGCCGGCGGTGACGACGGCCTCATTGAGTGCTTGCCCGACGAGTTCGGTCGTGCCGTCGGTTAGCTCGACCTTGAGCATCGGGACGCGGCGCACGGGCAGCGGGCCTGTGCCCAGCAGCGAGGCCGCGTGGCGTTCGAGGTCTTCGAGTGTGAACTCGGCGAGGAAGCCAAGCTTGCCGGCGTTGACGCCCAGGATGGGGGTATCGAGGTGCGCGTAACGGCGTGACTCTGCGAGGAGGGTGCCGTCGCCCCCGACAACGATGATCAACTCGGCTTCGGAGGCCGAGGCGGGCGGTTGCGAGTCGGTCTCGACGCGTTCGAGCAGGGTGCTGCGGTCGCGGATGAGCGCTTCGAGGCGTTGTGCGTCGCCCTGGGCGTCGAGCTTCGCTGGGTTGACGACGAGCAGGGCGGCTCGGCCGGTGGCCATGGTCGGGCTCCTGGGCGCTTGTGCCCCGGAGGTTAGCGAGCCTGGGTGTGCTCGGGAGATGCGGCCGGCTTCGGCTCCGGAGCGGGCACGCTGCCGCTGTCTGCTGCCAGGCGGATGGTCCTGGCGAGACCAGTCGCGTCGAGGCCGACCTCGGCGAGCTGCCTGGACCGGCTGTCCTGATAGACCCAGCTGTCGGGCAGGCCCACGCGATGCACACGGGCCGCGTCGAGCCGCTGCTCCTGCGCGGATTCGAGCACCGCTGCGCCGAAGCCGCCAACGACAGAGTGGTCCTCGGCTGTCACCACCGGAACGCCCGCCTGGAGCAGAGACTCGATGAGCTTCGCATCGACCGGCTTGGCGAACCTGGCGTCGTAGACCGCGACCCGGTACTCGCCCGAGAGCTGCTGCGCGGCGTCCATCGCTGCGACGGCAGGCGTGCCGTACGCGAGCACGGCCACATCTGGTGTCTGCCCGGTCCTGACGTCGAGCTCGGGTGTCAGGCATCGTGCCCTGCCGAGTTCGAAGGGCGGTGCGTCGCCGAATCGGCTTGAGACATCGTCACGCGGGTAGCGGACGGCCGACAGCCCCGCGTCGTACCCGCGCATGAACTCGAGCGCCGCGATGAGGCTGGGCTCGTCGATCGCGGCGGTGAGCGCCGCGTCGGGAAGCGTGCGCAGGATGGAGACATCGCAGAAGCCGTGATGCACGGCGCCGTCGCCGCCCACGAGGCCCGCGCGGTCGAGGCAGAGACGCACGGGCAGCCCCTGGAGCGCAACCTCCTGGAACGCCTGGTCGAAAGCGCGCTGCAGGAACGTGCTGTAGACAGCGAAGAAGGGCTTGAAGCCGGTCTTGGCCAGCCCCGCCATCATGTCCATGGCGTGCGATTCGCAGATACCCACGTCCCACGTGCGGTCGGGGAAGTCTGGCAGGACCTTGTCAATCCCCGTCCCGCCGGGCATGGCGGCGGTGCAGGCGACGACCTTCTCGTCGCGGGTCATCAGGCCGTGCATCGCCTCGCCGAAGGCGCTGGTGAACGAGCGCCCGCCCGAGGCGATCTCGACGCGGCAGTTCTGGGTCTCATCGTCCCGGTCGATGCTGAAGGGCTTGGGCGAGTGGAACGTTGTTGCGTCCCCCTCAGCGACGTCGAGCCCCTTGCCCTTGACGGTCTTGACGTGAAGCACCATCGGGCGGTCGAACTCGCGTGCCTCGGTGAGGAACTCGATCAGCTCGGGGATGTTGTGCCCGTCGATCGGACCCACGGTCAGGAGCCCGAAGTGCTCGAACCAGGCGTTCTCGGCGAGCATCGCCTTGGTCGCCTCGCCCATGCGGTGGTAGGCATCCTTGACGATTGCGCCGCCCGGCATGTTCTTGAGCACCGACTCGCCCGCCTTCTTCAGGCCCGTGTAGGTATGGCTCAGCCGGACGCGGTCGAAGTACTGAGCCATCGCGCCCTGGGGTTTGGCGATGGACATGCCGTTGTCGTTGAGGACCACGAGAAACTGGCGGTTGAGCGTGCCCGCGTTGTTCAGGCCCTCCATCGCAACACCGTTGACGATCGAGGCGTCTCCGATGATGGTCGCGACTCGTCGTCCGGTGGGGTTGGCCTTGGGGTCGAAGGCCTCGCCGTTGAGTGTGTCACCACGAGCCATGCCGACGGCGGTGCTGATGCCCGTACCCGCGTGCCCGACCGAAAACTGGTCGTACGCACTCTCGCGCGGCTCGGGGAAGCCTGCCATGCCCTCGCGCGTGCGGAGCTTGGCCAGCTTGTCGTAACGCCCGGTGACGAGCTTGTGCGGGTAGCACTGGTGCCCCACGTCGAAGAGCAGGCGGTCGTGCGCGAAGTCGAAGACGTAGTGCATCGCCAGCGTGAGCTCGACGACGCCCAGGTTGGGTGCGAGGTGCCCTCCGGTCTGCTGGACCTGGTCGATGATGGCGGCCCGGATCTCGGCGGCGAGCTCGGGGAGGCGTTCGACCGGCATGGCGCGGAGGTCGGATGGAGACTGGATCGCGGGCAGGTGTGTCATGCGGGTCTCGGGTTGGCCGTGCTTGGTTCGCTGGTGCTCTGCCGGGTGTTCGTTGTTGCCCGTACGCCGTTTCGTTTCAGTGATTATTGAAATAATTGTAGCGTAATCGGCTCGTCCTGGGTGCTGAGTCTGGGTCGCTGAGAGGTTATCGGTCACGAGAGGCGAGGTAGTCCGTGAGTTCGTGGAGAGACTCTGATACAGGGCCAATGCGATCGGCTGCTGTATGGGCCTCGCCCCGCAGACGCTCGATCTCGCCGCGGGTGCGGTCCACACCGATCAGCCCCGGATAGGTCAGTTTGCCGGCATCCGCGTCCTTGCCGGTGCGTTTGCCCGCGTGGTCGGCGTGCTGCTCGACGTCGAGCAGGTCGTCGACCGCCTGGAACATGAGCCCGATGGCGTCGCCGAAACGATCGGCGTGCTCGATGGCTGCGGTGTTCCCGAATCGGGCACCCATGCGGCAGGCGGCCCGGATCAGGGCACCCGTCTTGTGCCGATGGATCCGCTCAAGCTGGGTGAGGCCTGTTTCGCGCGGGTCGGCGTCGGGCAGGGTGTCGTAGACCTGCCCGGTGATCATGCCCGCGCACCCGGCGGCGAGATCGGCGATCAGGTCACGCGAGAGAGCCGGTTCCTGGACGCCTCGGGCGAGCGTGTCGTAGGCGAGGCTGAGCAGGGCGTCGCCAGCGAGGATCGCCATCGCCTCGCCCGCATGGACGTGGAGGGTCGGTTTGCCCCGGCGGAGATCATCGTCGTCGAGAGCGGGCAGGTCGTCGTGCACCAGGCTGAAGGCGTGGATGAACTCGGTCGCGGCGGCGGCAGGCAGGGCGGTCTGCGGGTCGCCGCCGGCTGCCGCTGCGACGTGCCAGACCAGCAGGGGGCGGAGCCGCTTCCCGCCGTCGAGCACGGCGTAGCGCATCGCATCGCGCAGCCCGTCCGAGAGCTCGCCGCCAGCGCCGGCATCGTCGATCCGGCTCACGAGCTCTTGCTCGATGATGTCCAGAGGCTCGAGCAGGTGTGATGGGAGGGCTTCGGTCACGCGGGTCTCCGGGGCGGGCGTGCAAGTATGGATGCTACCGGGGGAGTAGCATCCGACGCTGATGGGCGAGTGGATGTCGAGAGCGGGTGAGATCTTCGGTGCGGCCGGCTGGGTCGGGTGGCCGTTGCTCGTGATGAGCGTGGTCGCGGTGGCCTTGTGCCTGGAGCGGGCTGTGTTCTTTATCCAGCTTCGGCGCCAACTGCGGGCCGACCGGATTGCCCTGCTAGTACGCTCGCTGTCTGCGAACACGCAGAACGCCCCACGGGTCGCGGCGGGGGGGCTCGTTGGTGACTTTGTGGAGTCTCTGTTCGCTTCCGCTGGTGCTGGCGCTGTGCAGGACGCGGCGGTCCTCGCCGCCGGTGGGGTCGTCCGTCCCAGGCTCGAGCGGTTCCTGCCCACGCTCTCGACCGTGATCACCGCCGCACCGATGCTGGGCATCCTGGGAACGGTCACCGGAATCATCCAGAGCTTCGGCTTGCTCGGATCCGCCGAGGTCGCGCGCGACACCACCGCGATGGCGGCGGGCATCAGCGAGGCGCTCTACACCACCGCGTTCGGGCTGGTGATCGCTCTCGTGGTGCTGTTCCCCTACAACGCGTTCCGCACCGCCGCGGACCGGGCGCTCGCGACGCTGGAGACCATCGGTGCGGCAGCGATCGAGGGGTCTCAGCCGGCCTCGGCTTCGGAGAGCAGCGCGTAGATCTCGGCGGGCGAGCTCGCCTCGTAGATCTTGGTACGGAACTCGGCCTGCATGTGCAGGCGGCTCACCCGGGCGAGGGCCTGGATGTGGTCGCTCGTCTGATCCGGGCGGCTCGCGAGCAGAACGACGAGCTGGACGGGCTTGCCGTCGATCGCCTCGAACTCGATCGGCTCGGCGGGCTTGCCGATGGCCATGACCATCTCGGTGAGCGAGGCGGACTTGCCGTGCGGGATCGCCAGCCCGTGCCCGATGCCTGTGGTGCGGGTCTGCTCTCGGGTCCAGACGGCTTCTTTGAGCGCGTCGGCGTCGGCGACCTTGTCCTGCTCCGCGAGCACGTCGACGAGTTCGTCGATGACGCCTCGCTTGTCGGTCGCTTGCGTCGGGGCGACGACGCACTCGGGCGTGATCAGGTCGGTCAGCTTCATCTGGATCCTTGCACGGACGGGGGGAAACCGGAGTGTACGCGGCGAGGCGAGGGGCGGGTCAGCCCCGACCGAGCAGCACGCTGAAGGCTCCGTCGACCGAGGACACGGGCCCGCGGGGGGCCGCGGGCAGCGTGCGCCGTTCGCGGTTGGGGCGGAAGCGGTGCCACTCGCTCGCCCACGCGACGATGTCCTCGTTCTCGATCGGCTCGATGCTGCACGTTGCATACAGGATCGCGCCGCGGGGGGCGAGCAGCGGGACGGCATCCGCGATGAGCTGACGCTGGATGCCCGTGAGCCGCTCGAGGGCAGCCCGGGTGCAGCGATAGCGGGCCTCGACGCGTCGGCCCAGCACCCCCGTGTTCGAACAGGGCACGTCGAGCAGAACGAGATCGGCCCGGCCCGTCAGCTCTGCAGACGCTCGCCTGGGTGGCAGCACCCGGACCCGCTCGTGCCCGGCGAAGGTCCGCTCAAGCACAGCGAATCGGACGCGGTCGACGTCGGTCGCGATGATCTCGGCTTCCGGGAAGGTCGCGGCGAGCTGGCGGGTCTTCGTGCCTTGTCCCGCACACAGGTCGGCGACGACACGCGGTGTCAGATCGCGGACGCTCTCGACCGCGCCCGTCGAGGCGGGGTCCTGGACCCACACGTCGTCGCGCTTCTGAAGCAGCGCCGCGAGGTCGTCGTGGGATGAGGTCCAGAGGGCGTGGTGCTCGTGCAGGTGGGGTGTCGTGGCGCCGATCGGTAGGGCGCTCTGGGCGTTCCGGGTGAACAGCACGGTGGGGGGGCGTGCGAGCCCGTGCTCACAGATATCGAGGACGTCACGCCGCGAGAGCGTGCGCCGCCAGCGCTTCAGGAGCATGGGAGGCATGCTGAACCTGGCGGCGACGGCCTCGAGCGGGTCTTCGGGCCAGGCACCCGTGAAGGCGCGTGCTTCACCGTTGGCGAGCGGCAGGGCCTGGTCGTCGCGGTCGGTGCGCTCGCCGAACTCGCCTGAGAGCTTGCGGAGCACCGCGTTGACCATGCCAGCGGCGCCCGGTCGGATGCGGCGTTTGGCCCACTCGACGGCCTCGTCGATCGCCGCGTGCGCTGGGATGCGGTCGAGCAGCGCCAGCTGAGCGGCGCCGACGAGAAGCACGGCACGCATCGAGGGTTCGAGCTCGCGGAACGGTCGGCTCAGGTGGCGTCCCACGACCCACTCGAGCGTGAGCCAGCGCCGGATCGAGGCCTCGTAGAGCGCATGGGCGAGCGCCGCCTCGCGCGGGTCCAGCTTCGCGGTGTCGAGATCGAGGGCCTCGATCTCGGGGAAGCGGGCGGCCTGAGCCGAGAGGACGCGGGCGACCAGATCGCGGGCCGTCGCTGCCGGTGTATCGTCACGTCGGTGTCGGCTCGGTGCGGGCACGCGGCGACTGTAGCACTGGAGCGATCCGTGCCCGAGACGGTCAGGCGAGAGCGGAAACCGGGCGGTGTGCTGGGCACGATGCGCATCCGCAAAAAGCTGGTGGTGCTGCACACCCTGTTCTCGGCGACGCTCGCGGTGATCCTGCTCGTCGCGCTCCGCCCAGCGGTGCTCGGGGTCGTCACCAGCGCGGAGATGGACGAGGCGCTGCTTGCGCTGCGGCTGACGGCGCCGGGTGCGTCGCCGATCGACCCCTCCGTGCGGGTCTTCCGGGGCACGGCTGAGGATCTTGGGCTGCGAGGCAAGGTGCTCGAGCGGGTCGTCGAGGCGGCGGGCGAGCCTGTGCCCGGGCCGGTCCGGGGGACGGTGTCGCTCGCGGTCCGCCAGATCAGTGAGGGAGGGCCGGACGCGCCCGCAATCTTCGAGGCGGCGTCGGTCCGGATCTCTGAGGCGAGGCGTGCGGTGCTGGAGTTGTACGTCTTCGTCGTGCTGGCGGTCCTTGGTGTCTACGCGTTGATCGCGGTTGCCCTGGAACTGCTGGTGCTGCCTCAGACCGTGTACGGCCCCATCCGGCGCATCCTCGACGCGGAGCACGCGCTCCAGACCGGCGACACGCGGGGCGAGATCATCGAGGACCGGCACATCCCCGCGGATGAGCTGGGCGAGATCATGCGGTCACGGAACGAGTCGGTGCGCACACTGAGGCAGCAGGAGCTCGATCTTGCCGAGGCGCTGCAACGCTTCGAACGCGTCGCGACCGACTTGAAGAAGAAGAACCATCTGCTCGAGACAGCGCGGCGGAACCTGGCCGATGCCGATCGGCTCGCGAGCCTCGGCATGATGTCCGCGGGCATCGCGCACGAGCTGAACACACCCTTGACGGTCGTGAAGGGCCTAGCAGAGAAGCTCGTGTCCGACCCCTCGCACGGCCTTCGAGAAGACGAGGCCCAGCTGCTGCGGCGTGTCGTGACGAGGCTCGAGCGGCTCGGAGAGAGCCTGCTCGACTTTGCGCGCGTTCGACCGCCTGCATGGAAGATCGAACGGCTCGCGCTGCTGGTCGAAGAGGCGGCGACCCTGGTGAAGCTCGACCGGGAGACGCGGGCCTCACAGATCGTCAGCCGCGTGGACAGCGCGCTCGAGCTGGCCTGCGACGGCGACCGGATCGTCCAGGTGCTCGTCAATCTGATCCGCAACTCGGTGGATGCGATGCGCGGGGCGGGCGTGGGGTCGCGTGTGACGATCGGTGCCGAGGCGATCGAACGCGAAGGGGCGGAGTGGATCGCGGTCACGATCAGCGACGACGGGCCCGGGATCGACCCGGGGATGCTCGAGACCCTCTTCGAGCCATTCGTTTCGGCGAGTCTGGACGCCCGGGGCACGGGGCTCGGCTTGGCGGTGGCGGAGGGCATCGTTCACGAGCACGGGGGCGTGATCCTGGCCCGGAACCAGGCGGAGGGCACCGGGGCGGTCTTCGAGGTGGTGCTGCCCGTGGAGGCATCGGCTACGCTGGGCGGCGGCACGGGGGAAGAGGAGGGTGCCGATGACCGATCCGGCTGAAACGAACGCCGGCGCGCTCCGCGTCGCGGTGCTCGACGACGACAGCGACTTCCGGGAGTACGTGGGCGGCGTGCTGACCGCTCGCGGGCACTCCGCGGAAACGTGCTCGTCGCAGGACGAGCTGATCGCGCTCTGCGAAGCGGGCCTGCCCGACGTCGTGCTCCTGGACATGAACATGGGGCGGACCTCGGGCTCAGACGTGCTCGCCGAGCTCCGCGAGCGCTGGCCGCGCCTGTGCGTCGTGGTCGTGACGGGCTACCCCTCGATGGACACCATGCGGGAGACGTTCAAACGCGACGCGTTCGACTATCTCGCCAAGCCGTTCTCCGAGGCGGACCTGGATCGCGTGCTCGCCCAGGCGGCCTCGGCGTTCGGGCTCGGGCAGCGTCCGCAGGACCGGCTCCGCGCCGAGCTCGGTCGGCGGATCCGGCTCGCGAGGACGGACCTCGGCTGGACGCTCAAGGAGCTGAGCGAGACGTCGGGCGTGAGCGTGAGCCAGCTCAGCTCGGTGGAGCGGGGGACGCACCTGCCGAGCCTGGAGTCGCTGCTCTCCATCGCGGTGGCGCTGCGGACGACGCCCAGCGAATGGCTCCGCGCCGCGGGGTTTTGACAGGGATCCAAGTTGACTCCGCGCGGGGGTCCGGCTTTCGTCGCTTGTATGTCGGCCGCCCCCGTCCAGCCCAGCCCGCCCTCGCCGGCCGCAGCCGACACCGTGCAGGCCAAGGCGATCCTGTTCACCTCGTTCGAGCCGAGCGGCGATGACCACGCTTCGGCTGTCATCGAGCTGATCAAGCGGCGTCGCCCCTCGGCGAAGATCTACGCGTGGGGCGGGCCCAAGATGGAGGCCGCGGGCGCCGAGGTGGTCGAGCAGACGGGGCGCGACGCGGTCATGGGTGTGCCCGGTTGGTCGAAAATCCGCGAGCACCAGCAGATCAACAAGCGGATCGACGCCTGGCTCGGCGAGCACCCCGAGGTGGGCGTGCACGTGCCGGTCGATTCACCCGCGGCCAACTTCCCGATCTGCAAGATCGCCAAGAAGCACCGCGCGCGTGTGATGCACCTCGTGGCGCCGCAGGTCTGGGCGTGGGGCAGCTGGCGGGTGAAGAAGCTGCGGAAGCTGAGTGATCTGGTGCTGTGCCTGCTGCCTTTCGAGCAGCCCTGGTTCGAGGGCAAACGCGTGCCGGCCCGGTTCATCGGGCACCCGCTGTTCGACGAGCCGCTGGATCGAGCGGCACTCGAGCGTCGCGCTGCGGAGCTGCCCCAGGGGGCGCCCCGGATCGCGCTGCTGCCCGGGTCGAGGCCCGCAGAGCTGGCGAAGAACTTCCCGATCCTGCTGGAGACTTTCAGGCGGCTCAAGACCGACTACCGCGGCGCGTCCGGGGTGGTCGCCGCGACCACGCCCGAGGTCGCCGATCGGCTCCGAGGCGACGCGGCCAGGCTGGGGGGCTGGCCCGAGGGGCTCGAGATCGTTTCGGGCGAGACCGACGCGGTGATCGCGTGGTGCAATCTCTCGCTCGTCGTGAGCGGCACGGTGACCCTCCAGATCGCCCGGCAGGCCAAGCCCATGGTGGTGATCTACAAGAGCAGCCCGGTGTTCTACCACCTCGTGGGTCGATGGCTGGTCTCGGCACCTTTCTTCACGCTGCCCAACCTGATCGCGGGGCGCGAGATCGTCCCCGAGTTCGTGCCTCACTTTGGTGACGCGGAGCCGATCGTCCAGATGGCGTCCAGGCTGATCGAGGACGAATCGCTGCTGGAGCGTCAGCGCGCCGAGCTCGCGAGCGTGGCGCGCGCCTTCGACGGCAAGCACGCGGCCGAGGCCGCCGCCGAAGCGGTGATGCAGTTGGCCGGGCTCATCCCGGATCGTGCCGGATAGGCACCAGGGCGATCGCGGCGACGCTGTTGCCGATCCGGTCGTCGATCGCCGTGACACGGATCGCGGGCGAACGGATGGGCAGGGCATCGTCGAGCCAGCGGTGGACCGCGATCCCGAGGTCATGGCGCGCGGTGGGCTCGTCGGCGGCGAAGAGGACGACCGCAACCGCGGCGTGGACCGCCATCGGCTCACGCGCAAGCTTGCGGATGTCACGCGCCGGGGCGCGAACGAGCTCGGTCGTGTAGCGGCTGTTGGCGCTGGGCACGTCATCGCGCGCGACGAACTGGCCCGTCGACTTGATCTCGATCCAGAACGCGTCGCCCGGGTCGAGGTCGGCAGGAGTGACCAGCCTCTCCGCTTGGCTGGCGAACAGCGTCTGGGCGGCATCGTCGCGCTCGGCCCTGGTCTTCACAGGATCGCCCAGGGTGGTGTCGGGGTCGGGCAGCAGCACGAGGTCGCAGCGTTCGCGTTCGCTGGCCTTTGGTCTTCGTTTGGGTGGCGAGGGGAACGGGTGCTCTCGGAGCACGCCCAGGTCCGCGTGGAGGAACGCGGCCTCGAGCACGGTGTGGAGTTCGGTCTCGTCGAGGTGATCGAGTCCGCGCACGGCGTTCTCATCGCGGAGGGCCGCGTTCGCATCGGCGATGCCGTCTGCGGCTCGGTCGGCAATCTCGTCGATGGACCACACGGAGCGAGGGTACGGCGCCGCGTTGCAATCGAGCGCGAGCCATGCGATGATGACCGCTTCACTCCCGCCCGGTCTCGGTCGGGGTTCGCCGCACGCAGCCGAGGGATGCCCGAATCATGGCAGGAATCAACGACTTCATCAACAGCCTGAACGGCATCCTGTTCTCGAACTACACGGTGTACGCGCTGCTGTTCACGGGTGTGATGTTCACGATCTGGTCCGGCTTCGGGCAGTTCCGGGCCCTGACGCACGGCGTCGCTGTCGTCCGGGGCAAGTACGACGACAAGAACGACCCCGGCGCAATCAACCACTTCCAGGCTCTTTCGGCGGCGCTCTCGGCGACGGTCGGCCTCGGCAACATCGCGGGCGTCGCGGTGGCGGTCGCGCTCGGCGGGCCCGGCGCGATCTTCTGGATGTGGGTCATCGGCTTCCTGGGCATGGCCATCAAGATGACCGAGGTCACCCAGTCGATGCTCTACCGGAACACCGACGACCCCGACAACCCGCACGGCGGGCCCATGTTCGTCGTCAAGAAGGGGCTGAAGGACTGGGGCCTGGGGCCGCTCGGCTCGATCATCGGCGGTGTGTTCGTGGTGACCCTCATCATCTCCGCGATCACGGGCGGCAACATGTTCCAGGCCTGGAACGTCGCCGACGTGACCAGGACGTACTTCGACATCCCGCAAGTATTCACAGGCATCGTGCTGACGGTGCTGGTCGGGCTCGTGATCATCGGGGGCATCAAGCGGATCGGCGCGGTGGCGGGGCGGATCGTGCCCTTCATGTGCGTGATCTACATCTTGGCGGCGGGGTACGTCCTGATCGTGCACTTCGCCGACATCCCGGCGATGCTGGGCCTGATCGTGCGGAGCGGGCTGCCCGACGGGTTCCTGGGCATCGGCGCCTCGGCCGAGCCCGAGGGGGCGTTCCTGGGCGGCACGTTCGCGTACGCGGCGATGTGGGGCGTGAAGCGGGCGCTGTTCTCGTCCGAGGCGGGCCAGGGCTCGAGCCCCATTGCGCACTCGGCGGCAAAGACCGACGAACCAGTGCGCGAGGGCGTGGTCGCGGGGCTCGAGCCGTTCATCGACACCATCGTGGTCTGCACGCTGACGGCGCTGGTGATCCTGTCGAGCGGGGCGTACAACCGCGAGTCGGAGGCGTTCTTCAGCGATCCGGGCATGGTTCAGATCGTCCAGGCGACCGATGAGAACGGCGCACCGATCGCAGGCACCTGGACGCTCGAGACCGCGCCGCTGCCCCCGATGACCGATGACGCCCGCGACATCCGGCGTTCCGATGAACTCTCGGCCGGGTGGCGGACCGACGAAACGATCTTCATGGTCGTCGCGGCGGACGAGGACTCCAACACCGGGCGTGACCTCCGAAAGATCACAGCGACGGTCAGCCAGGACGACAACGACATGTGGGTCGCTTCCTGGGGCACGCTCGAGTCCGAGACCGAGCCCCGGTTCCGCGAGAACGAGGACGGTTCGCCCGACCTCGGGCTCTACGGCGACTACGCCGGCGCGTCGATGACCGCCTACGCCTTCGACCGCGTGACCCCGGGCCTGGGCATGTACCTCGTCTCGATCGCGGCGTGGCTCTTCGCGCTCTCCACCATGATCTCGTGGAGCTACTACGGCGAGCAGGGCGTGTACTACTTCTTCGGGACTCACGGTGAGAAGGCCGCCAGACCCGCGGTCATGGCGTACAAGGTGATCTACTCGCTGCTCATCCTCGTGACCACCATGCTCGCGATGCCCATGTATGGGCCCAACGGGGACCGGGCGATCATCGGCACCGACACCGAACTCGACATGTGGACCACGCTCGGCCTGGGCGTCATGCTCGTCGCGAACATCCCGATCATGTGGATCTTCAGCGCCAAGGCCATGGGTGCGTACCACGGGTACTTCAAGAAGATCAAGGATGGCGGCGACACCCCGCATGACGCGCCGCCGATCAAGGACGTGGTCGAGGGCCGGGACGTGGGCGAGTAGGTCGCGCGGTTACTCGGTGAGCTCGCCTTCGAGGGCGGAGGCGAGCCTGGCGATCTGTTCGTGGGCGTGCCCGAGCGCGCTGGCCCGGCTCTTGCGCGTCAGGCTCCGCCAGAGCCAGGGGATCGGCAGCGCCGTGAGCGGGATGTACCAGGCCCACGTGAACCACCACGGGTTCGGGTACCAGCCGAACCAGGTGTTGAGCAGGGAATCCATGAAGACGACGCCGGGCCAAACGGTCAGCGCGAGCACGACCGCGTAGATCACGGGGAGCTTCTTCAGGCGTTCGGCCCGAAACGACACTCCCGAGCCCGTGTGCTGGGCGACGAGACGCTCGTCGAACGGCGCACCGAACGCGGCGCAGCTGAAGAGCCCCGGATCGGGTGCGTAGCCCGGCAGCTTGCCCCGCTTGCTGAGCTTCGCCGCGCGGGCCTGGCACTCGGCGGGATCCAACTCGGTCGTGATGCTCGGGAGGTTCCCGAGCATCTCGGCGATCTGGGCGGGCGAGAGCGTGGGGGGCGAATCGGTTGCGGGCGTTTCGTCGGACATAGGGTCGCCAGTCTATCGACCCGAACCGCCCGCCAATTCATGGAGAACCGCCATGCCGCTGATCGAGCCCGGAAAGAAGGCCCCCGCGTTCACCCTCGCCGACCAGGACGGCAACAAGCACAAGCTGAGCGACTACGCCGGGCGGCCCGTGGTGCTGTTCTTCTACCCGAAGGATCTGACCAGCGGGTGCACCGACGAGGCCTGCCAGTTCCGCGATCTGCTGCCCACGTTCGGCAAGATGGAGGCCCAGGTCTTCGGCGTCAGCATCATGGGCAGCAAGAGCAAGAAGAAGTTCGCCGACAAGGAGGGCCTGACCTACCCGCTGCTCGCCGACGACCGCGAGAACGACGAGGGCAAGCCCGACCCCGCGATCGCGCAGAAGTACGGCGTGTGGGTCGAGAAATCGATGTACGGCAAGACCTACATGGGCATCCAGCGGACGACGTACCTGATCGACGGCGATGGCAAGGTTGTTCGGAGATGGGACAAGGTCAAGGTGCCGGGGCACGCGGAGGAGGTGCTGGCAGCGGTGAAGGAGATGGAATAGCGTCGGGTTCGCCATTCGGTTCAATATCGAAAACTCGGAAGTACTTGTGCCGGCCAGCGAGTATCGGCTTCATTTCTTGACACCACACACGAACCCAGTTCTGGTCCGTTAGTGCCAATGCATACGGATTGCCCGGCTTCATCACCCTGTCGTCGACTATCTGGCAGTGCCTTTGCCGCCCGGGTTGCCCTTCAATCTGAATCAAGCCGATTCCGGTCAATACATTCAGTCGGATAAATCGAATACTCACGAGATCAGGATCCGCCAACGGTTCGTCAGCTTCGGCGGGTAGGGGGTCGTGCAGTACATCTCGATCTACAGGTGTAGCATGGATCAACGTGGATCCGGAAACTGAGACGTCGGTTTCTGTTGCCGAACGTGAAAGTGGCTCAAGCGTATCCCGAAGTGCATCATCGAGTTGGTAGACCATCGTGAGGCTCTGCTCGTCTGTGATCATTGCTCCACTAGCCTGATAGAGAAACTCTTGAAGCTGTGCGGCGATATGACGGGCATCTGACGACTTGGTTCGCCACTCTACAAATTGGTTCCATAGCTCGCGGGTGTGTTTGAGAAACCATCCGGCTACTCTTCGATTTACTTTTGGTACTAGGGGTGCAAGCGTTCCTGTTGCCCAAGTGCCGACAATCCACAGCGCGACTGCTTCCCACGAGCCTCGGTTTGGCGGGGCGATCGTAAGGCGCGAGGTGTGGCGAGCAAACTTATAGGTGTTGATGCCTCGGCCAAAGATGATCGCTTCTTCACAAATCCAAAGGAACCGATCGAGACCATCCAGATGCGTGGAGAACTCATCCGCTCGGAGGATGCCCTCACTTGCAAGCGAGCCCACATGCCGTGTCAAGAGTTCTAGATGATCTGGGAAGCGAAACTCCGGGAAGATCTCATTGCTCATCTTCTAATTGTAGCGACTGGATTTAGTTATGATCGGCATTTGTGCTGCACATGTATGCCCGACAAAGGTGTGGCCTGTGCATGCGATCAGCGATCACGGTGGTGTGTCCCCTCGCGTCGCATTGCACTCCGGGCACGGGGCGTCCTCGGCGAGGCCGGTGAGGGCGTAGCCGCAGGACGGGCAGGCGTTGTTTTCTCGCGAACGCCGGTGCGCAATCCCGGCGTGGAGCATCGCGGCGAGGATCAGTCCGTGCATGGCGGCCGAGGTCGAGCTCAGGTAGAAGATGATGTCCTTGTCGTCGAAGTACTTCGGCGTCCAATGGGGCGGGTAGATCTCGCGTATCGACAGCTCGACTTCCGCGACCGCGACCAGCACCGCGAACACCCACAGGACCACGCTTGCTTTGGTTCGGCAGACGCACTGGGTTACAACCGCGAGCATCGCGAGCACGACCGTGGGAACGAGCAGGAAAGTGTGGATCTTGCCCAAGGGTGACGCGGCGTAGAAACCCTTGAACGGCGGTGTCGTGTACGTCCAGATGACCGCCGTCGGCGTGAGCCAGCAGGCGAGCGCGACGGAAAGCCATGCCCACCACGGGACGCGTGTCGGAGTCAGCCGCCAGCCGATCGCGATCCATGCGAGCACCAAGGGGCTGGGCTGGCTGCCGAGCAGGGCAAGCCACGTGAAAACCATCGGCTGCCCGACGAAGGTGAGCACCGCATCACCGCCGAAGATCATGGTGATCGCGGAAAGCAGGAGATACTGGAAGTCGACCCGGGCTGCGATCGCCATGCCGATCGCGATCGCGAAGAGCATCGCGGTCCACCCGACCCACCCGAAGCCCCAGATCGGCTTGTGCACGCGCCCGGCCGGCATCGCTTCACAGCCTACCCCGAGGTGACCTACGATTCCCGGATGCGGAACCCTCTTGCCCTTCTTGTCTTGTGCGTGTGCGCCGGGATGTCGGGTGGGCAAACCGTGGAGGCCCCCGAGCCGCCGGCGGCGGCGGAAACGGTCACGAATTTCGGATTTTGGCCGGGCGAATGGCTGGTTCTGAACACGCGACGCGACCTCGAGCACGCGGTCTACGTCGACGCGGGTTCGGCGCGGGCGACGGTTGAGCCGGTCCTCGGCGGCGAGGCCTACCTGGAACGCTGGCAGGGCGTCGAGGGCGCGATCGAGCCGACCTTCGGGATCAGCCTCGTGAGCTTCGAGCCCGCGCGGGACCGATGGGTATCGGTCCGGTGCTGGCCCGGCGGGGATCCCCTCGCGGCCCGGTTCACGCGGGTCGAGGGCGTGTTCGGCGACGGGATCGCCCCCTTCCACCCGCCGCGGGTGTACGCGGGGGATGACTTCGAGAAGCTGCGGTTCCACTCGACGCGTTCGGTGTTCAGCGACGTGAGCGGCGACTCGTTCCGGTGGTCGATGCAGATGCCTCAGCTGGAGCTCTCGTGGGAGACCACGTGGGCGATGGAGTACGTGCGCGAGTCCAGGGGTGAAGTGGGCCCGCTTCGGATCGATGGCGTGCCCGACCGGCCCGCGAGCGGGGCATCGGAGCCCCGCCTGACCGACTGGATGGTGGGCGCGTGGGGCGGCGACGGCGTCGAGCTGCGTGTCTCGAGTGCGCTCCGCGGGTGCGGGGTCGTCGCGAGCGTGGAGGTCGACCGGGGCGAGACATGGGTCTCCTCGGTGCTGCTGATCGTCTGGGACGAGTCTTCGGGGACGTGGCAGTTGCGAGAGCTCGGGCTGAACCGCCCGCTGCGCTCGCTGGTGTGGGAGTCGGTCGGGCGCGTGTCTGATCGGGGGATGGTGCTCCGGTCGTCGGGTGTCGACGAGCTGAGCGGGATGGTGTTCCGACGTCTCGAAGGCGACGGGATGCAGTTTGAACTGACCCTGCCCGACGGCGGGCGTGTGGATGTGGAGCTAGCGAAACGATGAGTCGGATGATGAGCAAGCCGCGTGGCTCGAGCCGGTCCATGGGCGGGAAGCTGCCGGTGCCGGACCTGTCGGACGACATGATCCTGCGTGTGGTCTCGGGGATCCGCCCCTGCCGCGAGGGCGGCCTCAAGCTGCAGCCAGGCAAGCTGGGCAGCCGGACGGTGATCCACAACTACGGGCACGGCGGGTGCGGCGTCACGCTCGGCTGGGGCTGCGCCGAGCTCGTTGCGGACATGGTCAAGGATGCCGCGGGCGAGAAGGCGGACGTCACCGTGCTGGGCGGGGGCGTGACGGGCCTGACCAGCGCGCTGGTGCTCGCTGAGCAGGGCCACAGCGTGACGGTCGTCGCGGAGCACTTCGGCGAGGACACCACCAGCGTGGTCGCCGGCGCGCTCTGGCTGCCGACGGGCATCGACTTCCCCAAGAAGAAAGCCGACCGCGCACGGTTCAACGACGTGCTCCGCCGATCGGCCAAACGCTTCGGGATGCTGGACCGTGGTCTGTGGGGTGTCGAGGAGCTGCCCGTCTACGAGCCCGCGGATTCCGAGGAGCACCCGGAGTACTTCGAGTCGGGCGTGATGGGCGCACCGCGCGAGCTGACCAAGGCCGAGCCCAAGCCCGGGTCGATCAAGGAGGGGCGTCTGTTCCGGGCGAACTTCATCCACACGCCCCGGTTCATGCGGACGCTGCACGAGGCGTGCTCGAAGAAGAAGGTCGGCTTCATCGAGCAGCGGATCGAATCGCTCGCGGATGCCAAGGCGGTCGAGGGGGATGTCGTGGTGAACTGCCTCGCGATGGGCAGCCGCGAGGTGTTCAACGATCAGAAGATGTACGGCGCGCGGGGCGTGCTGGTGCACCTCGAGCCTCAGGAGCTCGGGTACATCGTGCACGACTGCTACAAGTACATGTTCCCGCGAGAGGACGCCCTGATCCTGGGCGGCACGTTCGAGGCGGGCGAGGAATCGCCCGAGGCGCCCGAGGCGATCGCAGAGGAGATCCTGGAGCATCACCGGGCGTTCTTCGGGCTCTGACTCACTATGCTCGCGATGTGAGCTTGCCGGTTAGGGCGTACCAGGGCCTGATCGTGAGCGAGGGCATCGCGAGAGCGGGCCAGAGGGCACGCAGGAGCCGAGGGCGCAGAAGGATCTCCGCGGCTGCTCGGCACGCGGGCAGGCGGGTCCGGAGCCTTCGCCCGTACAACGTCGCGATTCGTGATCGCACTACGCCCAGGTCTTCGGTTTCCAACAGCAGTTCCGCGAGGCGCGCGCCCGACCAGAGCGCGAGTCCGATGCCCTCGCCCCCGACCGGGTCGTTCCGCATCGGCAACGCCGCCGCTGCGGTC
>JANQQZ010000105.1 GCA_028284805.1 Phycisphaerales bacterium
TTCGGCGCGTGCCGCGAGTGCGCGACGGGCGTGCGCGCGGTCGTCGAACTCGCGGACGCCCTCTGCCGAGATCTGCGTGCGCTCGTGGCCCTTGCCGGCGATGACGACCACGTCACCTGGAGCTGCATCGAGGATCGCGGCCTCGATCGCACGCTCGCGCTCCGCGTGCACGGTGACCGACTCGCGTGCCCCGGGCGGCATGCCCGCGATGATCTCGGAGATGATCGCGCTGGGCTTCTCGCTCCGGGGGTTGTCACTCGTGAGCACGACGCGGTCCGCGAGCCTCGCGGCGATCGCGCCCATGCGCGGGCGTTTGGTCGTGTCGCGGTCGCCGCCGCACCCGAAGACGACGCAGAGCACGCCTTTCGTCGAGCGTCGGAGTGCGCCGAGCATGCTCTCGATCGCGTCGGGCGTGTGCGCGAAGTCGACGAAGACCGTGATGTCATCGCCCGGCGCACCGACACGCTCGAGTCGGCCCGGCGGGGGCATGGCCTTCGCGACCGCGCCGAGGAGCTCTTCGGGCCTTGCCCCAAGCCAGTACGCCACACACACGGCCTGCAGCAGGTTCATCGCGTTGTGGTCGCCCGTCATAGGAAGCCGGGTAGCCAGCGATCCGAACGGTCCGTCGAGCTCGACCGCGATGCCATCGATCGAGTGATCGGTGATTGTCGCTGTCGCATCGCCAGACGACGCCGAGCACCGGAGCACGCGGGCGGCGCAGTCTTGGAGCATCCGTTCGTGGGCCGGGTGGTCGGCGTTCACGATCGCGAGCGCATCGGCGGGCAGCAGCTCGAAGAGGCGTGCCTTGGCTGAGGCGTAGTTCTCGAGCGTGCCGTGATAGTCGAGGTGATCGCTGCCGAGTGTGGTGAAGACACCCGCGTCGAAGGCGAGAGCGCTGGCTCGGTGCTGGTCCAGCGCATGGCTCGAGACCTCCATGACCGCGCACTCGCACCCGTGCTCGACCATGCTCGCCAGGGTGCGGCTGAGCTCGATCGACGGGAGCGTGGTCATGTCGGCATCGGCGGTCTCTCGCCCGTCGTCGATGGTGACGGTTCCGACGAGCCCGCAGCGGTGCCCCGCGGCGTTGAGCATGGCGTGGGCGAGGTGGACAACCGTGGTCTTCCCGTTCGTGCCCGTCACGCCCGCGAGGCGGAGCCTGCTCGAAGGGTCGCCGAAGAACCGCTCCGCGACATGCGCGGTCGCGAGGGGGAGGTCGCTCGAAGCGAGGACCGCGACGCCGCTGGTTTCAAGATCTCGTGCCGTGCTGGAGTCGGTCAGGATCGCGACGGCGCCGTCGGCGACCGCCTGCCTGACGAAGCGTCGCCCGTCGCACTCGAGCCCTGGTCGAGCCACGAAGAGGGAGCCCGGAAGCACTGTCCGGCTGTCTTCGGTCAGGTCGGCGACGCGCACACCGCCCGGCACAGCGACCGCCTCGACGGGCAGGCCCTCGATGAGCTGGTGCAGGTCCATCCGGCTTGGCTCCGCCAAGGGCCGCACGCGGCCTCGCTCATCGCCCCGGACCTCCCTGCCCGCGGCGTCGGGTGAATATACCCGCCCCGGGGCGGGCGGGGCTCAGGGCAGGATGAGCATGGCGTCGCCGAAGCTGAAGAAGCGGTACCGCTCTCGGATCGCCTCGGCGTAGACCGCCTTGAGCCGCTCGACGCCCTCGGGCAGCAGGGCCCCCACCATCGCGAGCAGCGTGGACCGAGGCAGGTGGAAGTTGGTCAGCAGGCCGTCCGTCAGCTTCCAGTCGTAGCCAGGCGTGATGAGCAGATCGGTCTCGATCGCGCCTTGGTCGAGATGACGTTGAGCGAAGGCCTCGATCGTGCGGCAGCTCGTCGTGCCGATCGGGATGACTCGCCCCCCCGCTGCCCGCCGCTCGCGCAGGCGATGCATCACGCCAGGCGCCATCGCGCACCATTCGGCGTGCATCTCGTGCTCCTCGACGTGCTCGGCCTCCACAGGCTTGAAGGTGCCCGAGCCGACGTGCAGCGTGACGTCTTCGCGGGTGATGCCCCCGGTGGACAGCTCGTCGAGCAGGCGGGGCGTGAAGTGCAGACCCGCGGTGGGCGCGGCGACGCTGCCCGGCTCATCCGCGTACACGGTCTGGTACCGCTCGCGGTCTTCCGCTCGGTCGGCGTCGTCGCCCCGCTGCTGGCGGGCGCTCAGGATGTAGGGGGGCAGGGGCGGCAGGCCGATGACGTCGAGCGCCGTCTCGGGGTCGCCCTCGACGCGCACGAGCCAGGCGCCGTCCTCATCGGGTGCGCGCCCCAGCAGTTCCAGGTTGACGTGCTCGGCGCGACCGGGGTGCGCCACGCGGAAGCGCGCTCCCGTGCGGTGCCTGCGTGCCTTGATGAGCACGATCCAGGTGCCCGGCTCGGCGCCGTCGCGCAGGTAGAGGCCCTGGATCTTGCCGCCTGTGTCGACGTTCTCGCCGACGAAGCGGGCCTGCAGGACGCGGGTGGTGTTGACGACGAGTGTGTCGCCCGCGTTCAGGATCGCCGGCAGATCTCTGACGGTTCGGTGCTCCACATCGTCCGGGGCCGAACGCCGGAGAACGAGCAGGCGGGCGCTGTCGCGCGGGTCGGCAGGCTCGGTGGCGATCCGGTCCTGCGGCAGGTCGAAGTCGAGATCGTCGGTGCGGAGCATGGGCCTCATCCAACGCGGGCCGTTGCGCCCAGGCAACACGACGGCCTGCGCGGGCGGGTCCGCCTGTGTTCTCGGGGCCCCAACGCGGTCGGGCGGGGTCGGTGTGGGCGTTGCCACTCCCCGGGGATCGTGGAGACCCGAACCGGCCAGCTCGTTTCCGTCCCGCCCAGGTGCGTGGAGCCCGTGCACCACGCGGCGTGGCCCATGCAGAGACCCCGCCCGTTCCACGAGGCGCTGGCGGCGATCAACGAACGCAGGCGCGATACCGACCGCGTCGAATTCTCGGACGAGCTGCGCAGGCTCAACGCCGAGCAACGCCTGCGGGAACTCCGGTCCGACGAGCCTGCGCCGACAGGGGAATCCGACCCAGCAGCAAAGCCCACGCACCCGACTCCACCCAAACCCGCGGAGGAATTCACCGAGATCGCGCGCACGGTGGAACACCGCTACGAGGTGACGCACCAATCGGCGACCGGGCGCCTCATCGACATGCTGATGTGAGCTAGTAGACCCGGCGGATCTCGTAGGCGGGGTAGAACGCCGCGATGATGTCGCGCCAGTGGTCACCTCGCTTGGCCATGCCCTGGGCGCAGAACTGGCACATGCCGACGCCGTGACCGAAGCCCCGGCCCTCGATCTGCACGACGCGTCGCCCGACATCGAACGTCATGTCGTTGCTGTAGACGCGGTTCTTCCGCGTGAGCGAGGGGAGACCCGGCGCATCGAAGTTGCAGGCGATGCGGAGCTGCTCGCCCGTGAGCTCGGTCGTGCCGCCCCGCGGGTCGGCGATGCCGAAGCGAACGGGGCGCCCGCTCTCGGCGAACGCGGTCGGGCGGATGTCGGAGAGGCTCCGGATTGTCGAGAGCGCCGTGATGCGGTTTGCCTTGGCCCAGGCCGCGATGCGCGCCGCGAGCTGATCGGTGCGTCGTGCGGCGCTCCAGCGGTAGAGCGGCGCATCCTGGCACAGGATCGCTCGGCCCGACTCCGTGTCGCGAATGCTTTCGATCATTGCGACGGCAGTGATGCGGGCCTGGGCGGCGGGCCAGATCTCCTCGGCGAGCGCTGGCCTCCCTCCGCACGTGCTCGAGTAGTAGGCCGTGCCGAGTCGTGCGCCGTCGATGAGCACGATGCCCCGGGTGGCATCGACCGCGCTGTGGGCGACGCCCATACCCGTTGTGCCGCCGTAGACCTGGTCGGCGGTGGTCGATTCGACATCGAAGTGCCGCCCGGTGCGTCGGGCTTGCTCGCGGCGGTCAAGAGCAAAGGTGCGCGCTGCGACCGCCTGCACGCGGTAGGCCGTCTCGTGCCAGCCCGGGAGCAACTCTCGGCTGATGACACCGGGCAGGTAGTCCTCGATGTCGACCACGTTCACCACGTCGAAGGCGGACGGGTCGTCAGCGGGCACGAGGCGCAGCGTGCCCGGGTAGTCGGTGCCGTCGACGCGCGAGGTGCCCCGCCCGTCGACCGCGGCGTGCGGCGCAGCGAACACAGAGGCGCCGGGCGGGAAGCCCGTGACACGCCCCGACCGATCGAGCACGCGGATGCCGCCGCCCGAGGCGAGCACGCGGACGGGCCCGCTGACGATCTCGCCCACTCGGGCGCCCGACGACGCGACCACCCAGGGTCCGGCGCGATCGAGCGAGGCTTCTTCGACACCCCTTCGGATGCGCACCCGGACCAGAGGCTCGTCGCGCATCGCGCCCGATTCGGCGGGCATCACGCTGACGGGAGCCTCCGCGGCACGATCACGCGAGCGTGCGTCCACAGGCACGAGCCGTGCGGGCGACTGACAGGAAACAGCCACCAGTGCAGCGACCGCGAGCAGCGCCCCCACGGCGCAGGCGATGAGAACAGGGCGGATTGCGCCGCCGCGCCGAGATCGGGCTGTCGCCGTTCGTCGTCTCACGCGTGCCCTCGCGCCGGGTCGCCCCCCCACCGGGTCGGCTCGGCCTTCCTAGAGACTATCCGCCCGACAGGATCCGCCCCACCAGAAGCGATTGCTGTCTGCTGTTTGATATACTGATCGTATGCCGAACAAAACGCCGGCGACGCTCGACATGCTGGCCCTCGCTCGTCTGAGGGGGGTGGGCCCAGTGCGCGCGGGGCGGCTGCTGGCCAGGCTGGGATCTCCGGATGCCGTCTTCGGAGCGTCGGTCAGCCGGCTCTGCGAGGTGGAGGGCATCGGCACGAAGACCGCGCAGGGCATCGGTCGCGACGTGCCCCGGGCGCGAGAGGCGGCTGCA
The DNA here is from genome assembly GCA_028284805.1 of Phycisphaerales bacterium. Lineage (GTDB taxonomy): Bacteria > Planctomycetota > Phycisphaerae > Phycisphaerales > UBA1924 > JANQQZ01. Next base: position 4,893 of record JANQQZ010000105.1, read on the forward strand.
AGGGAACTCGAACAGGCCCATGCGCTCGGTGCGCGGATCGTGACACAGCACGACGAGGCCTATCCGCCGCTGCTCCGAGAGCTGCCCGATCGCCCGGTCGTGCTCACCGTGCTGGGTGGGCTCGAGCCCGCGGGGCGTGACCGCTTCGGGGTGGGGATCGTGGGCTCGCGTCGGTGCTCTGTGTACGGGCAGGAGCAGGCGAACCGTTTCGGGGCGGCGCTGGCTTCGGCGGGGCTGACCGTCGTCTCGGGCGGCGCGCGGGGGATCGACTCGGCGGCCCACCGCGGCGCGGTTTCCGCAGGGGGCCGTACCGCGGTGGTGCTGGGGTGTGGGCTCTCCCACGTGTATCCACCTGAAAACCGTGCACTGTTCGACCAGATCGTCGAGTCGAACGGGTGCGTGCTCTCGGAATTGCCGATCGGCGCTGCCCCCGAGCCGAGCAACTTCCCGATGCGGAACCGGATCATCTCGGGGATGAGCCTGGGTGTGCTGGTGATCGAGGCGGCGCTGGGCTCGGGTGCGCTGATCACTGCTCGTGTCGCGGCCGAAGAGCACGGGCGCGAGGTCTTCGCAGTGCCGGGGCGGGTCGACAGCGAGGCGATCGCGGGCAACCTGGTGCTGCTCAAATCGGGTGGGGCGCACCTCGTCACCGAGCCCTCGGACGTGCTCTCGCACCTGGAGTCCCCGGCTCGTCACCTGCACGGGGGCACGCACGAAGCCCGGTACGCGACGACGCACTCGGGCTCCGAGCCGCCGGAGCCATCCCAGCACCCCGAGGGCACGCCGGAACGCGCCGTGCTCGACGCCCTCGACGAGCCTCGAACGCCCGACGCGGTCGCCGAAGCGTGCGGTCTCGCGATCGCGGACGTCCGGCGGATTGTCACGATGCTGGAGCTCAGCGGCAGGGTGTCGCGGGCGGGCTCGAAGATTGCGCGTCGGCACTGAGCCAGGACGACCAGATCCAGCCGTCGGCAAGCCCTGTTGCAACAGGCATTTGGATGATTTCATGAAAGTTTGGGCTTTGCCTTATCGTGCAAAGACCAACCCAATTTGCGATGTTCTGTTGAAATACTGGAACATGTTTGGTAAGGTGGACGATACCGATACCAAGAGACGGTCTATGATCGGATTCTGCTCACCCCTAATCAGGTGGATCTAGGTACAAAGCCCTGGAAAAACGAGTAGGCTGTGCCGGAATGCACGGCAGGACACCGGATATGGCTGGATCGGAGACCGGCCAGACGGATTGAATCGGGAACGTGTCATGCAACGGAGTGCATGGGAGCAGACGGACGGGCAGAGACCTCTTGTTGTTGTGGGAACAACTGTTCGGGATGCTCCGAACAGTTCCCCTGGCTTGCTCGGTGTGTTCCGCCGGTTGCTGGGTCTTGAGCGAGTGGCATGCTGCGGAGATGCGTTGCTGCGGCTCGGTCCTGGCGGCGAGTACGTCCACGAGATGAGTGCCGAAGGCTCGTGGAGCGAGCGATGGCTGACGATGCGGGCGTCTCAGACGCCCGTTCATAGAACGAACCGCGTCGAAGGGAGTGCCGGCGCGGCACACACGCGAGGATCTGGCCCGAGCATCGCGCTCGGCTCGGCCCCCTCCAGAGACTCGGCCCGCGACGGATGGGCCCACGGAAAGGATAGCGGACATGAATCTCACACCAAAGCAGCTGCGCATTCTCAAGCTCATCCGCGACTGGCGGGTTCGTCATGGCTATTCGCCGACGATGCAGGAGCTCGCCGACGAGATCGGCGTCAGCAAGGTCACGGTGTTCGAGCACGTCGAGGCGCTCATCCAAAAAGGCGCGCTCACGCGCGAGCCCAACAAGGCACGCTCTTTGTCGATCGCTGAGGGCATCGCCGTCCCGGACGAGAGCCGCCCCATGCGGTTCCCCCTGGTCGGCAAGATCGCCGCGGGCTACCCCATCGAGCGGGTCGCCGATCAGGACGAGGTCGATCTGAACGAGCTGATCGGCCCGGCCGCGGGCAGCGCCGACTCGACCTTCGCCCTGAAGGTCGACGGCGAGAGCATGAAGGACGAGGGCATCCTGGACGGCGATCTGGTGCTCGTCGAGCGTTCGGAAGTCGCGAAGGACGGCGACCGCGTCGTCGCGCTGCTGCCCGACGGATCGACCACGCTCAAGACGTTCTACAAGGAGGATGACCACATCCGCCTGCAGCCCGCCAATCCCGACTTCGACCCGATCCGTGTGAAGTTCTGCACGATCCAGGGCATCGTCCGGGGCGTCGTCCGGACGTATTGACACCTACTCGGCCCCGAAGCGGGGCGGGTCATCCAGCGTGAACACCCGGCCCTCCTCCGCGAGGGCCGTTCTCACATACAGGGGGACTTGGTAGAGGCCCAGGAGCGTGCGTCCATCGAGGAAGCGGCGCCCCGCGATCGGCCCGAGCAGCCGGTCGGTCGCAACCGGATCTGGCTGGCGATCGATGGGGCGGTCGCTCCCGATGAGCATCCCAAGCGGCGTCCCGAAGATGGGCACGGGAACCTGAAGGCTGGAGACGTTCTCGAATACATCGGCGAGCGTTCGGCTGACGCGCGCGTGCAGGGCGACCTCGGCGGGGGTGAGCCCGCCCGCCTGGATGATGAAGACACCGTGATCGCCAAGGGCCTGCTTGCACCGCGCGAAGGTCTCGCGTGTGAAGAGGCGCCACGACGGACCGTCCGCGATGGGGTCGGAGAGGTCGGAGACGATCAGGTCGAAGCGGTCGCCGCTCGCGGCCGCGTTGTCGATGAAGTCGAATGCGTCCCCCACTACCAGCTCGTGGCGATCGTCCTCGAACGCGCCGACAGCCATTTCGGGCATGTGTTCGCGGCAGGCGTCGATGACGTCCTGATCGATATCGCAAGTCACGACTCGCTCGACCGCGGGCCACTTGAGTGCTTCGCGCGCGGTCGCGCCTTCGGCGCCTCCGAGGATGAGGACCGATCGGGGCGAGGCGTGCGCACACGCGGGCGCGTGGACGATCGCTTCGTGGTAGACGAATTCGTCACCGGTTGAGGACTGCCACTGACCATCGAGAATGAGCGCTGTGCCGTAGGTTTCGCTTTCGACGATGCGCAGGTGCTGGTAGTCGGTCTGACGATCGACGAGCACGCGGGTAATGGCGTGCGCGTAGATGTCCTCGCCTGTCATGGGCTCGAAGAGCCAGTGCTTGGACGTGTCGAGCGAGTCGCCAGGGGGCTGGTTGCTCATCGGGTGCTGGTCAGTTCGAGGCGTTCGACCCGGAGGCTCTGCACCTCGAAGCCCGCCTCGGACTCCCGGCTCATGTGCGCGCGCCCGGGGTCGATGCCCTCGACTTCGCTGGGCTTCAGACCCGCGGCACGGGGGATCCGGACGATCGTGGTGCGCTTGGCCTGGAGTTCCTTTGCGAGGTAACGGCAGGCGTCCTCGGCGATGGCCTGATCGCCGCAGGTGAAGCAGTCGGCCGCGGCGTACCCCAACTCAGGCCAGGTGTGGACGGTGATGTGACTCTCGGCGAGCAAACCGAGCGCGGTGACGCCCTGCGGCTCGAAGCGGTGCGAGGCCTCGCCCAGCCATGTCGCGCCGGCGTGTTCCGCAGCGGCCTTGAGGGTCCGCTGGATGAAGCGGTGATCATCGAGCAACTCGAGCGGGCAGCCGTAGAGCTCGACCAAGCAATGAACACCGACGTGCGCCATATGAGGATCCTTCGCTGGAGAGGTGCGCATCGGGCTCCACCGAGGCCCGGTCGCGTGGTCGGGATGGTAGGCCCGCGCGATGCCGATTCGATCTCTCAGAAACGCTTGTGCGCCGCCCGCTCCTTGGGCGGGCCGACCTTCAGAATCGCCCGGGCGAGTTCGAGATCGGCGGGGACGGTGATCTTCAGGTTCCGTGCATCGCCCGTAACCACGTGCACCGGCTCGCCCAGCTTCGCGATGAGCCCGGCGTCGTCGGTCGAGTCGAGATCGGGCTGCGCGTAGGCACGGAGGATCAGCCCACGCTCGAAGACCTGGGGCGTCTGCACCGCGACGAGACCCTCGCGCGGCACGTCCTCGGTGACCTGACGGATCGAGCTGTTCGCCTTGCCGCCCCCGCCCAGGATGGCGTCGAGAGGGTCGGCGTCGCCGGCGTCGGGGGCGTCCTCGGTGCGTTTGAGCGTGTCGGCGACATCGACCGCAGGGATCACAGCGGCGTTGGTCTGTGCGGCCTCGATCACGCGGTCGATCAGATCGACCGGGGTGCAGGGTCGCGCAGCGTCGTGAATCGCGACGTGCGTCGCATCTTCCTCGACCAGCGCGAGCGCATTGCGGACGGTCTCCCAGCGGTGCGCCGCTCCGCCCTGGCAGAGGCGGACGCCGTAGAAGCCGAGCTTGGCGCCGTGGCGTGTCGTGAACTCGTCGAAGTCGGCGTCGTCGTGCGGGCCTGCGACGATGATGGAGCCGACCTCGTCGCGTTTCGTGAAGAGCTCGACGGTGCGGTGCAGCACGGGGCGGTCGCCCAAATCCTCGTCAAGCTTGTGCCGCAACCCCCCAGCTTCGGCGTACCGAGTGGAGTTGCCTGCTGCGGGGATAATGACGGTGAGTCGCACGGGTGTTTCTCCGCGGTTGTATACCGAATGAGTCTATATCGCGGCCGCCGAGGATGGTCGGGGTATCATGCGGCCGCGCCTGGTGGTGGGCGCACCCGACCACAGCAGAGGGGACCAAACGATGGCATACGAAGAGTACAAGGCGTGGCTGCTGCAGCCCGAGGGTGAAGCAGAGGGTGCCCCCGATGCGGCGGCGGGCGAATCGGTAGCGGATGACGCAGTGGCTGCGATCACGGAGGGGCCCGAGACGTCGATCGATCAGGCGACCGAGGGCGCAATCAGCCGCTTCACCGACGGCGACGTATCTTCGGACGATCTGATGTACGCGTGGAACAACGTGGGCCTGCCGATCGTGAAGGCGATCGTGCTTGTTATCGCGGTGCTCATTATCTCGGGCTGGGTCCGGAAGCTCGTGCTTGGTATCACGCGGAAGGCGAAGGTCGACGAGACGCTTGCACGCTTCTTCGGCAACATGTCCAAGTACGTTGTGATGGTGCTCGGCGGGCTTGCGATCCTGAGCACGTTCGGTGTTGATACCACCAGCTTCGCGGCTGTCATCGCGGCCGCAGGCTTCGCGATCGGTCTGGCGCTGTCGGGCCTGCTGGGCAACTTCTCGGCCGGCATCATGCTGCTGATCTTCCGTCCGTTCAAGGTCGGCGACGTCGTCAACGCGGGCGGCATCACGGGCAAGGTCGAAGCGATCGAGCTGTTCACGACCGTGTTCGACACGCCCGACAACCGACGCATCGTCGTGCCCAACGGCACCATCTTCGGGGGCAACATCGAGACGATCACGTTCCATGACACCCGCCGGGTTGATGTCGCGGTGGGTACCGACTACCCGGCCGACATCGACGAGACGCGGCGCGTGCTCGAGAAGGCCGCGGCCGAGGTCGAGGGCGGGCTGAGCGACCCCGGCCCCGTGGTGTACCTGAGCGAACTGGGCGGGTCGAGTATCGACTGGGCTGTCCGCGTGTGGTCGAAGACCGAGGACTACTGGGCCGTACGCGAGCGGCTGACGCGGAACATCAAGGTCGCGCTCGACGAGGCCAACATCGGCATCCCGTTCCCGCAGATGGACGTGCACATCGACGGCGGGATCAATCAGGGCTGAGGCTCTGCGGCAACCCGAATGCGTTCCAAGCCCGCTTCGGCGGGCTTTTTTGTGGACAAAGAATAGTAAATGCTAATTTGTAGTTACTCTGATGAGTCGGCGGGTGTCCGCTGGCGGCCCGGCGGGTCGGTGAGGTCTCCCCGAGCCCGCCGGGTTCTTTGCGCGATGGCCCCGCCCCGGTCGATATCTCCTCCATGAAGCAGACACCCTTCGAGCTTGAGCCCACGATCGTGGCGGTGCTGACCAGTGTGCTGGCGATTCGGCGGAGGCGCGCCGGGCGGGTGCGGTGGCCGGTGGCAGTATGGAGCGCGATATGAAGGCGATGACGGTGTTGATGGCTTCGGCGGCAGTCGCGGCGGGCGTGCAGGGGCAGGTGCCGCAATTCGAGATGGTGAGTCCGTTTGGTGACTTCGGCCGGGTGCGAGGCCTTCACCTTGATGGCGTTGGAGGGGTAGGTGTCGCGGCAGGCTTCGAGTTTACACGTCTGCGAGCGGATGGAACCGTCGACGTGTTTGATCTCACACGAGGGCGCGGCAACTCACCTGTCTTTAACACGGTTACCGATGACTATGTGATTACGGCTGACGTGACCTCGGCCACGTTGACGAGAATAGACCTTCAGGGGCGTACACAGGCGATCGACCCGCTGGACCCGAGTGCAACGCTCGCCGAGCCGCACGTATCGCGGTTGGGGTCTGTTGTCGCGATCGAGGTTACGCCTGGCCCAGGCGGCTTCTTTGGTGGCGTTGTATTCAGAGATGGGCAACGCACCCAGCTTCCCGGTAACGGTGTTGTTTGGCCGTTCGGCTTCGATGGTGCAGACCGGGTGCTCGCACTGAATGGTCAGGTCGGCTGGTACGAAGGAACGACCTTCCTACCGCTCCCGCCATCGGATAGCGGTTTGGTGCCTCGGGCGAGTTCAGCGGCCGCCCCGAACGGTGATGCAGCCGGTGCAGACTATGACTCGCTGGGGCGATTCATCGGCTACCACTACCAAGACGGCGTGACGCATGATCTTGTTGAGCCATCCGGTGCGGAACAGCGAAGGAGCAGCACACAGATCCGCGGCGTGACCAGCGATGGATGGGTGGTCGGGAACGTTCAGTTGGATCTTCCATCTGGTGTCTTTCCCGACCTACAACCCACGATCTGGGTTGATCAGCAGCCGCACAGCATCCGTGATCTGGTCGTGGACACTTTCGGCCTGACAATCGGAAACGTCTTCGAGGTTGACGATACTGGACAGATGGTGGTCGAAGCACTCGGTCCAAATGGCACAGGAGGCTTGTACCTGCTTCGCCCGATTCCGACTCCCGGAACCGTGGCGTGCGTCGCCGGACTCGGGCTCCTCGCGACTCGGCGCCGACGCTGAACCTTCCGCCCGAGTCATGCGTAGCATACGTGCTGCCGATGCACTCGGTGGAAGACGGCGTGCCGTCGCCTGTTTCTCAACTGGGGCCGATGTGGTTTCGACCGGGCGGTAGAGGCTCGGCGTTGCGCGTCGAGGGGCGTGGTGGCCTCGTAAAAACCACGCAACACACAAGAACTGCCGAACCGCAGTTTGCACTGGCCGCTTAACTAAGTGGTCTGGACCCGCTGTGACGCCTGCTGGCGGCGGGTCCAACGATTAGCAGGCTGGCCGACTCCCGGCGTCTCCGGGGGTGAAGCGGCGAGACAACACCGGAGACTGGACCCGGCGGAGGCTGTCGAAGGCCGCCAAAGGGTTGAGATCAATTCTTCGACTACACGCGTAGACGCGTCGTTCCGGCCGTCACGGCACGGGGGTTCGATTCCCCCCGGCTCCATTTCCAGTCGACTCTGGTGCTTGGGGTGCGCCCGCCGCTCCTGTACCGCCATCCCCAGTCGGGAACGTGAACACCGGATCGCCGAGTGTCAGCGTCCCGTCGCCGTCATTGATCTCGATGCGGTAAAGCCCGGGCTTGAAGTCCTGTCCCATGAAGTCCACCGCATCGGCAACGGTTCCGCCCAGCGACGCGACCGCGCCGATCGTGTCCGAGACCTTCGAGTCGACCTCGGCCCCGAACGACGACAGGTTCCACCCATCGGCCAGCGAGACCGATGGCTTCACCGAGCCGATCCCGGCCTTCCACTGCACGATGTACTCCTGCGAGTAGTCCGGCAGCATCACGATCTGGGCCGTGTAGCGCGGCCCGCCGAGTGGCCTCACGCTCGTCGTTTCAGTGATGATCTCCGAGCCGGTCTCCCTTAGCTCCTCGCGAAAGGTCTCAACGTTGACGTCCTTGGGCGGGTCAGCCTGTGTGATCCATAGGTACGGAGCCGGGCGGTAGAACCGCACACCCGAGGTGTCGTTCTTCACTTCGATGCCCGTGCTCCCTTTGGCGTTTTCGATCTGCGTGACGCTGACGCTGGCGCACGCCGAGAGCATCGTGAACATACCCAAGCAGACGGCGACGATGAGATCTCGGCTGAGCATGGCTATGTCCTTTACTTACAATAACTGTGTGAAAGTGAATGCCTTGTTGTATGAGTAGTAACACACTCCGCCGTGCGCGGCAACCTCGTCGGCTCGCCCGCACCAGAAAGGGTGCCCGCACTACGCAACCGGCCAGTGCATTTTGTACAGGTGTTTGCGTGCTAGCAGGCCATTTGTCTCGAACCACCTCTGCTGTGGGGTTCGGCTAGGTCTTGATCGCACAAAGGTGGGCTCAAGATGTGAGCAGTTTTCTCTGGCGGGCAGCATCCTGATGAGGGAAGTAGCGACCGGTTTCACACGCGTTTGCTGGGATCCCACGGAAGCCGATTGTTCATTCGCCAGAGAACATCGAACGCACCAGGTGAAAGAACAGCGGCGCGGCGAACGTCAGGGAATCCAGACGGTCGAGGACGCCGCCGTGCCCGGGCAGCAGGCTCGAGTAGTCCTTCACCCCGATGTCGCGTTTGACCGCGGACATCGTGATGTCGCCCAAAAACCCCGCGAACGCGAGACCGACAGCGATTCCCGCCGCGGCGAGCGGGCTGAAGGGCGTTGCCCACGCGAGCGAGGCACCGACGACCCCTGACACGATGAGACCGCCGAGCAGCCCCTCGACCGTTTTGTTCGGGCTGACGAGCGGCGCGATCTTGTGCCTGCCGAACAGCTTGCCCGTCACGAACTGGAAGACGTCGTTGAGCTGCACGATGAGGATGAAGAAGAACAGCAGCGTGGCGTTCTTGCCGTCGTAGCCCTCAAGCTCGAGCGAGAGCAGCGCGGGGACGTGGCTGATGAAGTAGACGCACGTGATCAGTCCCCACTGGATGCGGCTCACGCGGGTGAGAAAGTCCTTGACCTCGCCCGCCGCCGCCATTCGCGCCGGGATGATCACGAAGACGAACACGGGTACGAAGACGGTGAACGCCGAGATCCGCTCCTGCGCGATCAGCAGGTATTGGAACGGGATGATGACGAAGAAGGCCCAGAAGAGCGCCCGGTGATCGCCCCGGCGCGTGGGTGTGAGCGTGATGAACTCGCGGAACGCCAGGAACGAGCTGATCCCGAAGAGAACGATCGTCGTGACACCCCCGATCGCGACCGAGACGACGAACACGCCCGCCATCACCCACCAGCTTCGCATCCGGGCGCGCAGGTTCTGAGCGATCGAGCGGGCGCGATCGGATGTCGCCCGTCGTGCGGCGATCTCGGCGGTGATCGTGCCCAGGAGCAGCGCCGCCGCAACGATCCCGAGGAGGGTGACCATATCGCGATCGATCATGTCGTCGAGTCCTTGAGGGCGAGCAACGCTGCGCGGGCGCGGTCGAGGAACGACTGCCTCGTCTCCCCGGGTTCGGTCGAGAGCGGCTCGCCGTACGTGACAGCAACCAGGATCGGAACGGGCAGCACCTCGCCCTTGGGCAGCACACGGCTCAGGTTCTCGATCCACACGGGCACGAGTTCGACGCCCGGCTTGTGCTTGGCGAGGCGCCACAAGCCAGATTTGAAGGGAGCAGGCTCGTCGTCCAGGAAGCGCCCGCCCTCCGGGAAGATGACGATGGACCGCCCCTCGTCGAGGCACGCGTTGATCGCGGTGAGCGGGTTGTTGGTGCGCGTGACGCGTTTGCGCTCGATGAGCAGTGCTCGGAAGACCCTGCACGCGAGCCACCGGCGGACGGGGCCACGCCCCCAGTAGTCCTCGGCCGCGACGATCCGGCAGTTTGATCGGCAGGGCTCGGGCAGCGAGGCCCAGACCACGATCGCGTCGAGGTTGCTGGTGTGGTTCGCGAAGTAGATCCGCGGGCCCGATCTGCTCGGCGCAGACAGGTGACGGGCCTGGCACCCGCAGAGTAGCCTGATCAGAAGGGTGACGCCCGCTCGGATCATGCGTCACGCTCCAGTCGGCGGACTAGCCGACGCAGACGGAGCGCGATCGTCAGCACACATCCGGCGTTGATCACGACGAGCGCAACGTAAAGAGCCGAGGGCTCGCGCGAAAGCGCAGCTTGTAGGGCTGCGACAAGGCAGCCGATCGCGAGCACGCCCATCCGCGTGGGCTTGGCCATCGGTCCGCCGAAGTCATCACCTGCTCCGTTGGCGGCACCGATCGCCCTGCTGTAGGCCGTGGCAACGGCCAGGAGCGCCGCGAGCCAGCCGAGCTGCTCGCCCCAGGGGAGCGTGCCGACGGCCACGCCCGCGCCGATGAAGAAGAGCGCATCGGACACGCGATCCGGGAACTCGTTGTAGATCGGGCCCGAGGGCGTGGCCCGCCCGCCCTCGATCGCGACCATGCCATCGAGCATGTTGCACACCGAACGCAGAGCGATGCAGGCGATCGCGCCGAGGAGCAACGCCGCTGTGATGGCACCACCCGCCCGGACACTGGCGATCAGCAACCCGCTGCCAACCGCGGACCACGCGACGCTCGTGATCGAGATGGCGTTCGGCGACACACCTGCTGCAATCAGACGGCGGGTCAGGGAACGGGCCCATGCGGTGCCCCTCGCCCTGATCGGGCGGCGCGACCCGGCAGGCGCGGACGGCTCGGCTGTGTGCGTGGCGTCGGACACGGGTTCCCCTCACCGAATGAGTTAGTATACACTATTCATCGGGCCCGTGTTGCACCGGCATGAAAGAACGCGACCCCCGGGGGGGCCTCCGGAGCGTGCATCGCCCATGCTGGTGACGGGCTACTTCACCAGCGCCTCAACACTGGCGAGAAGGCGCCGTCCGAGACCCAGGATGAGCGTCTCGGCGGGCTTGACGAGCATCCCGAGAAGTAGCGCGAGCAGGGGCAGCCAGTCGAGGTCGGGCACGGTCGTTTCCGATACCGACTGGAGCTTGAAGAGCAGGTAGACCACGAGCGCGAAGAGCCCGGCCTCGGAGAGCCTGTACCAGAAGCCAGCCCAGAACCCCGAGGCGGAGAAGCGTTCGAGAACGGTCCGGACGGCTGGTGGGGTCGCCTCGGCGTCTTCGGGCTCGTCATCGGGTGCGTGCTCGTCTCCTTCGGGCACCAGCGCGGGGCGTTCGACAACCTTCTGCATCTCGGCGCGGTGCCACTCCCTTCACGATGACACGGAGCACGGGGCGTTGTCGTGCGAACTCGGTGTAGAACTTCGAGAACTGGCTGGTGCCTTCCACGTCCACCCCCTGGAGCCGGTCGACGAGCGTCAGCCTACCAGGATTCGAGCACGGGACCGGCACCGCCCCGAAGCGGGGGCTCCGCTGGTTTGGCTCGGAGGGCCTCGCGGTGGGCGGCTACCAGAGGTAGAGCCGTTCGTCGCGTTCGTTGGGAACGAGCCACGCGGGCGGGCCGCGTGTCACGCTCTCGACGGTGCCGTCGGGGGTCCACTTCACGACCGCGGTCGCAGGGTCATCGCCGTCGAGGTCGTACTCCCAGATCCACTCGTTGCGGCGGACGAGGTCCGGGCCGCCCGCGAGATGGAGGACCTGTTTCGCGATCATGCCCGGCTCGACACGTGCGAGGCCCAAGGCGGGATCGGTCTCGTGCTCGCCCGTGGGCAAGTAGCCTTCGGCGCCGACCGGTCTGAACACGACGCCCGGCAGGCGTCGGGGTGTTTCGCCGAGCCTCCGGAGCGAGAGCTGGGCCGCTTGGCGCAGTTGCATCTCGCACATCGCACCGAAGGGGTCGATCCAGCCGTCTGACTCTTCGTCGAGAGTGAGTGTGAAGCTGCAGGAGTACTGCGAGGTGTCCTGCTCCAACTGCTTGAGGTCGGGGATCGCGTCGCGGAGGCCTTGCCGCCCTGCGACGATCGCCGCAGTACGGACCTGTCTCCAGAACTTCCAGTCCTTCGCACCGTGCGCGTCTTCGACCCCTGCGCGGACCATCTTCACCGCCCAGGAGCGCATGTCGGCGTCGATCGCTTCGGAGAGCGCGCTGCCCGGCTCCTCGACGATTCGCTCGCGTGTGAGGTCGAGCACGACCGCGCGCTCCCACCAAGGACGCATGACGAAGTGCGTCCGATCCTCGTGCACAAGGAACCACCAGCGCGAGCCCTCGGTCCACCTGGGCCCTGCGGTCGTCCAGTGCACATAGGTGTCGCGCTCGTGGTCTGTGAAGTGGTCGAGGATCCTGGTCTGAAGGCGCACGCTTCCGTCGCGCGGGCTGATCGCGACCAGGCGTTCTCTCGATGTGTAGGCGACGCACCAGCCGGAGTCGTCGAGGTAGACCGACATGGGCGACCCCTCGGTATCGGGCTGCGTCCGCTGGTAGATCTCGGCGCCGGTCTCGGTGTCGGTCAGCGTGTAGACGAAGTCATCGGCGAACGGCCTCGGGTGCTCCCCCTCGTTGTCGGGCGAGACCGCGGTCAGGCGGTATCGCCCGTCCGGCGAGGTGACGTCCTGGTCGGCGTAGTACCGCGGCGTCGCATCGGGCACCGGGGCACAGATCAGCGATCCCATCGTGACAACGAGTGACGCGAGCACGGCGGCCTCCTTTACGTGTTCCGGTCCGACCAGCGGTACGCCTGGCGAACCGCCCGCGTTCGGATCGGTCCGCATGGAGGGGGCGTGCCCCGCGGATGGATTGCATACATTGTGCGCCTCCCGGCCCGGACGGGCGGTTGATCGGTTAGAATGCCATGCTCGGTCATTCTGGCCCGTGGAGGTTTTTGCCGTGACTGCTGACAACCGATCGCACACCCCTCGCATCATCATCTGGCTGCTCGTGATCGCGGCTCTGGTCGCCGGGGCGATCGTGTACACGCGGGTCGAGCCGAGCGCGGCGCCCGTCCGGATCGCGTTGATCACGGCGGACAGCGATCCCTACTGGGACGCGGTGGTGAAGGGGGCCGAGACGACCGCCGAGGAACTCGGGGTCGAGCTGACCGTGTTCCGCTCGAACGGAGAGCTGGAGGATCAGAACAAGCACCTGAGCACGGTCGCCGCGGGCGGGTACAGCGGGCTCGCGGTGAGCCCGGTCGACGGCACGCGTCAGGGGGTTGCGCTCCGGAAAATGAGCAACGCGATGCC
>JANQQZ010000108.1 GCA_028284805.1 Phycisphaerales bacterium
ACCCCATCGGGTACATCTGATCCCCGCCCGCGGTCACGCCCATGATCTGCATGTAGAACGCGACGGGCACGTCGCCCGGCCTGGGGTTGAACGGCCCGCCGTTCGTCGAGCTCACCCGCATCCGCAGCCCTTCCATGAGATTGCCGCGGCAGGGCAGCCTGCCCACAAGCCAGTCGCCGCCCTCGATCGCGACCGCGGAGTGGTCGACCCCCGGGATCGTGCCTTCCTGGTCTCCGAACGAGAACCGCCAGGGCATGCATCGCGGCGGCTGGTTGGGGTCGTTCAGCACCGCGAACAGCACCTCACTGTTCGTGATCGAGTCCGGAAGCGTCGCGACCGTGTTGGCACCGAGCGGCGAAACGAACTCGTCCACGATCGGGAGGGTGGTCGAGCCCGGGCTGCTGAGATAGACCGCCTGCGTCTCACTCCCGTCGGTGACGACGTAGTACACAGGCCCGTAACCAGGCAGGCTGAACCCGGCCGCCTGAAGCGCCGCCAGATCTTCGTCGGTCGCGAACCGCGACTCGATCCCGGACCGCGATTCGAGCTGGCTGATCTGCGAGTTCCTGAATTGCTCCGCGCCCGCCTCGAGGCCATCGTCCAGCGGCGTCGCGCCCGCGGCATAGAGCGGCTGGTACTGATCGAACCCCGCCCCGAGCAGACGCGGACGCACGAGCTCGGGAGCGCGCAAGAACCGCAGCCGCGTGATCGGGGAGGCGCTCGAGGGCCCGGTTCCCATGTAGATGGTCTTTCCGTCCCTCGTCATCGCGAAGGTCTGCAGCACGACCCGTTGTGCCGCTTTCGCGAAGGTCACACGCCCATCGTCAGTCGCTCGCCCGACGATCAGCGTCGTGGGCGTGGACGCGCCCTTGAAGTTCGTCTGCGACAGCGACCCGACATACCACTCCGGGGCCTCGGGAGTGGGGGTGTGGAGGATGAACGTGTTCAGCCCGCTCGCGTTGTCGCCGAACCCGTACTGGCTCGATGTGCCCCAGCGCTGCCAGACCTCGGGATATGGGGTCTCTGTCAGTGCATCGAAGGTGTCGACGTCGTAGCAGACGACCGCGTGCCCCAGCATCACGTCGGCGCCCAGCAGCAACTGCGACCGCTTGGGCCCCGGGGCGCACCCGACGTACTGCGGCGCCCCCCAGGTCTCTCCGTTGTTGCCCGGGTCCTCGGACCGCTGTCCGAAGATCGTGCGAGTCTCCGTCCACACCGACCCGCCTGTCGGCGCCTGCCAGCCGTCGAGTGCATTCCACCGCGCGCTGGGCGGGTCCGCGAACGCGATCGGCATCAGCGTGCCGTTGTACTGGTACGACCCCGCGTACGCGGCGGCGCTGTCGAGGTCCGCGATCGAACGGATGTACATCGCCTGGTCGTTGTACACGTCGCCGGTCGAGATGAACGCGGTAGCAAGACCCGTGGTCGAATTCCTGGCGAGCCCGAAATGATGGAAGTGATCGACGAGGTTCGTCCCCGCGCGTTCGAGCACGACGACCGGCGGGTCGAACGACCAGGCGCTGCCCGCCGACGGGCGGGTCGCTCGGACCAGGATCGCCCAGCTCTCGTTGCTGCCCCCCGACGAATAGTCCACCGCCGTGAACAGGACCTCGTTCTCGTCGCGCAGGACGAACGTCGATGTTGACCACTCACGCACGCGCGTGCGCACCCTGGTCTGCATGTCCAGATCGCAGAACACCGTCGCCAGTTGATCTCCCTGACCGCCGGGCCCGCTCAGGCCCGCCTCGGGCGTGTAGTTGCCCACCGAGATCGCAACCCCGGACGCCTCGCTCCGCCACGCGTAGGAGACCAGGATCCACGCCCCGCGGAAGTACTCGCCCGCCTTGGGTGTCATCCGGTCCCCGTCCTTGGTGGGCGACGTCCAGTCGTTGGGCGTAGGCGTCGAGGTGATGTCGAGCGCGTACCGCCTCGCGTTCGAAGGGGTCGGCCCCGCCGGGTCTCCACCGGCATCGTTCCCGTGCGACGCCTGGAGTACCTCCGTGGTCCCGCCCTGCGACGACAAGGCGTGGAACTGCACCAGCATCCCGCTCTCGGAGTAGCCTGCCCCGAGATGCAACGCCCCGGTCCGGACGTTCGTGAACGGACGATCCAGCACGGGCACGGGGATACGGAGGATCGGCTCGTCGAACCGTGCCTCGCCCGGGGCCGCGTTGCCGCCATCGTGCAAACGCGCGTACTCGTCACGTTGGAACGTTGACACCAGCGAGCCGGACGCCGAGCCCCCGAGCGTCAGGTCCGCGACATCAAGACGTCGGCACCCGGCGTTCCAGTTCGAGATCCACGCCGAGAAGTCGGCAGGCGAGACCACCCCGTCCAGGTTCTGGTCCGCGATGAGGTCGCGTCCATTGAACGCAAGGATCCACCCGTTGAAGTCGGTGGGGGTCAACAGGCCGTCGCCGTTGACATCAGCGAGGCATTGCCCGTGCGCGAGGCCGGGCGACGCCAAAGAGCACATTGCCAGAACAAAAACCGACCATATCCGAGGCATCGAAGCATTATGCATTACTTTGTCCTCTGAGTTGTTGGCCTACATAAAACTTACCACGGATCGGCAGTATCTTCGATTAAATTTGCCCCAATTTCGACGCGAATCCGAGCCCGGCCCACGGTTCGTGGGGGAATCCGGGCTGGGCGTCTTGATGCCCCTGCAATCGGGTGCAATACTCCTTCCCCGCCGGCAGGTGCCGAGGGGTGCCAGTCCGTTCACAGGGAGCAGTTCCAAGCATGGCCCACTCCGTTTCCGCGAAGAAGCGAATCCGACAGAACGCCTCGCACCGTGCCCGCAACCGCTGGCGTCTCCGGGCGATGCGTTCGGCCATCAAGGACTTCGAGACCGCCATCGCCGGCGGGGATACCGAAGCCGCCAAGACCTCCCTCCGCGCCGCGTGTGCTGTGATCGATCGGACGGCTCAGAAGGGCGTGATCCACCGCCGACAGGCCGACCGACGCAAGAGCCGCCTGAACCAGCGTCTGAAGACCACCCTCGGCGTCTGAGCAAGCCATGCGAGGGGACACGCCTCGCCATGCCGACCACGATCTCCCCGAACGCTACCCGCACGCGTCCCGCAGGCCGCTCGCGATCGCCGCATTCCTGCTGCCAGCGGTCGTCTTCTTCGAGATCGCCGCGGTCACCGTGCTCGGGGAAGGCACCGGCAGTTCCACGCTGACGTCCCGCAACCTGATCCACACGCTCTTCGAGGTGTTCGGCGTCATCGGCGTTCATCTGCCCGCGGTCCTGCTGCTGGCGACGCTCGCGGCGCATCACCTCATCGCGCGCGACCCGCTCCGTCTCAGCCCGCGCGTGCCCCTGTACATGGGCGGCGAGAGCCTTGTCTGGGCGTTGCCGCTGCTCGTGTTCGCGGGCGTGCTGGGCTTCCTGCACTCGCTGCCCGATCCCGAGCCGCGCGCCGCCATCCAGCTCGCAGCGATCGCCGTCGGCGCGGGCGTCTACGAGGAGTTCGTGTTCCGCTTCGTTCTTATCGCCAGCGTTCACGCCCTGCTCGTCGACCTCTGCGGCGTAAAGGACACGGTCGGGCGATGGATCGGCGTTGCCGTCTCCGTGTTTGCCTTCGCCTCGTACCACGGCATCGCGACGGACGGAGCCATTGATCCTTCTGCAGCAGCGTTTTACGGCATCGCCGGGCTCTTCCTGAGCTGGCTCTTTCTTACCCGGGGCCTGGGGATCGCGGCCGGGGCGCACGCCGTGTACGACCTGCTCGTGCTCGTCGCCCTCCCTGCCCTGATGGGAAGTTGACGCGGCATGGACGCGGCCTAGCATTGCCGCTCAGGCTTGGCCCCATCGTCTAGTCTGGTCCAGGACGTCAGGTTCTCATCCTGAAAACCGGGGTTCGAATCCCCGTGGGGTCATTCAATTCCCGTTGCCCGCCCACATGGGTTCGGGTGTCACCGGGCACGCCTTCACGCTCACTACGGCGAACCGATCTTCAAACAGTCTGAACGCTTCCTTGATGATGGCCAGCCGGATTTCGGCAATGCTGCTGCTGTGTAGACATTGACGGTCTGCACCGATCCGGATCAAGCCAAGGAAGACACATGACTCAGACATCCTGCAGAGACTCGGGACGGCGCGCCCGAGCACGGAAAGCCGCCTTCACACTCATCGAACTCCTTGTGGTCATCGCGATCATCGCGCTGCTGATCGGCATTCTGCTGCCGGCGCTGGGCAAGGCGCGCGCGAGCGCCCAGGCGGTCGTCGCTGCCGCCAACCAGCGGGGCATCGGGCAGGCCAACGCCAACTACAACGCGCAGTACAAGGAGTTCATCCCTCCGGGGTACGTCTACGGCAGCGATCGCGAAGGCTTCAACTGGACCCTCGGGGACCAGCAGCTCACCCATCCGGAGCCGCAGAACGGCTACATCCACTGGTCGATGTTCCTCTTTGACGAGTTGGACACGAACGGCGAGTCATTCGAGAACCCGGCCGTCACCAACGGCGGTGCGCCGCGGACGAACCCCGGTCCCGAAGAAGAATTCTGGGAGCCGCGGCAGGAGAACGACCTCGGCCAGGGCTACACGCCCGCGCTGACGCAGCCGACCGATCGCCAGCTCCCCCGCGTCGCCTTCACGGGCAACGGGGCCATCTTCCCACGCAACAAGCTCGACAAGGACACGCAGAACACGCCCCGCCGCAACCGGCTCGTGAAGGCCAGCGAGGTTACGTTCCAGAGCGAGACGATCCTGGCGGCCGAGTTCTACGACAGCGGCGACAGCTGGAGCTCGCTCGGCGATTTTGACTCGGGAGATCCCGCGACCTTCGTCATCAAGAGCCACAGGCCCGTGAACCCGTTCGTGACAGGAACGGGCGATGTCAACGCGAACGCTCCGTACGAGTTCCAGGACGCTCGGCGTCCGCCCAACGCGTACTTCTGGACGTACCCCAACCCCGATCCGGACGCGGGGCTGATCACCGACGACGACCAGAAGGGCGGAGGCTCGCAGATCGAGTTCGGGCTCCAGATGGTGGGCAACGTCCACTCGGGCAAGGGCAACTACCTCTTCCTCGATGGTCACGTCGACCGCTACTCGGTGACCGAGACGATCGAGCAGCAGCTCTGGGGCGACAAGTACTACAGCCTCACGGGCGACAGCACCGAGGTCGATCCGAAACGCTACAACGACCGCACGGAGATCAACCCGTAATGCCTGACTGTGCATGACCCCCTGTGTGCCGCGTTCGCGCGCGGCACACGGTTTCGGCAAGAGGAGAGCATCGGCTCAGCATTCGTAGTTGGCTCACCAACGTGCTCGCGCACGTCGGCATGGCATTGCCTCGCATCTGATTGGGGGCGTCGCGGATCGGCGCCTCCACCGTGTTCGTGTCTTTGGAGAGATTTGATCATGAAGACCCAGCTCAAGATTGCAAGCCTTCTGACCTGCTGCGGCCTTGCAGCGCCGATCGCGGCACAGCCGTTCCTCGTCAACATCTCGGGCGCGACGCTGCTCGAGTCGTTCATCACCTCGTCCGCTTCGACAAACGACTTCCTCGATCTGGACAACGATGGCGTCAGCGGCAACCAGCCCAACCCCAACGACATCTTCAACGAGCCGCTGGCGAACCTCGGCACCACGACCGGTGCCGCCCTGGCCTCGGACTACTTTGTCATCCAGTACACCGCCGTCGGCTCGGGCAACGGCATCGGCGACCTCGACCTCCGTGGCGCGTGCCGCCCGAACGCGGTTGGCGTGATCACCGACGGCAACTCGAACTTCGCACGCGGCGTTGACGACCGCTCGCAGGCCGTCGCCAACAACCCGTTCTGGGGCAATCCGGGCGACGCCAACATAACGGGCGATGACAACTTCGTTTCCAACCTCGAAGTCGCCGACGGCTTCATGAACCGCGTGAGCTTCAACTCGGGCGGCGTCCTCTCGGGTACCTTCAACAGCAACAACCCCCGCGCATACCCCCTCCGTTCCACGATCAACGGCACCTACCTCGCCGCCAGCAGCACCAACGACAACACCCACGGCATCCAGATCGACCTCGCCCCGACCGACGTGCCGATCGCTTGGTTCATCGAGCAGGCAGGCTCGGGCGAGTTCGACGACGTCCCGAACGAGGCCGGCTACGGCACGAACCCGATCCCGGGCGTCTCGAATGACGGCTCGGCCGACGTCCGTGACAACACGCTCCGGGTCCTTCAGAACACCAACACCGACACCGCCAACCCCGACGAGTGCACCATCTTCGACAACGCCCTGACGCTCGCCCCCGTCGGCGCGATTGTCAACTACGGCGTCGGCATCAGCGAGATCACGAACAGCGACATGCGTCATGGCCTCGTCACCGGTCGCATGCCATCCGGTGAGAACCTGGTCTTCGCTACCCGCGACTCGGGCTCGGGCACCCGCAACGGCTTCGCCAACGGCGTCTGCGTCGATCCCTCGTGGGCCATGGGTGACAACATCGGCGCCCGCCAGTCGTCGAGCTCGAACGACAACCTCGGCCCGAACTGGCAGCCGACCAACCTGGGCGGCTCGAGCCGCATGGACGCGGTCGTCATTGACAGCCGCCTCGCCATCGGTCACACCGGCGCCGAGCGTCTGAACCGCTACAAGACCAGCAACAACGGAACCGGCGCGGTCGACATGCTCGCCATCCGCAACACGATCTACGGCACCGTCGCCGCCACCGCCGCGCGCCCGTTCATCGACAACATTCTCGATAACGATGCCGACACCGGCTACAACGTGATCGGCCCGGGCAATATCGCGACCATCGGTCAGTTCTCGGAGACCAACCCCGCCGCGCCGACCTACATGGCCAACCAGGCCGCTGCCAACTACCTCCGCAACATCGACGCCGCAGTTGCCGCCTTCGCGGGTGACCCGGGCACCACCGAGGACCTGTTCTCGCCCGGCGAGTTCCTTGGCTTCCGCTTCATCCCCAACGGCGCTTCCGACTTCGTCGCGGGCCCGGGCGGCGCGTGCGACCTGCAGTCCGGCTCGACCAATCAGGTGCTCCAGGACTTCGTCCGGGGCACCAGCGCCCTCGGCGCCGACGAGTTCGAGTTCTTCGACTTCACCTCGGCGGGCGACGCCCCCAGCCGGCAGACCGGCATCGTCTACCTCGACGGCGTCGCGGGCGGCGCCAACTACGTCAACGAGGGTGGCTCGAACGTGCTCTACGGCGCGCTGCTCGACAACCGCAACAAGATCGCCGGTGACTTCAACGGCGACGAAGCCCGCGACGCTGACGACATCGCCGACCTGGTCGGCGCCTGGGAAGAGCGTTTCGCGGGCGGCTCGTGGACCCCGCCGGCGGGTCTGGCCGGTCCCTCGGCCGACTTCGTGCTCGATATCGTCGGTGACTTCAACGGCGACGGCAACTTCGACACCGTCGACGCCCGCTACTTCCTCGATGGCCTCGCCATGGACACCACGACGGGTCTGCTCGACCGTCACGCCGCGTTCGTCGCAGCGGATGACGCATCGGCCAGCGGCAACCTGTTCGGCACCGCCCTGCTGGGCGGCGTCGCGTACACCTCGGGTGCCTCGGCCGCCGACGTCGCGGGTGCCGCCGGAACCACCCCGGGCTTCCACCCGATCGGTGCGGACGGCGTGGTCGATGGCGCCGACATCGACTACGTCTTCCTGCAGTACAGCGATCTCGGCGACGCCGAGCTCGACTGGTCGGATACCTCCGAGGCCGCGACCCCGCGTCGTGACGGCGCTCGCCGCGACCTGTCCGCCGACGTTAACGGCGACCTGCTCGTCAACGTCGATGACGTCTGCAAGACCCTCGACTTCCTGGGTCTCGACTTCGGCGATCTGAACCGCGACGGCAACGTCGACGGCGCCGATGACGCCATCATCGCAGGCAACCTCGGCAACGCCGGCGGCTACTTCGACGGCGACCTCAACGGCGACGGCCAGATCAACGCCGCCGACCAGGCCCTCGCGGGCACCGATCCCTGCGCCGGCGTCTCCGGGCGTCTCTGCGCCGACACCAACAACAACGGCGTGGTCGAGCCGGGCGACTTCAACGCGTGGATCATCCAGTTCAACACCAACGGCCCGTTCTGCGACCAGAACAACAACAGCATCTGCGAGCCGGGCGACTTCAACGCCTGGATCCTGAACTTCAACCAGGGTGCCAACGGCCCGACCTGCAACCCGTAATCACGGCGAGCACACCCCGCGACTGCGGGAATCGGAATCTCTTTCTCGGGCGGCGCCTCAACGGGCGCCGCCCGTTTCTTTGGTAGGGTGGGGCACCAGAAATAGTTAGTAATTGCAAACAATTTTCCAGTCATCGAAATACCCGCCTGACGCATCCCGTTTCTCTCGCGGAATCTCGTGCCTGAACCGCCGAGAAGGAGAAACCAGCCATGAACGCACGCAACGTTGCCAGCCTCGTCCTCCGCGTCTCCGTCGCGGGCATCTTCGGCCTGCTCGCGGTCCAGAAGATCCCGTACCACGCGAACACACAGGCGATCTTCGAGGACATCGGCGGCTACCCCGCCGCCCTCGCGACCGTCACACTCGAACTCGTCGCCGCCGTGCTGATCCTGATCCCGCGAACCGTCCCGGTGGGAGCGTTGCTCTCGATCGGCGCGATGATGGGTGCGATCGGCACGCACCTGCTGTTCATCGGGGTCGCGGTGCAGTTCCCCAGCACAGCAGATCCGTCGGTCACCGAATCCGACGGCGGAACGCTCTTCGCCATGGCGCTGGGAACGCTGCTGGTTTCGGGGATCGTGCTCGCGATGCACAGGCATCAGGCGGTCCGGATGGTCCGCTCGGCGTTGGGTGGAACCCCGGTGCCGGCGATCCAATGACACGGACTGAAGTGGAGCGGAGCGGACTCGAACCGCCGACCTATGCATTGCGAACGCATCGCTCTACCAGCTGAGCTACCGCCCCAACGCCGGCCTTTGGTGACCCAAGGGCCGGTTTTTGGGTGGAAGCATAGCACGGCTCCCCCGCCAGTCTCGACCCGCCACGACCTCTAGAGTCGCTCCCAACCCAGAACCACGGAGCACACCCATGAAAGCCGAGACCATGCTCGCCGAGCTCAACCGACTCCGCAAGGACCTCGACGAGGACCCGACCGACATCGAGTGGCTCACACTCCACCACGCGTTCTGCTTCATCTCGTACAAGACGGGCGACTTCCAGGCCTATCTCGATGAGCAGGCCGCCAAGGGCGTGTTCGCCGAGTTCGAGGGCTGAGTTCTCGGGATCAGCGCAAGCACTTTGTTCGCAGAACCTTCTACAAATATCCGCCTTGTGTGTGGATAGTGTGCATCCGATCCGCGGATCGACGATAATCTGAATCATGGCCGATTCGGTGCCGGCGACCCTCCCCGGAGAACCCGAGGCGAGGAACCGGAACCAGCGGCCACGACCGGGTCCAGGACCCGCCGGCGTGCGGGCGGCCCGGGCGATGGGTCCCCGGTGACGGCCGGGGAGGAGGAAGCCCGGCGGCGGCGTGGTACAGCGTCCGCGACGGCTGGGGGGACTCTTAGCGAAGGAGGTGATCCAGTGACGAAGTGTGACTGTACGAAAGGGCTGCGCCTCTAACGGCCAGTCGACGGGCATGCCGTTGACGCAGCCCACCACATACGCAGGAACTTGATTCCTACGGCTGCCGCCCCGCCCGGGGCGGCGGTCGTTTTTCTACGATCCCCCATGACCGCACCCGTCCCCATCGAGCCCGACTTCGACCTCGTCGGAGCCGTCACGCTCGACGACATCGTCTCTGCCTCCGAGACCATCCGCCCGCATGCAATGGTGACGCCCGTGGTTACGAGCCGCACGCTCGACGAACGCACCGGTGCGTCGGTGTTCCTCAAGTGCGAGAGCTTCCAACGCGTCGGCGCGTTCAAGTTCCGCGGCGCGTGCAACGCGATCAGCAGGCTCGATCCGAACACCGCAGGCGTCCTCGCCTACTCCTCGGGTAACCACGCCCAGGGCGTTGCGCTGGCTTCGGCTCTGCTCGGTGTGCGCGCTGTGATCGTCATGCCCGAGAACGCGCCCGCGGTCAAACTCGAGGCCACGCGCCGGTACCTCGAACGCGGCGGTGTCCCCGGTAGCGAGGTCGTCATCTACGACCCGCAGACGACCGTCCGCGAGGAACTCGGCGCCGAGCTCGCAGAACGCGAGGGCCTCACCATCGTCCCGCCCTACGATCACCCGGATGTCATCGCGGGGCAGGGCACCGTCGCGCTGGAACTGCTCGACGAAGTGGGCCCTCTCGACACACTGCTCGTCTGCTGCGGGGGTGGGGGGGTGCTCTCGGGCTGCGCGATCGCCGCCAAGGCTCTGCACACGGCCTGCCGGGTCATCGGCGTCGAACCCGCGCTCGCGGACGATGCCACCCGCAGTTTCCGCACACGAACGCTCCACACCGTCCGCAATCCTCCGACCATCGCCGACGGCGCCCGGACGCCCAGCCTTGGGCGCTACACATTCCCGCTCGTGCTGACCCACGTCGACGACATACTGACCGTGACGGAAGACCAGATTCGCGGGGCCATGAGGTTGGCCTTCGAGCGTCTCAAGCTCGTCGTCGAGCCGGCGGGCGCCCTCGCACTCGCCGGCCTGCTCTGTGCTGGAGAGGCCTTCAAGGGCCAACGCGTCGGTGTTATCATCACAGGCGGAAATGTAGATCCTGCGGAGTTTTCATCGATCGTAACGTTCGAGCGGGGCTGATCGGAGCCGCGCACAAGGAGCCGATACATGCGACTCCAGTTCCTTCTGATCGTGTGCCTGAGTCTCACGCCCGCGGCTGCGTCGGCGCAGCGCACCCCGCCGCTCGCTCCAACCGTCGACCAGGCCTCTGAGACCATCCTGACCGGGATCGCCGAGCGGGGCACGGTCTCGGGCGATACGGCCGAGCGGCTCGCCGACGCCGCTGCGCTTGCGATGACCACGCGTGACACCGACGCACTCGTGACGGCTGAGGCCACTGCGCGTGTAGCCTCGGTCGCGTCGCGCGTCCCGCCCGCCGATGCGAAGCGGCTGGCGCGCCTCGCTCTTGAACACCAGTCCCTTGCGCGACGCTTCGTGTTTCAGCTCGACCCCGAGCGCGACGACCCAGCCGCGGCGCTGCGGATCCTGACCGATCTCATCGAGACCGCGGGCATCGACACCGTCAACGAGTTCCAGGCCCTCGCCGTTGCGCTCGCGGTCGTGCACGACGAGCTCAAGGACCGGCGCGTCAACGAGAACACAGTCCGCCCCGACGAGCCGGGCAGGGTGTTCGCCTACTACACGTCGAACGCGCGCGGACTCCAGCTCGACCCGCGCCGTTTGCCCGCCGATCTCCTCGTGTTCCTCGCCTCGGCGACCGAGGCCGTCGATCAGCTCGAGTGGGCACGCCAGGCCTACGGGCGCGACCGCAATCACGGCGCGCGGTTCTTCGAGATCCAGTACGACATCGAGCACTACCGCACGGGCCAGCCCAAGGCCGTCACCCTCGCCCCGCGGTACTGCCTCGAAGCCATCAAGCTGCACGGCGGGGTCTGCGCCGACCAGGCCTACTTCGCCGAGCACGTCGCCAAGGCCAACGGCGTGCCGGCCGCCTACATGGTGGGGCGTTCGGGCGAAGTCTCACACGCCTGGCTCGGCTACCTGCGCGCCTCACGCTCGGGCGTCGCCTGGGACTTCAACGCAGGGCGCTACGAGGCGTATCGGGGCGTCCGCGGCGCGACCATCGACCCGCAGACCCTCACGACGATCACCGACGGCGAGATGGCGATGCGTGCCTCCGACGTCCGTCTGTCCGACTCGGACCGCTGGCAGGCCGAGGCCCTCGCCGCCGCTGCCGACCGCGTCGCGAAGTACGACGCGGCCTCCGCCGAACAGGTCGTGGCTGAAGTGCTCGAGGGCCGATCCCCCTCCCGGCACGGCAAAGCTGAACACCGCGTCGGGCTCCTGCGGATGAGTGTCGAACGCCGCCCGGGCGACCCCGACGCGTGGCGTGCCTTCGCCCGGCTCGCCGCGCAGGGCGACGTGGATCACCGGACCATCGACACCTGGCTCCGGGCGTTCGAGCGGTCGTCGGGCCGGGCCTCGCCCGACATGCTGACCGACATCGTCGAGCTCCTGCTCAACGCGGTCGCCGATACGCGAGGCAAGATCGACGTGCTCGAATGGGCGCTGCCCAAGCTGCGAGGGCGCTCCGACCTCCAGGCCTGGGTCCGTCTGAAGCAGGGCGAGGTGTTCGAGGCAAAGGGTGATCTCGACAACGCCTGGCGTGCCTACGACGACGTCACCCGCCGCTTCCTGAACGAGGGGCCCTTCGCCGTCAAGGCGATCGATCGCATGCTCGCGATGCTCGACGCGACGAACAAGAGCGGGCCCGATCTCGAGCTGCTGAACCGCACCTTCGGCGGCGCGGAGCGGCCGTTCGCGATGGGCGACTTCCGTGTCCAGAGCAACTGGTACCAGATCGGCTCGCGTTACGCCGCCCGGCTCCAGGCCGCCGGTCGGACGGGTGAGGCAGGTGAAGTGCGCGGGCAGATCGGCTCCTAGCTACCCGTCGCCCGGGGTGCGTCCCTCGACGGTCAGCCGCGCGGGGTGCCCGAACCACTGGTTGTCACCGCCCGGCCCGGGGTAGTGATCGTCGAGCGCTCGAACCGCATCCGCCATGTCTCCGTCCGCAGGGGCCCAGCCGTTATCCACGTCGGGGAAGTCGACCCGGCAGTTCTCGCACTTCTTGGTCGAGTCGAAGCGGATCGGGCACCAGAAGCTCTCGACGTTGCGCAGCATCTCTGTGCCGTACGACCACACGCCCGTCATCCAGTCGCAGTACAGGCACCAAATCAGATCGTGCCCGACCAGCCCGCGGAACTTGTGACGGCTCACGTTCACCCACTCCGCGTCGTTGTACTTGGGCAGGCGGATCAGCCACGTCAGAGGCGGGTAGACGACGTACTCCGCCGCCCGCGCGATCGCGAACACGGGGACCGCCATCGCTGTGATCCACAGCGCCGCGTGGTTCCGCACGGGCCCGACCCGGGCGTTGATGTGGCTCACGATCCGCGGCCCAGTCAGATGCTTCCGGTTCGCGAACTCGTGCGCCCAGGTCCAGATCAGAAGCATCGTCACCTGCGAGAGCACGCCAGTCGCCAGACCCGCGAGCGAGCCCCAGAACGTGCCGAACGCCTGCGCACCCACGATCAGCCCCGCCACCATCGGTGCCACGCTGAAGTACGCGATGAGCACGTCCAGACCGGGCGCCCGGCAGAGCCAGGCGCTCAGCGACTTCCCACCCGGCCCGAGCCTTGGGATCAGGTGCAGCAGCCCGGCGCCGATCAGCAGCGCGATGGAACCGAAGAAGAACAGCGCGAGGAGTGATTGCATGACCCGAGCCTACGGGCTGGTCACCATCTCTGCGCTGGGGCCCCGTACAGGTGTCTCGATGGCGGCACGGCCGTGACCGGATCTCTGCTAGACTACGGGGGCTGCTCAGCAGAAGGATCAGTTGAGGTGCTGCTGTACGGGATACTGTTCGCGATCGTCGTTTCTGTGCTGATGCCGCGCGTCGTCCTTCTGGCGGGTGCGGCCCTCGGTCTTGTGATCGACTTCGGGCTCAACATTCCCGGCTGGATCGTGTTCCTCGCGTTCCTCGGCTGGTTCGTCGTCCCACGTGTTGCCGGGTTCGTCATCCTCTCCACACCGTTTGACCTGTCTGCCGGAATGTTCGTGCTCGGGATCGCTATCGCGCTGGTCCTGGACATCGTCGCATGGGCGGTGGTCGCCAGCGGTGAAGCGATCGGTCTCGCATGAACGCACGAGGCTCCGTCGGGCTGACACCGATCGCCACGCCGGAGCTCGTTGAATGCGTCCGGACGGCGTCAACCGCCCGAGCCGCGCGGAAAGTGTCGTGAACCCGGTCAGTGCGAGCCGCGGGCGGAGGCCGTCATCCGCCCGGTCGCAGCCCCGTCTCCTCGGGCACGGAGCGCGACGAGCGCACGGTCCATGCCCTCGCGGAAGACCCATGCCCGGCGTGCGGCGTCGTGCTCCTCGCGGCCCTCGTCGAGCGAACTGCTGAGCGCGGCACGGGCGCCGTCGGGCAGACCGTTTTCGAGACCGAGCACAGCGGCAATCGCGACCTCATACACCGCGGCGCACGCCGCCTGCTGCCCGTTGTTGAACAGCGGCACGCCCCGCTCGATCGCGAGCGTCAGCACCGGGCCCGCGGGCTCGGACCACCGCATCGGCTCCGGCGACGAGACCTCGAACGACTCGGGGATCAGCACGCTGTCGATCGCGTGTACCACACCGTTGGCCGCGTCGATGTTCGCCGCGATCACCTGCGCGTCGTTGATGAAGATGCTCCCTTCGCGGACCGAAGGGCGGAGGCCTCCGCCCGCGACGGCATCGATCTCCGAGGCCTCAAACAGGTCGCCGCCGTAGAGCCTGCCCGCGACGACGTGATACGAGAGGATCTCGACGAGCGCCTCACGGTTCTCGGGCTCGAGCAGCTCGGCGATCTTCTCCGCACCCAACTCGGCGAACGCGTCGTCCGTCGGCGCAAACACCGTGATCGGGTCGGTCGTGCTGACGAATTCGCCCAGTCCCGCCGCGCCGACCGCCGCCAGCAGCGTCTCGAACGTGTCGGCGTTCGAGGCCGTCTCAGCGATGTTCTCCTTCGCGGGGATCAGCACGCTATCGATGACGTGGACGATCCCGTTCTCCGCCTCGATGTCCGCCGCGACGATGCCCGCGTCGTTGATCTCAAGGCCGCTGCCTGTGATGTTCAGTTCGAGCCGCTGACCGTCGAGCGTCGTCACGAAGCGCCGCTGTACGAGTTCCGCCGCGGTCAGACGCTCTGGGATCACGTGGTACTTCAGCACGTCTGCGAGCCGGCCTGTGGGGTGATTCTCGATCGTGTTCGCGAGGGCCCGCTGGTCGAGCTCGCCAAAGGCCGCGTCCGTCGGTGCGAGCACCGTGATGCCGTTCGCGTCTCGGATCGCATCGACGAGCTCGGCCGCACCCAGGGCCGTGACGAGCGTCTCGAGATCTTCGCTCGCAGCAGCGATGTCAACGATGTTGTCGCGATCGCTCGCGGACCCGTGATGATGAGCTGCACCGTGTGTCAACGCGGCACCACCGGTCACGATGAGCGCACACAACAATCCCGAGGCCGTAGCCATAACGCGAACTCCTTTGTTCATGGGGCGGCCCGGCGGGCCTTGCGGTTCTCGTCGAGACCCGCTGAGGCCCGGACGAACGATGCCCAAGGCTTCGGGGACGGTTCCAGCCCGGATGCAAAAAACCGGAGCCGGCTTGACACCGGCTCCGGGGGAGAGTCACTTCAGATTGTCGCTGGCGTGATCAGCCCAGCCCGATCATCGAGCCCACGATCGGGCCAAACTTCACGATCAGGCCCGCGAAGACAACCGAGACGACCGAGATCAGCTTGATCAGGATGTTCAGCGACGGGCCCGATGTGTCCTTGAACGGATCGCCGACCGTGTCGCCAACGACCGTCGCCTTGTGGTCGTCCGAGCCCTTGCCGTAGACGTACTCCGAGCCGTGCCCGGTCTGCACCATCTCCTTGGCCCGTGTCATGATCGACTCACGAACCGCGGCGGGGACCTTGCTGGCAACCTCGGGGTTGTTGACCATGTCCTCGGCTGTGATCCGCCCGTACGACTCGAGCAGCTTCTTCGCGTTGTCCCACGCGCCGCCCGCGTTGGCCATGAAGACCGCGACCGCGAAGCCCGAGGTCAGGCCACCCGCGAGCAGGCCCATCACACCCGGCACGCTGAGCACCAGGCCAACGATGATCGGGACCACGATCGCCAGCAGCGCGGGGAAGACCATCTCCCTCTGTGCGCCGGCCGTCGAGATCGACACGCAGTTCGCGTAATCGGGGTAGGTCTTGCCGTCGACCTCGGTCTGCTTGGGCCAGCTCTCGGGGTTGGCGATGTCCTCCTCGCTCATCCCGCTCTTGCGGAAGCCATCGCGCATGATGCCGAACTGTCGGCGGCACTCACCCATCATGGCGTACGCCGCCCGCCCAACCGCGTTCATCGTCAACGCACAGAACAGGAACGCCAGAAGCACGCCGATGAAGATGCCGCCCAGAAGACGCGGGTTCGTGATCGTCACGTCGTAGAACGCCAGCACGTCACGCACGGAGCCGTTGCGGCTCGAGATCACCTCGAAGTCGAGGTCGTGCGTGTGGTTGCCGTGGGGGATCGACGTCTGGATCGAGTAGATCAGCGCGTCGTCCTGGCCCCAGTCGGTGCCGTGATCGTGCCCGTCGGCGTGCTCGTGGTCGTGATCGCCCTCGTGCACGTGCTCATGGCTGTGGGTCGTGCCATCGTCGTGGGTGTGCTCGTGCTCATGCGCATCGTTCGGGCTGTGCGCATGGTCGTGGTCACCCTCGTGCTCATGCTCGTGGCTGTGAGTGGTGCCGTCGTCGTGCGTGTGCTCGTGAGTATGAGCGTGATCATGCCCGTGCGAGTGCCCGCCGCCCGATCCGCTCCGCGTGCTGCGCCACTCGACCGGCATCACCGTGCCGACGGCGAGGTGGTCGTAGTCCATCTTGCTCATCTGTGTCCGGTCGACGAGCATCGCACCGTCGACGAACGGATCGCCTCCCTCTTGCGGGAAGACCACCGCGAACTTGCCGTGACCCTCGTACACCGCGTAGGGCTCCGAGTGCGCCGGCACGTCGTAGTTCGCCGCCGCGACGTAGGTCTCGCTCTGCGTGGTGATCTGCGTCTGCACGATCTGGACGTACGCGGCGAAGAGGGCGAGCGCCGTGAGGGCAGCCGAGCCGATGGCGAAGCCCTTGCCGGTCGCCGCGGTCGTGTTGCCCAGCGAGTCGAGCATGTCGGTCCGCTCGCGGACGTGGGGGGGCTGGCCGGTCATTTCGGCGTTGCCGCCCGCGTTGTCCGCGATCGGGCCGTAGGCGTCGGTCGCGAGCGTGATGCCCAGCGTGCTGAGCATGCCCACTGCGGCGATGCCCACGCCGTACAGGCCCATCAGGAAGCTGTCCCCGCCGCCCGCGAACGAGAACGCCGCGATGATCGCCACGACCACGACCAGCAGCGAGGCCCAGGTCGACTTCATGCCCTCAGCGATACCAGAGATGATCACGGTTGCCGGTCCGGTCAGCGCCTGCTCGGCGATCCGCTGCGTGGGCTTGTGCTCGTAGCTCGTGTAGTACTCCGTCGCGTACGCGATCACGTTGCCCGCGAGCAGGCCCGTGAAGATCGCGAGCCCGAGCCGCCACCAACTCGTGCCGACCGCCTCGAGCGCGGTGCCGTTCGACCCGCCGAGCAGCACGAAGAGCACGCCGAACGCTGCCAGCGCGATCAACGCCGAGGCCACGTACACGCCCTTGTGCAGGCCCTTCAGCAGCTGCGCGAAGCTCGCGTTCTCGTCCGCCTTCACGGTGAAGATGCCCGCGATCGAGCAGAGGATGCCGACGCCCGCGATCGCCAGCGGAGCGGCCGCGAGCGCGAACGCGATCTTGGCCTGCTCGCCGTCGCCGAGGTCAAAGGTGAACGCAGCCGCGGCACCGAGCGCGATGGTCGCCAGGATCGAGCCGTAGTACGACTCGTAGAGGTCAGCTCCCATGCCGGCGACGTCGCCCACGTTGTCACCGACGTTGTCGGCGATGGTCGCCGGGTTCCGCGCGTCGTCCTCGGGGATGCCCGCTTCGACCTTGCCGACCAGGTCGGCACCGACGTCCGCCGCCTTGGTGTAGATGCCGCCGCCAACGCGGGCGAACAGCGCCTGGGTCGAGGCGCCCATACCGAAGCTGAGCATGATGGTCGAGATCTCGGGCAGGCCGAAGTCGGTGAAGCTGTTCAGGATGAAGAACCAGACACTGACGTCGAGCAGCGCGAAGCCGACCACGACGAGGCCCATGACCGCGCCCGACCGGAACGCGACGGTGAGACCGTCGTTGAGCGACTGCTTTGCCGCGAAGGCGGTCCGGGCGCTGGCGTTGGTCGCCATCTTCATGCCGAACCAGCCGCAGAGGCCCGAGAGCAGGCCAGCGACCGGAACGCCGAGAAGCGTCAGCGGGGCCTGGAGCTCGAGCGCCACCATGCCAGCCAGGAAGGCCAGCAGCAGCACGAACACGCCAGCCACGACCTTGTACTGGCGGACCAGATACGCCATCGCGCCCTGGCGCACCGCCTCGGCGATGCGCACCATCTCGTCATCACCCTCGGACTGCTTCATCACCGAGCCGCTGAACGTCCGCGCCATGAGGAGCGCGATGATGCCGCCGATCGGCGCCACGTAATAGAGCGGGGGGATGTCGCCCATCGTGGCGAGCGTCAGAACCGGGTCGAGCGAGGTCATGCCGGTGGTCTCCACTGCGGGGTTGCCGTGCCCCGTCATCGACGGCCAGCCGAGAAGACCCCGGCGCGGACGGCAACAAACTCATGTTGTGGCGGGCCCGCCCCCTTCACGACGACCTTCGACGGTCGCGGGCCTCGGGTCAGGAATCCACGAGCAGCGCGGCGAGCGCCGACCGTGGGCAAACAAAAACGCCCGGCATCTCGCCGGGCGCGTGCATCAACGCTCTTTCGCGCGGCGCGATTCAGCCTTGCGGGCCGCCCGACGCCGACGCTCGGAAGGCTTCTCGTAGAACTCCTTCCGCTTGATCTCCTTCGTCAGCCCTTCCTTCTCGATGAGCTTCTTGAACCGGCGCATCATCTGCTCGGGAGATTCGTTGTTTCGCGCCTTGATCCGGATCGCCATCGAGACCTCGCTGACTGCAGGAAACCAACCTCGTTGACCCAACTCCGACACACGCCGGAGCGACGGGGCGTATACAACTCCGCCCGGGCGGCAAGTAAAGGCCACCCGGGCCCCGGTTTCAACCCGCTCAGCCCCGATCCCGCACCGCACAAACGCCGACACACCACCCGTGCTGCTCATCGATACCTACAACGTGCTCCACACCCAGACGGCGCACCGCTCGCTCCACGATGAGCCCACCCCGGGTCACCTCGCTGTGCTCATCGCCGCCAGCCGGTTCCGACGCGACCGTGCCGTCCTGATCTGCGATGGCTCGCCCCACCCCGAGCACCTGGGCCCGTCCGCCGAGCGCCGGGCCGAACTCCGTTTCCGCGTCGAGGGCGTCGAGATCGTCTACGCGGGGCCCGGGCGCGACGCCGACTCGCTGATCGAGCGGTGGATCGCCCGCGATTCGGCCCCGCGCCGCCTCCGCGTGGTCTCGAGCGACCGACGCCTCGTCCGCGCCGCAAAGGCCGCCCGGGCCCGGCCCGTCGCATCCGATGGCTTCCTCCGAACGCTCCTCGACGACGCCGAACGCGCCGGCAAGCGATGGGTACGCCCCGCATTTGCGACCGAGGTCCCGCTCAGCCAGGCCGCCGTCCGCTACTGGCACGACCTCTTCGAGATCGACCCCGCCGACCTCCCGCCCGATCCGGCTCCGCGGGCACCCATGCCCGAGCCCGCGCCTGAGCAGGCCAACGAGCGGATCCCCGAACAGCCGGCCCAGCCGACGCCCCCGGAGCCCGATCCGATCGACCCCATCCTTACCGAGGCCCTGGAAGAATGGCGTGGACGGCTCTCGCTGGACGATCTCGATATGAACCAATGGCTGGGCGGCTCGTCATCCTCGGACTCGCGCTAGCGGCGTTCCTCGCCGCCGGTTGCCGCTCGACGGTCGCCCGCCAAGGCGTGCACGGCGTGAGCGCTGCCTGGTCGCCGCCCGTGCTCAGCGCCACGCTTGAGGACCCTGTCCGCGCCCCCGATGTCGCGGCCGCCGCCGAGATCGCGCTCCGCCGGATGGGTTACACCATCAGCGAGCGCCACGCCTCCGACGACCGCGCGACGGTCACCGCGCTCGCGCCCGGGGGCACCCGCGTGGATCGGATCGTCGTCAAAGCCGAGCCCGACGTGCGCGACACCCGCGTCGAGATCATCACGCGCGCACGCCCCGACGAGGACCGAGCACGCATCGTGCTCGACGAGATGCTCGTCCTGCTCGGCCAGTAGTCTCAGCGCTGGTCGATCGGCACGTACGGCGCGTCGTGAGGCCCGACGTACGCCGCCGCCGGGCGGAAGAGCCGGTTGTCGCTCAGCTGCTCGATCACGTGCCCGGACCACCCGCCGATGCGGCTCATCGCGAACATGGGCGTGAACAGGTCGAGCCTCAGCCCGATGCAGTGGTACGTCGTCGCGCTGTAGAAATCGACGTTCGGGTAGATGCCCTTGGCAGCCACCTCACGCTCCATCACCTGCTCGATCTTGTGCGATTTCGCGTACAGATCCGCGTTGCCGGTGTCCTTGGCGAGCTGCTCGGCGAGCGTCATCAGGTAGGTCGCCCGCGGGTCCTTCGCCTTGTACACCCGGTGCCCGAAGCCCATGATCTTCTCGCGACGCTCGAGCTTGCCCATGATGTACGCCTCGGCGTCGTCCACGCTCGGGATCTCGTTGAGCATGTGCATCACGCCCTCGTTCGCGCCGCCGTGCAGCGGCCCGCGAAGAGACCCGATCGCCGCTGTGATCGCCGAGTACACGTCGCTGAGCGTCGAGATGACAACCCGTGCCGCGAAGGTCGAGTTGTTCAGCCCGTGGTCCGCGTGCGTGATCATGCAGATGTCGAACGCCCGTGCCATGGTCTCGGTCGGCTTCTCGCCATTGAGCATGTACAGGAAATTGGCGCTGAAGCCCAGGCTCGGATCGGGCTCGATGACCGGCAGGCCCCGCCTGCAGCGGTCGAACATCGCCACGATCGTGGGGGCCTGGCCAAGGATGTTCATCGCCTTCCGGCGCGCCTGCTCCACGTCGTTGTCGTTCGGGTGGGTGTCGTAGAGAGACATCTCCGAGACGAGCGTCCGGAGCATGTGCATGGGCTGGGCGGTGGTGGGGATCTCCGCGACTCTCCGGGCGAGCCCCGCGGGCAGGGCGTACCGCTTGCTGAGCTCCTTCCGGAAATCGCTCAGCTCCGAAGCCGTGGGCAGGCGGTTGTTCCAGAGCAGGAAGACAGTCTCCTCGAACGTCGAGTGCTCCGCGAGGTCGTCGATCCCGATCCCGACGTACTCCAGACGACCCTCCTGCCCATCGATGAACGACATGTTCGTCTCGGCGGCGGTCACGCCCTCCAGACCCTTCGCGAAGTCACCCATCGATGCGATCCTTTCCTTTTGGTCAAGCCAGCGGGCCGCAGCGTCCGGTGCCACCGTGGACGCCGCGGAACCGAACCCACCCGCGGCCTAAATATAGAACTCCCGAACCGCCCACGCCCGACCTCGCACCGCCAACGGAGCCACGCGTGCTCATTCCTCTCGGTACCACACGATCACGCCGACGCTCGCCCGCGCTGACCTACGCCATCACCGCGACGTGCGTCGCGGCGTTCATCGTGCAGAACGCCACCGGGCAGAGCACGGTCGGCCTCCCCGACTGGTGGCCCTACGCCCTCCACGGCAACGGTTTCCGGTGGTACCAGCTCTTCACGAGCACCCTCCTCCACGGCGGGCTTCTCCACCTCGGCTTCAACCTGCTCGTGCTCCTCGCCCTCGGGCCCAACGTCGAGGACAAGCTGGGGCACTTCAAGTTCTTGCTGCTCTACCTCGCCGGGGCCGCCGCGGCGGGCGGGGCACACCTGACGTTCAGCTCGAACCCCGCCATCGGCGCCTCCGGCGCGATCGCCGCCGTCGCCGGCGCCTACCTCGTGCTCTTCCCGGGTTCGCGCATCATCTGCTTCACGATCTGGATCGGCTACATCGGGCGTCTGCCCGTGCCTGCATGGTGGTTCATCGGCATCAAGATCGCGATCGACATCCTCGCGGGTGGGTTCGGGGGCAACACAGGCATCGCACACGCCGCCCACCTGGGCGGATACGCCCTGGGCATCGTGGGCGTGCTGCTGGGCCTCCAGCTCAGGCTGATCGAACGCGAGCCCCGGGATCTCTTCACCATCCTGCGTCAGAAGCAACGCAAGGCCGCCATCCAGGAGGCGATCCGCGAGCAGCAGCAGCGCATCGAATCCACGGTGGGCGCCGACGCAGAGGCGCATCTCTCCCCCGAGGCACGGAAGATGCACGACGACCGTTCCACGATCGCCCGCCTCGTTGCGATGAATGAGCTCGACGAGGCGAGCGCCGCGTACGAACGCTTCACGCAAGAGCACAGCGCCACCGAGCGCGGCGCAGCACTCTCCACGAAACACCAGCTCCAACTCGCCGAGCACCTGCTCAAGAGCGACCGCCCGGCCCTCGCGTTGCGCGCATTCCATGGCTTCGTCGCCGCCTACCCGCGCGACCGCGAGACACCCTCCGCATCGCTCATGATGGGACTCCTGCTCGCGAGAAGGCTCGGAAAGCCCGAGGAAGCTCGCCCCCACCTCGAGTGGGCCCACAAGCGACTCGCAGGCGACGAACTCGCCCTTGCCGACACGCTCCTCGCCGAGATCGGCCCGGCCCAGACCGAGGAGAACTAGCCCATGCCACGCACACGCATCAAGATCTGCGGCATCACCACCGAGGACGCCCTGCGCGCCGCCGCAGACGCCGGCGCCGACGCGGTCGGCTTCGTGTTCCATCCGAAGTCACCCCGCCACATCGATCCGGACAGGGCATGGACGCTCGCGGCGAGCGCCCCGCCCTTTATCACGACGGTGGGCCTGACCGTGGATCTCTCGCTCGACGACTTCGCCACGATCGAATCGCGGTGCCCGACCGGGCTCAGCCAGCTCCACGGCAGCGAGCCCGACGACGTCGTCCGTGAGCTCGGCCCCGACATCATCAAGGCCATCCAGTATGACCCAGCCACGATCCGAGACCGCCTCGCCCACTACGACGCCATCGACGAGGTGAGCGCCGTCCTCGTCGACGGCTCACCCGGCGGCGAGGGAACGTCATTCGATTGGATTGGCCTCGCCGAAGCTGCGAACGAAATCGCGACTCCCGTGATGCTCGCAGGCGGGCTCACTCCTGAGAATGTGGGCGAAGCGATCCGCACTGTCAGACCGTACGCGGTCGATGTCTCCAGCGGTGTCGAGTCCGAACGCGGCGTGAAGTCAGCCGATCTCATCCGCGCCTTCTGCGACGCCGTGCGAGCCGCCGACGCGGGCTAGGCCTTGGAAGCGAGCACAGCCGCCTCGACCTGTTCGTCGATCGAGAGCCCGTCGCACTCCACGACGGCGTCCGCGATCTCGCGGTAGACCGGATCGCGTTCATCAAACACGCGCCCGAACTCCTTCAGCGGATCAGCACCCGTGAGGCTGGGCCGGTTATCGCTCGGGCTGATCCGCGGGACGAGCGTCTCGGGCTGTGCTCGCAGGTAGATGAGCCGGAGCGCGCCCGTTCCCTGCCACGTTGCCATGAGCCTGCGGCTCGGCGCGTGCGTGGGGGTCCCGCCGCCGAGGGCGAGCACGCTGGTTTCCCCGCTCAGCACACGCTCGAGCGCCGCGTGCTCCATCTCCCGGAACGCGGGCCACCCGCGCGAGTCCACGACCTCGCGCACCGTCTTCGCGCCGCCCCACGCCAGTGTCAAAGGGTCCAGGTCCTTGAACGGGAGCCCGAGCCGGATCGCCACCGTCGGCCCGATCGTGCTCTTGCCCGAGCCCCGAAGCCCCATCAGCCCAAGCGTCGCCGGCATGGTCGGAATCCTTCCGCGTCACGCCCGCTCACGCGGGCCGGTCAGTCGCTCTTGGCCCGCGACTGGTACGAGCCGTCTTCCGTCGAAACCTTCACGGATTCGCCATTGACGATGAACGGGGGCACGCGTGTCTTCAGCCCGGTCTCGAGCGTCGCCTCTTTCAGCTGGTTGGTCGCGGTCGCCCCCTTGATGCCTGGAGGCGTGTCCGTCACCTCAAGCTCCACGGATGCGGGCAGCTCGATCGACACCGGGTTGCCCTCGTGGCAGAGCACCGTGATCGAGGTGTTGGGCTTCAGGTACAGCAGCGCATCCCCGAGCAAATCCTCGCCAAGGATGCTCTGGTCGAAATCTTCACAATCCATGAACGTCGCGCCGCTCGCGTCGGAGTACAGGTACTCCATCTCGCGCCGGTCGAGCGTCGCGGCCTCCACCGTCGCGTCGGAGTTGAACCGACGCTCCGCCGTTCCAGATCCGTCAACCCCGCGCATCTTCGCCTGCACGTACGCCGGGCCCTTCCCGGGCTTCGTGTGCTCGGTCTTGATGACCACATACAGCTTGCCGTCCAGATTGATCGCCATCCCCGGCCTCAGCTCGTTCGCTCGCATCGTCGTGTTCCTTCCGCCCGCCGCCGACCCCGGTCCGTCAGGGGAAATCGGCGAAGCCGGGGCGATACCCTCTCTGGCACGTTTCGCGGGCCGCAGCCCGAACGATCGTACGCCCGAACCGCACGCACGAACACCCGCAACACACCAGGCACGGACCGCCGAAGCAGGACGGAGCCAGACCACATGAACCCCCTCGACCGCCGTGACTTTCTGGGCCTGACCCTCGCCGCCGGTGCTGCCGCGGCTCTCCCCGCGTGGGCCCGCCCGCACCGCGCCGATAACAACACCTTCTTCGAGGTCGTCCCCGTGGGCGACAAGGGCAACGCCTTCGCCATCCTGGGCGAGGGCGGCAACTCCCTGCTGATCAACGACGGTGACAGCTCCCTGCTTGTCGACTGCAAGAACGGCCCGTTCGGACAGGTCCTGCTCGACGACATCCGCAAGCTCGGTGCGGGCGACGACCTCACCGTCCTCAACACCCACCACCACGGCGACCACACCGCCGGCAACATCGCCTTCCGCGAGTCCTCCAACATCATCGCCCACGCGAACACGCTCCCCAGGATCGACGCCAACATGGAGTGGTACCAGCGCATGGGCGAGCAGGCCGTCCGCCAGCTCGACGAGCTCCCCGCCGACAAGCGCGCGATGGCCGAGACCGCCGTGATGAGCTACGCCGAGCGGCTCAGCTCGCTCGAGGCCGACATGTTCCGCCCGACATCGCCCGTCATCGAGCCCCGCGAGTTCATCGCCTGCGGCAGCATCGAGATCGAGCTCTACCGCATGGGCAACGGGCACACCGACAACG
The DNA here is from genome assembly GCA_028284805.1 of Phycisphaerales bacterium. GTDB lineage: Bacteria > Planctomycetota > Phycisphaerae > Phycisphaerales > UBA1924 > JANQQZ01. Next base: position 25,015 of record JANQQZ010000108.1, read on the forward strand.
ATCTCATCGTCTACTGCCGCGAGCTCAACCTCGTCCACACGGGCGACCTCGTCTTCAACCGCGTGCACCCGTTCATGGACGCGGACGGCGGCTGCGACCCCCGCAACTGGCGCAACGTGCTCCGCAATGTTCGCCAGTTTGGCGACGACGATACCACCGTGATCCCCGGGCACGGCTCCGTGGGCACGAAGTCGGTCATCGACGGGCAGATCAAGTACATCGAGGACATCTTCGAGGCCGTCGCAGACTCCATCAGCAAGGGCATGACCCGCGAGCAGGTCACCGAGACCACCTACGGCTTCCAGCAGGGTGTGAGCGTCGACTGGATCCGACCCATCGCCAACGGGTTCATCTACGACCTGCTCCAGGAGTAGGCGATAGCCCTACGCGGGCTTGTCGAGCACGAAGTTGTTGCAGTACTCGCCCACGCCGTAGTTCTGATGCACGCCCGCGTCGAACTCGCTCAGGGGCCTGAGCGCGCCGCCCCTGAAGAACCGGATCCGGTACCCCAGCGGCTCGAACAACCCCACCAGCCCAGCCACACCCCCGTGCGGCGTGTCGGGCCCCGCGTGCCGATCCTCGCACTCGATCAGAACAGTGGGGAAGTGCTCGCGGATCACGTCCATCGACGCCGCGAACACCGCGCCCTCGTGCCCCTCGACGTCGCACTTGATGAAGTCCAGCCGGTCGACGTTCTGCTGCTTCAGCAGGTCGGCGAGGGTGATCGTGGGGACCTCGGTGGTCGCGCCCACGTTGCCGTCGGCGAAGCCCGCGATCGAAGCGCCGTGCGACGACCCATCGGGCCTGAGGCTGAGCTCGCCCGTCCCGGTCGTGTCGCTGATCGCCGCCCACGTCACCGACACCTGAGGACGCCCGCCCATCACCCGCGTCAGCTTGTCGGCCAGATTTTGCTGCGCCTCGACGCACAGCACCCGCCCGCTCTTGCCGACGCTCCGGGCGAGCCAGTAGGCGTAGGCCCCCTTGTGCGCCCCGAGGTCCAGCGCGACCATACCGGGCTTGACGGCCGACCGCAGGAACGCGATCTCGGCCGGGTCGAGCTTGTGCTTGTACTTCATCGCCCGGGCGAGCAGGCGGAGCTGGTCGGTCATGCGACGAGTGTACGGCCAACCGAGGCCAACAACGACCGTCGCCAGCCCGAGCAGCCAAGCAACGCTGCTGACGTAGCCCGTCCAGTAGTGCTCTGTCCATCCGTCGATCCCAGCCCTCAGATCAGCGGACCATCGCGGAGCACTATCCATACTCTCTGGATTTGCATCGAGCCAGTCGGCGATAGCAACCTCAAGCTTCCGCTGTTGCTGATCATCCAGAGTGACCGGTTCGCCCGAGTACTGGTCCGTCACCTCGATGGTGTACCGGTGCCCAAACCAACTACGAAAGACCAACCCGCCCCAGCGGTAGTCAACGGTCGACTTTACTCTGTACCAGTCTGCGGCCAACTTGCGGTTGAACCAGAGTTCTTCCGTCGATAGAAACTCCGCCACGATCGGCGGCGATAAGACAAGATTTACTTCGAGCAGCGCAAACCCCTCATAGCCGCCGTCGCGGATCTTGCCAGGTCCACCCCAGAGTGGCGAGAAGACTTGGGTCGCATAGCCGACGATCGTATTCGACCCAACAGTCGGGCTTGGGATCAGAGAAAGTGATCCGATGAGCACGCCAATGAGAGCGATAAGCGCCCATCGGATTGAAGGTGGCTGCTTAGCCATTGCTCTAGCCTACTCGACGACCGTCTCCGTCGCGCCCACCGTGAGCTCGGCCTTCGACTCGGACTCGATGTGCAGCCGCTGCGCCCGGTGCTCCGACCAGTCCGTCACCAGCCGGTCCGGCGCATCCGCCCCGTCCTTCACCGACACGATGTCGTACGTGTTGTTCCGCTGCGCAGGCATGAACCCCGCGTCGCGGATCAGCCGACAGAGCACCGCCTCGTCGAGGCAGTACGTCGTGCCCGCCGACGACACGACGTTCTCCTCCATCATCACCGAGCCCATGTCGCTCGCGCCGAACTGCAGGCCCACCTGCCCCACGTGCGGGCCCATGGTCACCCAGCTTGCGCCGATCGAGTAGATGTTGTCGAGGAAGAGACGGCTGAACGCCTGCGTCCGCAGGTAGTCCGTCGAGCCCGACATCCGGATCCGCCTGCCGAACTCCTTGACCGACTTCGGGTCGGCGTCGCCCGTCAGATTGGCCAGCAGGTCCCCCGGGAACACCGCCCCTGGCTCGCGGTCCTCGGGCTGGCTGCCCCATTCCTTGACCCGCCCGAGCGCCGTGTTGTCGCGCTGGAAGGGCCACGAGATGAACGCCTTGTAGTGCCCGCCCGCCGGCTGGTCATCGGGACTGGCGAGCTCGCCCTGGTGATGCCGGGTGAACGGCGAGCCCGCGCCGAAGTCGCGCAGCGCCCGGTCCTGCCACTCCCGCACGAGCTTCATGTGGTGCACGCGGTCCGCGAAGCCCTCGATGTGCCCGAACATCATCGTGGCGCTCGTGAACATGCCCAGCGAGTGCGCGACGTACATCGTCGTGAGCCACGCCTCCGCGTCGCACTTGCCGAGCCCGATCTTGTCGCGCACGGGCTTGGCGAAGATCTCGCCCCCGCCGCCGGGGAGCGAGTCGAGCCCCGCGTCGCGCAGGCGGATCATCACCCAGCGGATCTTGTCTTCGAGCGTTGCGCCGGGCGGGTCGAAGAAGTTGACGAACTCGATGAACTCGGGCGGGCTAAACCCATGCACATGGATGTGCGGGAATCGCTCCTTCAGCCCGTGCAGCAGCTCGATGTACCAGTCGAGCGGCAACTCGGGGTTCATGCCCCCCTGCATCAGGATCTGGGTGCCCCCGATGTCCGACAGCTCCTGCACCTTCTCGAAGAGCTGCTCATGTTCGAGCGTGTAGCTGTCGTGGTCCTCTGCGGTTCGCTTGAAGGCACAGAAGATGCACTTGGCGGTGCAGATGTTCGTGTAGTTGATGTTGCGGTCGATCACGTACGTCCGCAGGTGGTCGCCGTGGATCGCTCGGCAGCGGCTGTCCGCCCACCGGCCCATCGAGATCAGCGGCATGCGGCGGAACAGCTCCAGACCCTGCTCGGGCGTGAGCCGGGCCGCGCCCGCCGCAACGTCACGCAGCAGGCCCGGGTCCATCGGATCCGTGTTCGGGTGCTCGCTCGGGGGTCGGTAGATCGTGCTCATAAGGGTGCCTTCGTGTTCTGAGGACGACGTTCTTCGCAATTTTCAGTACAAACTGAAAGAAAGTCAACCGATCACGCGGTCGTCTTTGGCCGATTTCCGGACCGCACGAGGGGACCACACGTCCCCCCCAGAACGCACACCCCGCGAGGCTTCGCCCGACTTCCCACAGATGCTCGGCCCCCGCTCGGCTGCCCTGCACCGGGGATTCGATATCTAGAAGCGGCGAGAAAGCCACACCGCACCGCAAGAACGAGGACGGCGAAATGACAGCCAGACCCCATATCTCGGCGGCACTCCGCCAACTCCGTCGCGGCGTAAACGTCTGCGCCGTCGCGGTCGCGTTGTCCTGCTTTGTCCAACTCCTCGTCTTCGGCTTCGTCCACTTCACCGACATCCGATATCAGACGCTCAGCAGCGAGGTCGTGAACCGTCCGGTCGTCGTCTCCGCGTCCGCAGGTACCGCACCCGCGGGGCTCCGAGCCCTCACCGATCCAGGGGAGGCGCCTCAGGCCGCCGAGGAGCCCCAGCCAGCACCTCAGCAGGCCGACCCGGCCAACCTCAACCGGGTGGAATCCACCGCGAGCGTCTTCCTGGGCCGTTCCAGCCAGTCCGCCTCTGTTGTGGGTGTCTTTGGTGCGCTGTCTCTGGCAGCGTTCACACTGCTGGGAGCCATCGTCGCGGGTGGGGGAGCCGTGCCGGGCGTCGAGCGTGCCGTATCCGCGTGTACCTGGGGCTTGGTCCTGGGCCTGCTCGTCCTGCCCTGGCAGGACATCTTCACGTCGATGCCCTTCGCGGGCGTCTTCACGAGCTACCAGAAGATGGTCGCCGCGACCGACGGCACCATGACCGGCTTCACCCTCATCATGGTCTTCATCGGCATCCCGCTGGTTGCCATGGTCGGGGCGGCCATCGTCGCCTTCAACTTCTCGGCCGGTGTCGAGCGCGGCATCCTGGCCTCCAACGCCCCCGACGCCGTCGACATGGAGATGGCCGAGACCGTCAAGACCATGGGCTCGACACGCCAACTCGGCGCGGTCCGCAACGACTTCCGCAAAGCGATCGGTGCCGTCGAGGCCCCCGAGGGCCCGGCTCCCAAGCCGAAGGCAAGCGAGCCCCAGGCCCGTGCCAGCGCGCCCCCGCCGCGGCGCAGGACGAACCTCAACCCCTCGGAAGAAGAGGACTGGAAGCGTCCCATCTAGGGGCCGTCCGTCTTCGAGCCATGTGAGGCGAGGCGCGCGTGCTGACGCCCAGAAGCGGGGGGCTTCTTAGCCCCGCGGGTGGAACTGCTTGTGGACAGAGCGGAGCCGGGCTCCGTCGACATGGGTGTAGATCTGTGTGGTTGCGATGTCCGCGTGACCCAGCAGGTCCTGAACCACACGCAGGTCCGCCCCCCCCGAGAGCAGGTGGGTCGCGAAGCTGTGCCTGAGCACGTGCGGGTGCACACCGTCGAGCCCCGCGACACCCGCCCAGCGGCGGACGATCTGCCACACCGCGACACGCTCCAGAGGCCGCCCCGTCC
>JANQQZ010000147.1 GCA_028284805.1 Phycisphaerales bacterium
TCGACATCATGGACCTGGTCGAGTCCTTCGCCCGGGTCGCCGCCGCGGTCAATTTCGAACGCCTGGGCGAGCACCACATCCAGTTCGAGGACACGCCGATTGAGCTGCACGCGGCCGACATCCTCGACCGCCTGGACCGGCTTGATGGCAGCGGCGGGCGCCCATCGATGACCTTCCGCGAGCTCTTCGCGGGCGCCGGACGGGGCGATGTCGTGGGCCTCTTCATCGCGACCCTCGAGCTGACGCGCCAGCAGAAGATCCTCGTCGAGCACGACGACGAATCGGGCATGATCACCATCACCCGCCGCCCGCCCAGCGACGATGCGGGCGACGCGAGCGCGCCCATCCCGACGGGCGTCGACCTGCCCGAGGGCGAGCCAGGCTCAGCCGAGTGAGGCGATGAACCTGGCGATCCGATCGCACCCCGCGTTGATCTGATCCTCGGAGCAGGCGAAGCTGAGCCGCACGCAGCTGGGTCCGCACCCCCCGAAGTCCTCGCCCGGCACGACCGCGACCTTCGCTTCGTCGAGCAGCGCCCCCGCGAAGGTCAGCGCCGATTCGACCCTCGTACCGCCGGGCGTGGTCTTGCCGAAGTGTGCCGAGACGTCCGCGAAGACGTAGAACGCGCCCTCGGGCGAGGGGAACCGCAGCCCCGGTATCTCGCGGAGACGAGTCTCGATCAGGTGCGACCGCGCCTCGAAGGCGTCGCACATGTGCGCTACTTCGTCGGCACATTCGGTGAGTGCCGTCCGGATCGCGGGCAGGATGAATGAGGGGATGTTGCTCGTCGTCTGGCTCTGGAGCCTCCCGATCGCCTTCATGAAGTCACGCCCCCAGTCGGCGCTTGCGGCGCAGTAGCCCACGCGCCACCCGGTCATGCTGAACGCCTTGCTCAGCCCGTTGCAGGTCACCACGCGTTCGGCGATGGACGAGATCGAGCCCATCGACAGGTGCTCACGCCCGCCGAAGACGATTTTCTCATAGATCTCATCGGTCAGCACAACCAGCCGCGGCGCGACCGACCCCGCGGCCTGGGCGACCACGTCCGCGATCGCGCGGAGTTCGTCGGGTGTGTACATCGTCCCGCACGGGTTGCTGGGCGAATTCAGCACGAGCACCCGGCTCTTCGGTGTGACGGCCGACCGCACCTGCTCGGGCGTGACCTTGAACCCGCTCTCGACGCTCGTCGCCAGCTCGCGGACCACGCCGCCCGAAAGCCCGATCTGCGGGGCGTAGCTCACCCACGCTGGGGTGGGCAGCAGCACCTCGTCGCCCGGGTCGAGCAAGCACTGGAAGATGTTGTAGAGCGAGTGCTTCCCGCCCACGCTCACCGCGACGTTCGCCGCCTCAAGCCCGGGCAGCCCGTTCTCCTCGGTCAGCTTGCGTGCGATGGCCTCGCGTGTGGGCTGGTCGCCGATCGAGGGCGAGTACCGGGTCTGGCCCGCGTCCAGGGCGGCCTTGGCGGCCTCGACGATGGGTCTCGGGGTCGGAAAGTCCGGTTCGCCTGCGGCGAAGCCAAGCACATCCTCCCCTCCCGCTCGCAGGGCCTTGGCCCGTTCGGTCACCGCAAGGGTCGAGCTGGGTTTGATTGCCCGAGCCCGTTCCGAGATGCCTGGCCCTGCCGTGGTTCGGTCGCTCATGCCCGAGTCTACCCCGTGCCCACGCCCGCAATGCCGAGCGGATTCCGGACAGCCCTCCGCGGATGGGCAGGTTTCGTGCGTCAGGAGATTGATCGTTTCTTTGCGCCGCGATACTGTTCCACCCGGCAGGGGTTCTCCTGCCTATGGAGATTGTTCGTCCATGGCACTGACCGCAGAGACCCGCAGCCAGATCGTCGGCGACTACCAGCGTGAATCGAAGGACACCGGCTCGCCCGAGGTCCAGATCGCGATGCTCACCTCGCGCATCAAGCACCTCGCGCAGCACCTCCGTGAGCACAAGGGCGACCATCACTCCAGGCGAGGCCTGATCATGATGGTCGGCAAACGCAACCGCCTGCTCCGCTACCTCCAGCGAACCGACCGCGAGGCCTACCTGAACCTCATCCAGCGGCTCGGCCTCCGCAAGTAACCCAGCCTTCACGAAGCCCATCGGCGAGACCCGATGGGCTTCTTTGTTATCCGAGTTTCCGCGCCGCCGGCCTTTTTCCGAAGGCAGTCGGCAGCGGTCAGACGAACCGAGCCCCCGTCAATCTCTGGTTCGTGGCTGGCCGCTGCCCTCTGCCACCGGAGCATCGTTCCGGCCAGCGGCGCACCAACCAGACCGCGCCCGTCGCGGCGTCCGTGTCCATCCTCGACACGGAAGATCCATGGAGCGCCACCAATGGCCGACCACCCGCTTGCGGTTCATCGTGTTGAGAAAGAGATCGGCGGACGCACCCTCGTCCTCGAGACCGGCAAGGTCGCCAAGCAGGCGACCGCCGCTGTGCTTGCGACCTACGGCGGCTCGACCGTGATGGCGACCGTCGTCCGCGCCGACCCGCGCCCCGGTCTCGACTTCTTCCCCATGCAGGTCGATTACCGCGAGAAGCTCACCGCGGCTGGCAAGTTCCCGGGCGGCTTCCGCAAGCGCGAGGGCGCGCCCAACGAGAAGGAAGTCCTCACCATGCGGATGATCGATCGCCCGATCCGTCCGCTCTTCCCCGATGGCTTCATCGATGAGGTCCAGATCCAGTGCTGGGTCATGAGCCACGACGGCGAGAACGACACCGACGTGCTCGCGGGCTTCGCCGCCTCCGCGGCGCTCGCGATCTCCAACGCGCCCTTCGAGGGCCCGACGGGCATGGTCCGCGTGGGACGCGTCTGGACCGACGACGGCGCTAGCTTCGTCGTGAACCCCACCGGCACACAGATGGACTACTCCGACCTCGACCTCGTGCTTGCCGGGCACAAGGACGGGATCAACATGATCGAGGTCGGCGCCGCCGAGATCCCCGACGCCGACGTGCTCAAGGCCATCGAGTTCGGCTACGACCACATCAAGCAGCAGTTGGAGCTGATCGACGAGCTCGTCAAGCTCGCGGGCCAAGAGAAGACCATCACCAATCCGCTCAATCTGCCCAGCGACGAGATCATGGCCAAGGTCAAGAGTCTCGCTGAGGCCAAGCTGACCGAGCTGCGTCAGATCGCCGGCAAGGTCGAACGCAACGAAGCGGTCAGCGCCTACCGCAAGGAGTTCCTTGCCGAGCACTTCCCCGAGAAGACCGACGGCAGCGTCGCCGAGGCCGAGCAGAGCCGAAAGGACCTCGGGATGGCCCGCGAGGCCTTCCGCACCCTCGAGAAGAAGATCACGCGCAAGTTGATCGTCGACAAGGGCGTCCGTGCCGACGGGCGTCAGCCCAAGGACATCCGCTCGCTCGAGTCGGCAGTGGGGGTGTTCCAGCGCACGCACGGCTCGGCCCTGTTCCAGCGCGGCGAGACCCAGTCGCTCGTCAGTTGTGCCCTGGGCACGGGCAAGGACGAGCAGGTCGTCGATGGGCTCATGCCCGAATTCAGCAAGAAGTTCTACCTGCACTACAACTTCCCGCCGTTCTCGGTGGGCGAGGCCGGGCGCATCATGGGCCCGGGTCGGCGTGAAGTCGGTCACGGCGCGCTCGCCGAGCGGTCGCTCCAGGCGATCCTGCCAAGTCCGGACGACTTCCCCTACACCATCCGCCTCGTCTCCGACATCACCGAGTCCAACGGCTCGTCGTCGATGGCCTCGGTCTGCGGCGGGTGCCTCGCGCTCATGGACGCGGGCGTTCCGATCACCAACACCTGCGCCGGCATCTCCGTCGGCCGCTTCACGGATGAGAACGACCAGAACGAGGTCTTCGTCACCGACATCCTGGGCGAGGAAGACTTCTTCGGCGACATGGACTTCAAGGTCTCGGGCACCCGCGAGGGCATCACGGGCATCCAGCTCGACCTCAAGGCCCGCGGCCTCAGCCTCCAGCAGATCGAGGTCATCTTCGACCAAGCCAAGACCGGCCGCATCGAGCTGATCGAGCACATGGAGTCGGTCATCCCCGCCCCGCGCGAGAAGATCTCCGACTACGCCCCGCGCATCGAGGCGCTGCAGATCGACCCCGAGAAGATCGGCAAGCTCATCGGCCCGGGCGGCAAGATGATCCGAGGCCTCCAGGATCGGCACGGCGTCCAGATCGACGTCGAGGACGACGGCACTGTGCATGTCTCCTCGGCCGATGGCCCGAGCCTCGAGGCAGCGATGGCCGAGATCGAGGCCCTGACCGAGTCGATCAAGGTCGGCGCGATCTACGAGGGCAAGGTCGTCAGCGTCAAGGACTTCGGCGCGTTCGTCGAGCTGGCCCCGGGGACTGACGGCATGTGCCACATCTCTGAGCTCGCCGACGGGTTCGTCAAGAACGTGAGCGATGTCGTCAAGATCGGCGACGTGATCCGCGTCAAGGTGATCCTCGTCGACGAGCAGGGGCGCATCAAGCTCAGCCGCAAGGCCCTGCTCAAGGAAGAGGGCGGCGGCGATGACGCCGAGGAGAACGGCACCGAGGCAGAGGCCGAGGCCGAGACCGCCGAAGCCTGATCTGCCCTGTCTGGCGTCGGAATCCCCCTTGTTCAAGGGGAATCGGCGTCCGGCACTGGATCGCGGCACATCCCAGATTGCGAGCCCGCCCGACTTCGGGTACGTTATCGGTATAGCAAGACCGGGTACGGACCCGGTTCGTTCTGGTTCCCGGCCTCTCGTGGCCTGTGAGCCGGTGGATCTCGGGGGTAGTTCGACGGTCGTGCGGTGCGTGCTCCTTCCCGCGTGCAGCGAACGCAGCATCGGCCGCTCGGCTCAGCCGATCGGCATACGCGCTCCGGCGATTCCCGGCGGGGGTGACCCCATGACCGACGTGCCCGACAACCCGGACATCCTCAAGGCCGTCCACGGCACCGTCAAATGGTTCGATCCACGCAAGGGCTTCGGCTTTGTCGTCGGTCCTCAGGGGCAGGACATTTTCGTGCATTACACCGTCATCGAAGGGGACGGGTTCCGTGCCCTCAAGGATGGGTGCACCGTGGAATACGACGCCGAGCGTTCCGACAAGGGCTGGCGCGCGACCCGCGTGATCCGCGATGACACGGCCGAGGTTGTCGTCCCGCGTCGCACCCACGCCCGCACGAGCCGCCAGTAGCCCGCCGCGTTTCATCCCTAGTCTTCCCGATGCACGCGCTGTTCTGGGCAATCGCTGCGAGTCTCGCCGGGTTTGCGTTTGGGGTCTTCCTCGCGACGCTCCACACGCGTCGGCGTGCGGCCGAGCAGCTCAGGCAGGTCCGCGATGCCGAACGACGCGTCCGAGCCGCCGAACGCCTCGCCGAGATCGGCTCGATGACCGGCGGCCTCGCGCACGAGATCAAGAACCCCCTCTCGACCATTGGCCTGAACGCCCAGCTCCTTGCTGAGGGCCTCGACGAGATCGAGGCCGATGAGCACGACAAGGCCCGCCTCACGCGACGTGTCGACGCCCTTACCCGTGAGACCGAACGCCTCCGGGGCATCCTCACCGATTTCCTCGACTTCGCGGGCGAGAAGAAGCTCAGCCCCGCTCCGACCGATCTCAACGAGCTCGTCAGCGACCTCGCCGACTTCTTCCACCCTCAGGCGGACAAGGAGCATGTGCGCCTCCGTGTGCAACTGTCGTCCAACCCGGTGGTGGTGCCAGTCGATGCGCCGCTCATCAAGCAGGCGCTGCTCAACCTCATGCTCAACGCGGTCCAGGCCATGTCGGGTGCCGAGCCCGCGCAGCGCGAGCTGCTGCTCCGTGTCGAGACGGATTCGCAGGAGACCGAGCGGGCGGAGGTGTCCATCCGAGTCGCCGACACCGGACCCGGCATGGACGAGGAAACGCGTGAGAGCGTCTTCCGACCCTACTTCACGACCAAGGCTGGCGGCACCGGGCTCGGGTTGCCAACCGCGCGCCGCATCGTTGAGGAGCACGGCGGGCGCGTCGAACTCCACTCCGATCCGGGGCGTGGTACCGAGTTCACGCTGAGCTTCCCGTTGGGCAGCGCCTAGGGCGTTGCCCAGGCCCTCGCCACGATCTCTGCCGCCCGCGACATCTCGTCGCGTGTGTTGAGCACGTCCGGGCAGAACCGCACGTGCCCCTTGCCTCGCGGGTCGAGGCGCCCGTCGGTGACGACGCCGCGCTCGCGTAGCAGGGATCCGAACTCGCCCGGGTCCGCTGTGGGAACGAGCAGGAACGCCCCCCGCGGCTCGTCGTCCACGACCTCGGCACCGCACTCTCGAAGGCGGTCGGCGAGGAACGCCCGCTGATCAAGGTTGTACTGCCGCAGGCGATCGACGCCCACGCCCAGCACGAACTCCAGCCCGGCGAGCGCCTGCACCATGCAGAGCAGCGCGGGCGTGCCCTCCTGCCACCCGTCTCCGCCCGGAGCGTAGTGGGCCGCGTCCGAGCGCGTGAACCCGAAGTGGTCGGCCTTGGCGAACCAGCCCGTGTCGATCGGGCGGAGCCGCTCGTCGTCGAGGTGATCCTCGCGGATCGCCAGCCAGCAGGCACCGCTGCCGCCTCGGGTGTACTTGTAGTTCCCGCCGATCGCGAAGTCCGCCCGCGATCCGTCGAAGTCCATGGGCATCGCGCCCGCGGTGTGATAAGTATCGAGCACAGCCATCGCGCCGCGCGCGTGCGCCGCCTCGACCACGCGATCAACGCCCTCGAGCACCTGCCCCGTCGAGAAGAAGGTCGTGCTGACCACGATCAGATCGTGCCGATCTGTGATCGAGCCCGCGATCACGTCGGCGTGGTACCGCCCGCGTTCGTCCGACTCGATGAAGTCCAGATCGATGCGCCCCTTCTGCGCGTACGCCTTCAGGATGAAGTCGCACGCGTCGAACTCGCCCCGGGTTGTGAGCACGCGCAGCCGAGCGCCCTTGGGTTCGAGCAGGTTCAGCACCGTGCGCAGCCCCTGGCCCGCCGAGACCTTGTGCACGACCGCATCCTCGCGCGAGCAGCCGATGAGGCGTGCGACCAGCCCGCGGTACCGACGCATGGCTTCCGACCAGGGCTCCCACGCGCGGTCGAGCCTTTCGTACCACGCGTCCAGTGCCGTGCGGACATCCTCCGCTGTCCGATCCAGCGGGCGGCCCAGCGAGTGGTTCGCTAGGTAGATCTCGCCCGATCGCCCCACGGCCTCGATCGTCCGCGTGAAGAGCGGCCAGAGGTGCTGCCTGCATCGTTCCTCGGTCAGCGGGGCGTTGCCCAGCCCGCCTACGGCCTGTTCGATCGACACCATCACCCCGTCTCCGCGCCGATGTGCGTCCGAACGTCCCACAGCTCGGGGAAGAACCGGTGCTCGATGATCCGCTTCAGGAAGGGCACGCCGGGCGAGCCGCCCGTGCCCTGCTTGTACCCGATGATCCGTTCCACGGTCTTCATGTGCCGGAACCGCCAGAGCGTGAACGCCTCCTCGATGTCCACGAGCTTCTCGCACATCTCGTAGGAATCCCAGTACGTCGCTCGGTCCTCGTAGATGGTCTTGAACACACCGATCACCTCGTCACTCGGCTCATAGGGCCTCGTCCAGTCCCGCTCCACGTGCGACGCCGGCACGGGCAGCCCCTTCCGCGACAGGTACCGCAGGAACTCGTCGTACACGCTGGGCGATCGGTACGCCTCGAGCAACGCCGCGTGGGCGGGCTCGTCCCGCTCGTGCATCCCCAGCATCCGCTCGTTCTTGTTCCCGAACAGGAACTCCACCAGGCGGTACTGGCGGCTCTGGAACCCGCTTGCCGTGCCCAGCACGTGCCGGAACTCTGCGTACTCGCTGGGTGTCAGCGTCGCGAGGACGGACCACTGCTGCATCAGTGTGGTCTGGATGTGCTTGATACGCGCCAGGATCTTGAAGCAGGGTTCGAGTTCGTCCGCGCGGATGTGCTCCATCGCCGAGGTCAGCTCGTGGATCACCAGCTTGAACCACAGTTCCGTGGTCTGGTGTTGGATGATGAAGAGCATCTCGTCGTGGTGGGCGGGCTCGGTCAAGGGCTCCTGGGCGTCGAGGATCCTGTCGAGCTTCAGGTAGTCTGCATAGTCATCCGCGCGTCGCATCGTTGGCACTCCTGTCCTGATGACAGGGTACCGCCAGCCCGGGCTCAGCCCCCGGCGTGGTTCGCGAACAGTCTGGTCGGTCGGTCGACGGGGGTCGCCAGCCCCGCGGGCACCGCGAACGAGCGTGAGACCAAGTACTGGTCCCGTTCGGAGCGGGCCCGGCAGCCGGTCAGAGCCGATGCGACGATCACCCCGCCCGCCAGCAGCAGCACGGCACGCGACCGCGTCGCACAGTGATGGTGTCGTTTCTCCCCCACGCCATCATGGGACGATTCGAACGCGGGGCGTGCCAGCGATCCCCCCATGATCCGGGCCCGCCCGGGGGGCTGCGCGGGTCGTGCGGGCTCGGAGGTTGACGGCGCGCCCCGCGGACTTACCATCGGAAGCGGCCGCCCGAGCGGACGCAGGAGACCCCCGGCATGCTCGATTTCGCCCTCTCGACCGTTGCTACGCCGCACAGACCGCTCGCCGAGGCGATCCTGCTCGCAGAAGGGGCCGGGTACGACGCGATCGAGTTCCGGACCTTCGGGACGGGGTCTTCACGCTTTGCCTGCGACCCGGCGCTCACCGACGAGCCCAAGACCCGTGCCCTGGTCGATGCCTCGGGTATCGACTGCTGCTCGCTCGCGACGGGGGTGCGCCTCGACGAGCCCATCCGCCCGCCCGTGATCGGGCGCGTGCTCTTCGACAACGAACGGCAGATCCGAGAGGGCAAGGCCGCGGTCGACCTCGCTGCTCAGATCGAGGCCCCGCTCGTCCGTGTCTTCGGGTTCGAGAGTCACGGTCGCGAGAGTCTCACGCAGACTACCAAGCGGGTCGCCTGGCGCCTGGGCATGGTCTGCGACCACGCCCGCAACACCGGGACGCGCGTCGTGCTCGAGAACGGCGGCGCCTTCACCACCGCCGAATCCATCGCCGAGCTCATCGCACGTGTCAACAGCCCGCTGCTCGGTGCGTCCTACAACGCCGCGATCGGACGCGCAGCTGGCGACGACCCGGACCAGGCGGTCGCGGTGCTCGCCGACCGATTGCTGCTGGCCCGCGTGAAGGACAGCGTGGGCGGCACGCCCGCGATGCTGGGTGAGGGTGAGCTCGCGCCCGATGAGTTCATCGGCGCCCTCGCGGATGCTGGCGCCGAGTTGCCCGTCGTCTTCGAGTGGGATGCCGCCTGGTTCGAGGGCCTCGCGCCCGCGGAAGAGATCGCGGCACCCGCGCTCGAGCGTCTGTGCCGCTGGGCGGGGCAGACCGAACCGTCCCGACTGACGGCGTGAAGCCCAGCGCCGCAACCCGGGCGCTCGGGCTCTGCCGCGAGCAGGGCTTTGCGCTCACCGGGGTCTGTGATGCGCGTCCGACCGACCGGGGCGATGAGCTTCGGACCTGGCTGGCTGAAGGCAAGCACGGCGAGATGGGCTACCTCGCCGAGCACCTCGATGCACGCTTGAACCCGGATCTCGTGCTCGAGGGCGCGCGATCGGCAATCGTGGTCGCAGACCTCTACCACACGCGCGATGCCTCGCCCGATGTGCCCGAGCCCGGGCGGGGACGGGTCGCTCGTTATGCGCGAGGACGCGACTACCACGCTTCGATCAAGAAACGTCTGCATGCTGCCTGCGACGTGCTTCAGGGCGAGCATCCCGGGCACACCTTCAGGGCGTTCACCGACACCGCCCCGGTCATGGAACGCGAGCTTGCCGCCCGAGCGGGCATCGGCTGGACCGGCAAGCACACCCTCACCATCAATCCACGCCTCGGGTCCTGGTTCTTTCTGGGGGGCATCCTCACCACCCTTGAGCTGGAGCCCCCGCCCGATCAGCCTGCGGTTGAGGATCACTGCGGCACGTGCACCCGGTGCATCGACGCCTGCCCGACCGATGCCATCACGCCCTACTCCATCGACGCGCGTCGCTGCATCAGCTACCTCACCATCGAGCACCGCTCGCGGATCGAGCCGGTGTACTTCGAGCGCATGGGCGACTGGATCGCGGGCTGCGACATCTGCCAGGAAGTCTGCCCACACAACTCCGCCCGCCCCTCGCCCGATCCGGCGCTCGCGCACTCCGACTACGCCCCGCGGGGCGAGAGCTTCGATCTGCTCAAGGTGCTCGGGTGGACCGCTGAGGATCGCGCGGAGGCCTTCCGCGGCAGCGCACTCAAACGCATCAGGCTCGACATGATCCGGCGCAACGCTCTCGTTGCTGCCGCGAATGCGTGGCGCGACACGGGCGAGGTCGCGTACCTCGAGGCCGTCCGCGCCGCGGCCCACGACGAGGCGGAACTCGTCAGGACGACGGCTCGGGATCTGCTGGACGATCTGGACCTGCCAGCAGCTTCGCCAGAATGATGATCGCGAATCCCGGCGCGAGCCAGGGCTCGTCACGCATCATGAATCCGACGAAGTAGAACGGTGAGGCGAGCACGATCGCGACCAGCGTGACGCCCAGCGACCTCGGCGTGGCGAGACGCATCGATCGGCGTCGCAGGTCGATTACGTTGAGCCAAACGTAGGCCGGGAAGACGAGGCCGTAGAACGACAGGAGCACCCGGTAGCCCACCTCACCCGGGGCCATGCCGAACCACCGCTGCTCGGCGAGCATCGCGCCGCCTAGCCCGGCGGCGGTGCATCCGACGAACGTCGCGACGCTCAGCAGGCCCCATGGCTTGGGCTGCACCGAAATCGCGCTGCTGTGCACCGATACCGTGAACAGCCACTGCAGCGCGACGTGCACCCCGAGCGCGATCGCGAGCAGTCCCGGGATCGCGACGGCAGAGCCGCCGCTGCCGTCGACGAAGCCGATCATCGGACCGGCGTACAGCAGCGTGAACACGATCATCAACGCGAAGACCACGCCGAAGCCGACGCCGAAGGCCACCCTGCTTTGTCCGGGCGTCTCGCACGCCTGACGGGCGCGATTGAAGGTCAGATCCAGATAGGGGCACAACGCGAAGCCAAGCGCGCTGACCGGCAGCATCCAGAGCGCATCGCTTGAGAAAGGCACCGCCTCGATGCGTTCGACGATGCTCGGCTCTGCTTGCTCGGGCGCGAGCAGGAAGAGCAGCATCGCTGCGAGGCTCACCGCGGTGACCAGCATCGCACCGAGCCTGGCGACTCCGCCCGAGCGAGCCAGACGCCATCCGATCGAGACGCTCACCCCCAAGCCCAGCGCGATCAGCAGCCCCACCCAGCCGACCGACCACTGCATCCATGCCCAGCCGCCGAGCCAGCAGAGCCAGTACAGGTGGTAGCCGAGCGTGACGATCGAGAATGCCCGACACGCGCCGGCGTGTTCCGTGGTCAATCGCACACTGGACTCGCGCGTCCGAAGGACCCACCCCATCGCCGCGGCGCCGATGACGTTCGGCACCGCGAACACCAGGTACCCCGCCAGGCCCAGATCGCGAACCATCAGGATCGGGAGGTACATCCCGATGCACCACGTCCAGCTTGCGCCCAGGAACGCGGCCCAGCCGAGCGGGGCGAACCTCGATCCTGAAGGGGCGGGGGTGTTCATCCGCCGAGTCTAGCCCGACGCCCGAGAACCGCTGGCCGACGCCCGTTTCTGGTGTAGGTTGTGGTTGTGAAGCGCACGGCGGCGGTTTCGTTGCCGGTCTCAGCGCTGCTTCCGCGCCCGGAGCCAACGCCGATGCACCGATCCCTTGCCTGCTGTCTCGCTCTCGTCTGTACGAGCGTTCAGGCTCAGAACAACTTCACCAACAACATCCTCATCACCGGCTACTGGCCCCCGACCAACGAGGCGGTCCGCCAGTTCTCGACCAACCCGACCCAGAACCCGGGCGGCTGGCAGGGCGGCGACTGGCGAGGGCGGGGCTACGACGTGCACTCGTTCTTTCCCGAGTTCCCCGACGGGCTGGGCCAGGGCGTGGGTGATTTCGAGGTCGACTACCAGGACACCATGAGCGACTGGGAACGCGTGGTCGCTGAGATCAACCCCGTCGCGATCATCACCTTCAGTCGAGGCCGCCCGGGGCGGAGCTGGGAGATCGAGGGCCAGCTCGAGATGCACGCACCGAACGAGTGGCTCCCGGACTACACCGTGCCCCGACGCCCAGACGCCGACATGCCCATCTTCGACGACCTCGTGCCTGGCGAGTTCTACCCCAGCACGCTGCCGACCGAGGCCATCCGCGACGCGGTCGCCGACGCGGGGATCATCCCGAACACCTACATCGACCAAGCCGGGGGTGGGGCCTTCCTGAGCGAGTTCATCGGCCTCCTGGGCACCCGCCACCAGCTTCTCAACGGCGGCCCGGACGCCGACTACCGCACGTTCGCAGCGGGGCACATCCATGTCGGCATCGCAACGCCAACCGACCTCGCGACGCAGGCCGCCGAGATCTCGATCGAGACGCTGATCGATTACCTCGACACCGTCGTACCGGCACCTTCGTCCGCTGTTGTCCTGGGGCTCGGTGTGCTGCGACTTGCCCGTCGCCGCCGATAGCTGCGTCTAGAACCGGCCGCGGCTCCGCTGGTGGTCCTTGGGCGTTGCATGGAAGATCGCGACCGCTCGCCCGACACGCTTCTCTTTCTGGCCGGGCGTGCTGATCGCCTGGTAGATGTCCATCTGGATCGTGATGTCGAACTCCTTGCCCGAAGCGAGCATCTCGTCCGTGTCGTCGCGGGGCTTGATCTTGTAGACCGCCGGGCCCAGGCAGGGGCGCAGGAACCGGTACTCCAGGTTCTTGCACACCACGGTGTAGTCCCCGCCGCAGATCCCGAAAACGTACATCCCGCCGGCGATCTCGGAGTTGCCGAGCAGAGCGGCGCCCGCCATCGCGTTGTACCAGTTCTTATTGAACTTGCGGAAGGGCAGCACCGCCTGGAACGTGTTGTCGTCGAGCCGCTTCATCACGATGCCGCTGCGGAAGGCGTAGGGCAGCCAGATCATGCTGCAGACCCGGTGCCAGAAGTTGTTGCGTGTGCTGAGCCGGCTCACGAAGGCCTCGAGGCGCTCGAACAGCCCTCGCTTGACCGCGACCGCTTCTCCGGCCTTCCGTGGGCCCTTGCGACGATGCGTCGGCGGCTCGATCGGCTGGCCCTCGACCGTCTCGCCTCTGGACGGATCGACCGCCGGAGCATCCGGCTCGACGTGTGCGGGCGTGTGTTCGGTCGCGGTCTCGCTCACGGCAGGATGGTAGGGCGTCTCGGGCCCGAGCCACCCGGCCGTAGACTTCACCCGTGCCCAAGCTCCCCGACACGCTGATCCCCGTCGCCGACGCCCCAGGGCACACGGCGGCCCACGCCATGGCGGCGGCGCTGCGTGACGCCGGGCTCGAGGCGTTCGTGTTCGACACCGCCCGCACCACGCTCCAGTGGGATGGGCCCGCCGTCATCGCGCCCTACCAGGTGCATGTCCGACGCGCCGACGCGGAGCACGCTGCCGAGATCCTTCGCGACAACCGGGAGGCCTCGGTCGACATCGACTGGGATGAGGTTGATGTCGGCGCGCCCGAGGATGCTACCGCCGCGCGCCTCGCGACTCAGCACACCGCGCCGTGGCTTGGCGATACCCGACGAAGGCCCGTGCGCGACCCGCTCTTCGCCGCGACCAAGCTGGGCATCGTGGGGTGGATCCTGGGCATCACACTTGTCGGCGTCGTCACCGCGATAGTCGTCGTCCTGAAGATCTTCTAGGTCCTGAAGATCTTCTAGCACTTCGGGCGAGACCCGCTTCACAGGCTTTGGACCAGTCCCTCGCCTGGCTTGACGACGATCACGGTCGTGTACGCCAGGCGAAAGCCCATGCGCTGCGCGTTCCGCTCGGTGGGCTCGCCCGGCTTCCCGTGGATCACCATGGTGCGGCACCCGTCCGCGGCTGCCGTCGCGAGTCTCCATGCCATGAGCGCCTGCTGCACCCCGCGCCGGCGCCACCGCTCGCGCACCGTGACGCCGAACATCGCCCCGAGCGGGGGCTTTGACTTCATCCCGCCCGCCGCGACGACCTCTCCGTCCATCCAGGCCACGATCTTCCGGCAGTAGGGCATCTCCACCATGCGCCGGTGGATCGCCATCTCAGACTCGCCGAAGTCGTAGCCCTCGGGCACGAACGCCGACATCGAGACCTCGACCGCGACCCGCAGCAGGTCCTCGTCGCCCGGTTGCACGACCTCCACCCGCATCGGCTCGGCATCGTCGCCCACAGGCCAGGGGGTCAGCAGCGAGTCCTCCGCGGTCAGCCCCTCGGGCGAGGGTCGGTACCAGGTGTTCTCGAATTCGCGGATCACGAACCCTCGGGCCGAGAGACCCTGAAGCAGGCTTTCGTCCGCGAACGGGCACAGCTCCACCTGAGCTTGGATCCCCTCGGACTCGTAGAACGCGATGAGCCTGTCCAGGTCCTCGCTCGACACCGGTCCGTGCATGCCCAGGCCGATCGCCTGATTGCACCATTGACCGGGTTCACCCCGGCCCATCACGCCTCCCGCCAGGGGCTCCGCGATAGAGAGAATTCCAAACATATCCTCAACAAGTCTGGCGGCTTCGAGCTCGGCGACCTCAGCAGCCTGGATCAAGGAAAGTACCTTTCTGCTCCCGAATTCAGGGGGGGAGTCTTTGCGCAATCTGAACATTTGCCTAGGCTTGAGACTGTTCGTCCTCGGGGGAGACACCGTGCAGCCAGCTTCCGGCACCCAAAGACATCACGCGCAGATCATGCTCGTGCTCTCCGCGGCGGTCGCTGCCTTGGTCGCCGCAGGGATGATCGCCTTCGCGCTGTGGTCCAACGAGGCCCCCTTCGCTGGTATGGCGATGCTGCTCTTCGATCTCGACACCGAGCAGAATATCCCGACGTGGTTCTCGACGGTGCTCCTGGCCTATCTCGCCCTCGCGGCCTGGAAGCTGATCCCTCGCAAAGGAAGCGGCATCACCAGGCTCTCCTATGTCGCACTCGCCTCTGGCTTCCTCTTCCTGTCCGCAGATGAGGCGGCGCTGCTGCACGAACGCATCGGCAGCACGGTCGAAGTCGGTGGTGCGCTCGCCAACGCCCGCTGGATCATCCTCTGGCTCCCGGTCCTCGGCGTCTGCGGGCTCGTACTCCTTGCCGTGCTCTGGAGAAGCGCGCCCCGCCTCGCCGCGGGTCTTCTGATCGGTGCCGTCGTCTACCTCGGCGGCGCCATCGGCGTCGAGATGATCAATCAGGTCAACCGGCACGGTGAGGCGACTCGGCTCCAGCAAGCCGGTGTGGAACCTCATCAGCTCAGATCCTACAGCCGCGGCGAGGACCGGTACGGCAAGGACACCCTGGTCTACGTCGCGGGGACTGCGGCTGAGGAAGGCCTCGAGAAGGCCGGGGTTC
>JANQQZ010000155.1 GCA_028284805.1 Phycisphaerales bacterium
AACAAGTTCTGCACGTACTGCGTGGTGCCTTTCACACGGGGTGCGGAGATCCACCGCCCTCCCGAGCACATCCTCGACGAGTGCAAGGCGCTAGCGGACAAGGGCGTGATCGAGGTAACGCTGCTCGGGCAGACGGTGAACCACTACCGCTACGAGCACGGGTCGGCGGAGACGGTCGGGGGGGTGCTCCAGCCTCAGAAGGGGCGTGCGTTCAAGGGCGGTCATCGGCGGGACCCGCTCTCTGGCGAGGGCGTGACGACGTTCGCGGATCTGCTGTACCGGATCCACGAGGAGGTGCCGGCAATCCAGCGGCTCCGGTTCGTCACGAGCTACCCGCGGGACTTCGGCGACGACGTGCTCGAGGTGATGCGCGACTGCGAGCGGATCTGCCGGTATGTGCATGTCCCTGCACAAACCGGCTCGGACCGCATGCTGAAGATGATGAACCGCGGGTACACGGTCTCGGAATACGACGAGTTCATCGGGCGGTGCAGGAGCTATCTCGATCAGCCCGAGATCGGCCGCCCGCTGATGCTGTCGGGCGACATCATCGTCGGCTTCCCGACCGAGACCGAGAGGGACTACGAGCAGACCGTCGAGCTGCTGGAACGCACGCGGTACAAGAACTGCTTCATCTTCAAGTACTCGCCTCGCCCCGGGACGGTGGCCTACGACAAGATCCCCGACGACGTGCCCGACGCGACGAAGCGCAGACGCAACAACCATCTGCTGTCGGTGCAGGCGAGGATCGGCGAGGCGATCGGGCGCGAGCAGATCGGGCGCGCGTTCGACGTGCTCGTGGAGGGCCCGAGCCAGAAGGCGCTCAAGGCGAGCGGACTCACACAGAAGGGCGCGCGCGAAGCTTCGGGCGGCGTGCAACTCACGATCGGGGGCGTGTCGCCCGGATCGGGCGCGACAGCCGTGCTGGAGCGGATCGAGACCGAGACGGTGCAGATGTCCGGGCGGACCGACGGCGATCAGATCGTGTTCTTCGACGTGCCGACGGATGAGGCCCGGGCCATGCCTGGCACGATCAGGCGGGCAAGGGTGACCGACGCGGCTGGGCTGGGGCTGTACGGCGAGTTGGTCTAGCCCCGCGCGCCCAGGTAGAGCACGGTCTGGTAGCGGAACTCGACCCGCCGTTCGGCATCGGCGAAGCGATCGAAGTGCTCATGCAGCTCGCGGAAACAGGCGTCGTGGTCTGGCCCCTCGGTGGGTGTGTATGAAGCGCTGCGTGCGCGGCCCAGAAAGCCCCCGAGGTCCATGCCCTGAGAGTGCCTCGCGTCGATGCGCTGCATGGGCTCGAAGGCGGGCATGGGCGGGATGCCGCCGTCGCGGGCGCTGTGCTGCAGGATGTTCTGGTCGCCGTACCGCTCGAGGATGTTCTGGTAGCCATCGGTGAACGGGTCGGCCTCGTCGCGGACGTTCCACACGAGAGCGAGCCGAGCGTTGGGCTTCGCGATGCGTGCGAACTCGGTCGCCGCGGCGGTCGGCTCGAACCAGTGGAGCGCCTGGGCGACAACGATGAGGTCGACGGAGGCATCGGGCAGGGTCGTGGCTTCGGCGGTGGCGTCGACGAAGGTGATGCCTTCATGAGGCTCCGCTGAAGCGCGCATGTCCGCGTTGGGTTCGACCGCTGTGACGGCGAGGCCTCGCTCGGCGAGCAGGCGGCTCATGATGCCCGTGCCGGCGCCGATATCGGCAGCTGCTGCCCCGCGTGGGGCCTGCTGGGTGATGGCATCGATGATCTGCGCCGGATAGGACGGGCGGTGGCGGGCGTAGTCGCGCGCGAGGCCGCCGAATCGCTCGGTGGGGTTCGATTCGTGAAGCCCTTGGCTCGTCCAGTCCATGGCTAGTCCTCGTTGTTGAACCGCTCGCGGGCACGCCGCTTCGCGGCAAGAAGCCCCTGGTCCTCTTGCTTCGTTTGCTCCTCGACGACGGTTGGGCCCGCGGGCTTCGGGGGCGGCTCGGGCTGCGACGGTCGTGCCGCGGCCTTCGCGGCGGCTTGGCGGGCCTCGACGCGCCGTCGGCGGGCTTCGCGGGCGACGGCACTCGCGTCTTCGTCGGTAAACGCAGCGGCCTGATCCCGTTCCGAGCGTTTGGTCGCGGCGCGGAGCGCGGTGAGATCGGTCTCGGCCGAGCCCGTCGCGACGGCGGGCGCGGAACGCTCACCCAGGAAGCGGTCCCAGGCGACGCGGCGTGCTGCGACGTCGAGGAGCAGCAACGCGAGCGCGAGCACCAGCAACTCGTCGCGGAGAGGTGTTTCCGCGAGGCGTGGCGCAAGCCCGGTGCGGTCGAAGAGGCCGACCAGCCTGGGATCATCAAAACCGAGCACAGCGCCGTCGGCGGCGTCGGTGATGCGTTCGACGAGGCGTCGGTTGCTCTGGAGGCTGCGGTACTCGAGCGAGCTGGCCTGGGTGGTGCCGCCCAGGACGGGCGTGAGGGCCCCGGATGCACCGGTCGGCCGGAGGATCGCGATGTAGTTGCCCGGCTCGGAAGCATCAAGGCTGGCGGCGTACTCGCCCGGTGCGACCTGGTCGAGCACCAGGGGGATGGCCTCGCCGCTGGGTGTGTAGACCGAAGCGCGGACGGTGAGCCCGTTGATGGCGTTGCCCTCATCGTCGGTCGCGATCAGCCTCGCTTCGAGGCGGCCGTCGTCGATGGTGGTCGCGAGCTCGAGGTCGTTGGTGCCCGCCGGTCGCGCGACGGTCTGGGCCATGCGTGACCAGAGCGCGTTGAAAGTGCCTGCGTTGATCCAGGGGCGCGACCACGCGTCGGCGTCGGCCGTGAACGCGGCGACCTTGCCGAGCCCGGCGTTCCAGTGAGCGAGCACGGGCTCGTCCTCGCCAGTCGCGACGACGTTGACGACGGTGGGATCCTCGCGGAAACGGGTCAGGACGACACCGGCAAGGGCGGGCAGCGCGTCGCTTGGCTCGATGAGCGGCGAGACACTCGTGAGACGACGCACGGGGATCTCGCCCTCCTTGATGAGCGGGTCGCGGACGAGCCGGACAGCGCGGACGAAGACGCGCGGCAGGACGTTTGGGTTGGTGACGGGGTAGTGCACGCCCCCCCCCCGCTCGGCGACGGCGAACATGGTCTCGGCATCGGAGCGGTCGCCGACGGAAATTGCAGAGACGTTGATGCCCTCGTCGGCCATTGCTTCAGCGATCTCGGGCACGTCATCGTCTTGTCCGACGGGCGCAGCATCGGCGC
>JANQQZ010000004.1 GCA_028284805.1 Phycisphaerales bacterium
ATCCTGTTCCTCGACGAGATCCACCGCTTCACCAAGAGCCAGCAGGACGTCTTGCTGGGGGACGTCGAGCGAGGGCTGGTGACGCTGGTGGGCGCGACCACCGAGAACCCGCTGTTCGCGTGCAACTCGGCGCTGGTGAGCCGCTCGACGCTGTTCAGGCTCGAGCCGCTCTCCGAGGATGACATCGTGGGCGTGCTCAGGCGTGCGCTCGCGGACACGGAGCGCGGCTTCGGGTCGCGCGCGATCGAATGCGACGACGAGGCGCTGCGGGTGTGGGCGGTCAAGTGCGATGGTGATGCGCGGCGCGCGCTGACGGCGCTCGAGGTCGCGGTGCTCAGCGCGGATAACGAGCCGATCGTCATCGATCGTGGTGTCGCGGAGGAGTCGATCCAGCAGAAGGCGGCGGTGTACGCCGACGACGAGCACTACGACAGCGCATCGGCCATGATCAAGTCGATCCGGGGCAGCGACCCGGACGCGGCGGTGTACTGGATCGCGCGGATGCTCGAGGGGGGCGAGGACCCGCGGTTCGTCGTGCGCCGGCTTGCGATCCTCGCGAGCGAGGACATCGGCAACGCGGACCCCCAGGCGGCGGTGCTCGCGGCGAGCTGCTGGCATCTGGTCGAGCGCATCGGGATGCCCGAGGCCCGGATCACGCTCGGGCAGCTGGCGACGTATCTGGCGCTGGCGCCCAAGAGCAACGCGGCGTACGTCGCGATCGACGCCGCGATGAACGATGCGCGCGAGGGGCGGACGATCCCGGTGCCCGTGCACCTGCGTGATCCGAATACCTCCCCCACCGCGGGCGAGGACGGCGCGGGCGTGAAGATGCGCGACCGGCGCGCGGGCGACGCGGGGGCGCGGTACCAGTACAGCCACAACGCCGAAGGAGGCGTGACGGGGCAGGACTACCTGGGCGTCGAGAAGACGTACTACGAGCCTGGTGACCGCGGCTTCGAGCGCGAGCTCGCCCAGCGGCTCGAGGCGATCAAGAAGCTCCGCGCGTCGAAGCGGGATGGGCCGTGAGCGTCGCGGACGAGAAGAAGGCGCTGCGGAACGAGCTGAAGCTCGCGCTGGTCAGGCTCGGGCACGCGGAGATCGCGGCGCGGTCGGCGGCGGCGTGTGGGTTCCTCGTGGACCGCTTCGGTGGAGCGCGGGCGGTCATGGCGTACCTCGCGATGCCCGTCGAGGCAGACCCGGCGGGGGCGGTCGCGGTGTGGCGGGCTCGAGGCGCCTCGGTCTGCGTGCCCAGGAGCGACTGGGAGAGCAAGTCGATGGAGCCAGCGGTGCTGGGAGGCACGCTGATCGAGACCGCGAAGGGCATCCGCGAGCCCGGACCCGGGCAGCCCTTGCTGGAGATTGGGACGCTGGAACTCGTTGTTGTTCCCGGGCTTGGGTTTACTCGGTCGGGCGATCGGCTGGGGCGGGGCGCGGGGTTCTACGATCGCTTCCTGGCGCGGCTTGCGCCCGGGACGGCGACGGTCGGACTGGCGGTGTCGACGCAGATCGTGGATGATCTGCCGACGGAGCCGACGGACCGGCGCGTGGACATGGTGGTCACGGAAGACGGCCTGGTTTCGTGCCGGGCTGGCGATTCGGAAGGAGTCTGAAGCCGATGTCACTCCCCTCGCAGCGTGGATCGTTCGGGCCTCGGGTGAGCCCGAAGTCGCGTCGTGGCCCGACGGGCCCCAAGCTCGTCGGCGGCGTGGTGCTGCTGGCAACGGTGGCGGGCGGTGCGTGGCTGCTGCTCCGCGGCGGCGGCGAGCCCGAGCCGCAGGTGTTTGATCCGGACTCAGAGTTCCTGCAGAGCGCTCAGGCCGAGACGAGTGACGGGCCGGCGGATCTGGACGCGAGCGGGTTCGTGTCGACGGGTGTGCTGGCGAGCACGGTCGACCGCCCTACGGCGGCAGACCGGGGCGCGTCGGACACCGCGATCGACGCGACACCCTCGCAGCCCATCGTTGCGGAGACCTCGGGCGGCGTGACGCCGAGCCGCCCGGTTGAGTCGGCGCCGCCTGCGCGCCGATCGGCGGGCGTGGCTTCGCTGGTCGACGAGGCGCGAGAACTGCTCGGGCAGCAGCAGTTGGTCGCCGCTCGCGAACGCCTCAACGAGGCGCTCAGGCACCCCGCCGCGACCGAGCAGGACCGCGCCATGATCCGGGGCGACATGGCGGTGCTCAACGAGGACTTGTTCTTCAGCCCGAAGGTCTACGAGGGCGACCCGCTGGCGTTCGGGTACCAGATCCAGGCGGGCGATCGGCTCTCGGCGATCGCGGCCAACCGGGGGCTGGGCGTTGACTGGCGGCTGATCCAGCGGATCAACAACATCTCGTCGCCCAACCGGATCCGCGTGGGTCAGAACCTGAAGCTGGTCCAGGGGCCGATGCATGCGATCGTGGACAAGAGCGACTACCGACTGGATCTGTACGCAGGGCCCCCGGGCGCGCCGGACCAGTGGATGTACATCCGCTCGTTCTCGGTCGGGCTGGGGGAGAACGACTCGACGCCGGTCGGTCGGTTCATCGTGCGGCCCGCGTCGAAGCTGATCAACCCGGTGTGGCGCAACCCGCGCACGGGTGAGTTCTACGCGGCGGACAACCCCGAGAACCCGATCGGCGAGCACTGGCTCGGGCTCGAGGGCACGGGCGAGGTCGCGGGCGAGGAGGGCATGGGCATCCACGGCACGGTCGAGCCCGACTCGATCGGCAGGGACGCCTCGATGGGCTGCGTCCGCCTTGTGGATGGGGACGTAGCGGTGGTTTACGAGTGCCTCGAGGAGTCGGTCAGCGAGGTGCACATCCGCCCTTGACAGCGGGGTTTCGATGACCCGCCTGGGCGGATTTTTGCCCGGCTCGCTCCTATGATTCCTGACGCGCTCCGGGGCCGTCCCCGGGGCGTTTTTTGTCGAGTCGGAGGCTCATCGTCCATGGCCGAGAACGGCACCAACACAGCGCCGGGCAACGGCGAGTACGGCAGCGATCAGATCAAGGTCCTCGAGGGCCTTGAGGCGGTCCGCAAGCGCCCGGGCATGTACATCGGGGGCACGGGGCTGAACGCCCTGCATCACCTCGTGTACGAGACCGTCGACAACTCGATCGACGAGGCGATGGCGGGCTTCGCGACCATGGTCACGGTGACCGTGCACGCCGACGGCAGTTGCAGCGTGATCGACGACGGGCGGGGCATCCCCATCGACCCGATGAAGCACGAGGACCCGAACCTCAACGGCAAGCCCGCGGTCGAGATCGTGATGACCAAGCTGCACGCGGGGGGTAAGTTCAACCAGGAGGGCAGCGCGTACAAGGTCTCGGGTGGTCTGCACGGCGTGGGCGTGAGCTGCGTCAACGCGCTCAGCGAGCACCTCGAGGTCGAGGTCTACCGCGAGGGCACGGCCCACGAGATGCGCTTCGAGCGGGGCGTCGTCAGCGAGCAGCTGCACGAGGTAGGCCCCATCCCGAGCGAGGCCACCCGCACCACCGGTACCCGCGTGACTTTCCGCCCCGACGCGACGATCTTCCCCGACACGAACTTCAGCGGCGAGACGCTGGCCAACCGCCTGCGCGAGCTGAGCTTCCTGAACCCGGGCGCGACGATCCGCTTCCACGACGAACGTGAGGCCGGGAGCGAGCCCGAGACGTTCAAGGCCGAGCGGGGCCTGCTCGAGTACGTCGAGCACCTGATGGCGGGTAAGAACGCGTTCAGTCCTCCGGTGCACGTGATCAAGGAGGACGGGGACACCGTCTGCGAGGTCGCGATGCAGTACCACGACGGGTACGCCGAGACGATGCTGACCTTCGCGAACAACATCCGCAACACCGACGGCGGAACGCACGCCCAGGGGTTCAAGGTGGCGCTGACCCGCGCGCTGAACACCTACGCGCGGAAGGCCGGGCTGATCAAGGACAAGGACCCGACGCCCACGGGCGACGACCTGCGCGAGGGCCTGATCGCGATCGTCAGCGTGAAGCTGCCCGAGCCGACCTTCAACAACCAGCCCAAGGAGAAGCTGCTCAACCCTGAGATCGAGTCGTTCGTGAGCCAGGCGCTCGCGGAGGCCCTTGAGGCCTGGCTCGAGGAGCACCCGGCGGACGCCAAGCGCGTCTGCACCAAGGGCATCGTCGCGGCGCAGGCCCGCGAGGCGGCGCGCAAGGCCCGCGAGCTGACGCGGCGCAAAACCGCGCTCGACTCGGGCTCGATGCCCCACAAGCTGCGCGACTGCAAGACCAAGGACATTACCAAGAGCGAGTTGTTCATCGTCGAGGGCGACTCGGCTGGTGGCTCGGCGACGCAGGGGCGCGACGTCGAGACGCAGGCGATCCTGCCGCTCAAGGGCAAGATCCTGAACGTCGAGAAGGCGCGGATCGACAAGGTCTTGGGCTTCGAGGAGATCCGCACGCTGATCGCGGCGCTGCGCTGCGGCATCGGGGGCGACCTGGACATCAGCAAGCTGCGCTACGGCAAGGTCATCATCATGACCGACGCCGACGTGGATGGGAGCCACATCCGCACGCTGCTCTTGACGTTCTTCTTCCGCCAGATGCCCGAGCTTGTGAAGAAGGGGCACATCTACATCGCGCAGCCGCCGCTGTACCAACTCGTCCGGGGCAAGACCGGGCGGTATGTGCTGAACGAGGCAGAGCTCTCCAAGACACTGAGCGAGACTGGGCTGGAGCGGGCGACGCTGCTGGTGCGCGACATCGCGAGCGTGGAGACCGAACCCGGGGGCGTCCTGGGCGATCCGCCGATCGAGCGCGAGCTGTCGGGCGGTAACGCGAAGCGCGCGGTGGAACTGCTCGAGCGGCTTGAGAAGCTGGTGGACATCGCCGAGCGCCGGGGCACGTCGATCGCGGACCTGCTCGGCGAGCGCGCCAAGGACCCGAGCGGGGACGGGTGTCTTCCGACGCACCGTGTGAGCTGGCGCGGGGGCGAGGCGTTCGCCTGGAGCGAGGCCGACGCGATGAAGCTGGTCGACGAGCACGGGCTGCGCCTGGGCGACGCGTCGGACGGGGACCCCGAAGCGGGCGCAGCGCCCATCGCGGCGGTGCGCGAGCTGCACGAGAACCGCGAGCTCGACAAGGTGTTCGCAGAGCTCGCGGGGCTCGGGCTGGACATCGCGGACTACGCGCTGGTGCAGGAGGAGTCGGTGACCGGCGAGCGGATGCCCGCGCGGTTCGCGTGGCGCATCGAAGGCACCGGCAAAGCGACCGAGGACGCGCCGGCGGATGACGAGAGCGCGGGTACCGAGGGCGTGAGCCAGACGGTGACGCGTTCGGGTCAGAAGCTGATCGAGGCGGCGAATCTGGCGCGGATCGTGCCTGCGCTGCACGAGGTGGGTCGCCGCGGGATCGAGGTCAAGCGGTTCAAGGGGCTGGGCGAGATGGACGCCGAGCAGCTGTGGGCGACGACGATGGACCACGACGTGCGGGTGCTGCTGCGTGTGACGTGGGACATGGCTGGCCAGGCCGAGAGCCTGTTCAGCACGCTCATGGGCGAAGAGGTGGAGCCCCGGCGGAAGTTCATCGAGGACCACGCCCTCGAGGTCAAGAACCTGGACGTCTAACCCGCTCCGGGTGGGATGACTCGCCCGTTTGGGTGCGCCCGGGTCGGCCGATCGCTACAAGCCGCACAGACCCACTGGCCTGATCCCGTCCCGCGGGCAAGCGGTCCGCCGCGCAGACCGACGTTGACAGGACGGCGGTATGTAGGCCCACGCAAGGAGCGCGGCGGCTATGGCGACCTATCGGGGGAATTTCAGGCGGCGCGGCGGCAGCCAGGAGCGACGGAACTCGCTCGGGCTCGACGGCGACAAGCTCAACCGCCTGCTGGACATCCTGGACCATCGCGGGAACTCCGAGGCGGCCCTGAAGCGGATCCACGTGCGCTGGCCGTTCAGGTGCGATTCGCTCGTGTTCCGCCTGATCGAAGGGTTCGGGAGCCGGCGCGAGTTCAAGGTGGCGGCCCGCAACCTGTCGAACTCTGGGCTGTCGGTGATTCACAACGCGTACGTGCACCCCGCGACCGAGTGCGAGGTGCTCATGCCGCTCGCGCAGTCCGGCGAGCAAGCGACCCAGACCGTGCGAGGGGTGGTGCGTCGGTGCCAGCATGTGCAGGGCGTCGTGCACGAGATCGGCGTGTCGTTCAGCGAGCCCGTGGACGCGCGTCAGTTCCTCGCGTTGGACTCGCTGCCCGCGTACTACAGCATGGAGACGATCGACCCCGCGAAGATGGAGGGGACGATCCTGCATGTGGAGGACTCGGCGGTGGACCGCCGGCTGTTTGCGCACTATCTCGCCGACACGCGTGTGATCGTGAAGAGCGCCGAGACGATCGAGGAAGCCAAGCAGAAGGTCCGCGAGAGCTTCGACCTGGTCGTGCTGGACCTGCAGCTGCCAGACGGGACCGGGCTGGAGCTCGTCACGTGGATGCGCGACAACGGCATCATGGCGCCGGTGATCGTGCTGACGGCCGACAGCTCGCGCGAGACACACCTGAAGCTGTGCTCGGCCGAGGTGAACGGGTTCCTGACCAAGCCGGTCGACCCCGCGACGCTGCAACGGGCGATCACCGAGTATCTGCGCCTCTCGGAAGACCGCACCGGCGGCGCGACGGATGACGCGTTGAAGGCGCTGGCGGGCACGTTCATCGCTGAGCTGGGATCGACCATCGACGATCTCCGCGCGTGCCGGGAGAAGGAGGACGCGATGACCGCGTACTCGATCGTGCTGCGCCTGAAGGGGACGGCT
Source organism: Phycisphaerales bacterium (assembly GCA_028284805.1). Taxonomy (GTDB): domain Bacteria; phylum Planctomycetota; class Phycisphaerae; order Phycisphaerales; family UBA1924; genus JANQQZ01. The sequence goes on from JANQQZ010000004.1 coordinate 6,744, forward strand.
CCGGCGCTGGGCTTCAACCAGCTGGCGAACGTGTGCGACCGGGCCGCGTCGGCGCTGGCCGCGAGCATGAGCTGTGAGGAATCGAGCCGCCAACTCGACGCGCTGCTCGACGCGTGCGAGCGGATCAAGCACCGGAGGGCGGGGTGAGCGTCGAATCGCTGACAGAGCTTGTGCGTTCCACGGGTCTGGCGGGGCTCGGCGTGGCCGGCGTCGCGGTGCTGGTGCTCGGGGCGGTGCTCGGGGTGCTGGTCATGGCGCGTCGCTCGGGGGGCGGGTCGCCCGAGAGGCAGACGGCCCTTGACGACGCCCTCGCGGTGACCGGAGCGGCGACGATCGCCATCCGCCTCCGCGGCGATCGCCTCGGGTTGACCCACCTCTCGGCAAGCGTGGAGTCGCTCACCGGGTACACCGCCGAGACGCTGTGCGAGGGCGACGCGTTCCTCCGGATGGTGAGCGAGGAGGAGGCGGCGGACTTGGAGCGGAAGCTGGTCGCGGCGATCCGCGATGAGCGAGCGACGGTCGCGGACTTCGCCTACCAGGACGCCGACGGGCTGACGCGCTGGATGCAGGTCCGTGTCGAGCCCGCGCCGGGCGGGCGGAACGCGCTGCGGGGCATCGTCC
>JANQQZ010000041.1 GCA_028284805.1 Phycisphaerales bacterium
ATCAGGTGCGCGGCGAACCAGGCGTGCGCGGCGTCCTCTGCCTGCGAGGCGGCGACGAGCTCGGCCAGCTGGGCATCCGTGGCGCGGGTCGCGAAGGCGAGGCGTTGCAGCGCGGGGTCGTCGTCGCGGATGACGATCTGATCGAGCACGGTCATCTCAGTGCGGACCCCGGCAGGCGGGACGACCGCGATGACGGCGGCGCGGAGGCCTCGGCTCAGCCTGGGATAGCGCTGGGCCAGAGCACGCGCGAGCAGATCGGCGTCACGAGCAGAGAGCTGGCCCGCCGGGAAGTCCACGTCCGCGAGGGCGGCTCGGCATGCCGGGAGCAGCTCGAGCAGGGCCGGCTCGTCGGCGGTCTGGACGTAGCGGATGAGGTCGGCGGGAGGGATGATCGCCTCGGCCATGGGTACGCGGGTGATGAGCTCCGACTCGGCTGCGAGCGAGAAAGGGCCTCGCTGGAACGGGCCGTTGTTGACTACGAAGTTCTGGAGCACGCTGAATCGCGAGCGGACGCGGTGCCCGGCCTTCAGTTCGGTGAGCAGCCCCACCATCCCGGCGTCGGGCCAGACGTCGATGCGCGCGGCCTGCCCGGGTTCGAGGCGGAGCTTGCGGTGGGCGTCGACGACCTCGGGGTTGACCCGCCCCCGGATGAGGTGCGAGGCGACGTCGATTCTCGGCGAGATCGCCATGCGTGTACCGATCGGGCGATCTCCACCGACCGCGACGGGTCTCGGCAACAGATTGCGGAGCTCGATGGTCATGACGGTCTCGTCGGTGGCGCGGAGGATGGGGGTGTCGACGTAGGCGTTGAGGCGCATGAAGCTGGCCGGCCCGCGCGTCACGCGGTCGACCCAGACGGGCACGGCGGCGGCGGTGGCGCGGATGGCCTCGGTCTGGACGGCCTCGGGCGCGGGCCCGCCTCGAAGGCGTTGGGCCTGGGCGCTGGCGAGCGCGCCGATCGCCACGAGCGGTGCCGAATCGGCGGCACGCTGGAACTGCTGGATCGCCTCGTCGGTGCGCCCGGCCCTCTCGAGCGCGATGGCGAAGAAGTATGCGCCCGCGGCGGTCTCCTGCGCGTAGACCTCGAGCTCGGCGGTCGCTTCCTGCAGGTCGCCGTTCCGGAGCTTGGCTGCGGCACGGAGCAGATCGAGCTGGCGGCCCAGCAGCTCGCCCCAGGTCTCGTCGAGGATGTTGATGTTGTTCTCGGCGGTGCGGGTGTCGAAGTCGGCGACGAGGCGCGAGACGATCGTCGCGACGCCAAACTGCAGGCCCTGGGAGACCAGGGCGACGCGCTGCTGGGTGTCGCTCTGGTCGGTGCTGCTCAGGCGATCCGAGAGCTGCTCGAGGACCGGCTGAGTGGTCGCCTCCATGTCGGCGATGGAGCGCTCGACGGCGACCCGATCACCCACGGCAACCGCGGCGTACAGGCGAAACCGCTCGCGTTCGAGATCGAGACGGATGTCCTCGGGCGTGGTCTCGTCCTGCGTGGGCTGGCCGAGCTCGATGAGCTGGTCGATGCGGCGCTGGGCCGCGGCCCGATTGGTCCGGAGGCGGACCTCGAAGGTTTCGAGCAGCGCATCGGGGCCGTAGGCGTACCAATCGAGCGAGACGAGCGCGTTGACCATGTTCATGGTGTTGACGTTGGCGCCCGAGAGACGGTAGAGGCGGTCGGCGTTGTTGTAGAAGCGTCTGGCCTGGTCGTACACGCCGAACGAGGCGAGCTGCTGCGCGATCGAGAGGTGCAGGTTGGGATCGACGGGATCGGCCAGCAGCAGGTTGATCGCGAGCTCGAGGCGCGCGACCGGGTCGTCGGAACGCTGGGCGAAGACCGCGGCGGCGAGGGCCGCGGCCTCTTTGTTGCTCGAATCCAGGCGGGTGGCCTGGGCGAGCCGGCCGATGAAGGCCTCTTCGTCGCCCGTCTCGCGGTGCAGGAGCGCGGCGTCGAGCGCCAGGCGGCTCGCGACGGCCGGGGCATCGCTCAGGTACTCGGCGCCTCGTCCGTCGAGCCATTCGGCGTACGCGGCGAGGCGTTCCTCTACGGTCTGCTTGCGGCTGATGCTCCAGGAGATCAGGCGGAGCTGGGAGACCTCGTCACCCGGGTCGACGCGGACGAGGCGTTTCGTGGCGTCGATGAGCGCCTCTTCGTCGCCTGCGGCGCGGTAGGCCTCGACGAGATACCGGAGCAGGATGGGGTCGTCGGGTCGGAACTCTGCCGCGAGTTCGAGGAGCATGGCGCCGGCGCGGGCATCGTCGGGCCCCGGATCGGGCTGGAGGCGGTAGTCGATGATGGTGTCGCGCGCGATCTGGCGTCCGATGTACGCGCGGTCGAGATCGTCCGGCTGCGCAGCGACGGGCTGGGCCAAGGTGAGGACCTGGACCGCGGCGGCGATGAATAGAGGTGCTTTCATGGTGCTCCTTGTGCCGCACCGGCAATGAGTGCCGCGGCGAGGGCGAGCGTTCCGCCTGTGATGACAGCGAGTTCGCAGACCCAGGTTATGGGCCTTCGGCTGGCGCGTGGGAAGAGTCGGTCTGCGACCATGAACATGAATACGAACTGCCCACCAAGGAAGATCGATGCCCCGAGCAGACGCCAGGTGATTGTGCCCAACCCAGCTGAGACGCCGAACCAGTCGGGAACGCCCCTGGCGAGGAGCACGCAACCGACGAGCGCGAGGACGCCCGCCCAGAGGGAGGCGAGCAGCGTCAGGATGGCGAGGCTGACCCGTCGGATGAGTGGCACGGTGATCTCCGATCGCCGTGAGGATACCTCTTTCGGTGCCGTGCCGACGGCGGGGGTTTAGCCCAGGGCCATGGTCATCAGGAACTCGGCGTTGGACTTGCTCTTGCCCAGCCTGCTCTTGAGCAGTTCCATGGCCTCGACGACGTTCATGTCGGCCAGGACCTTGCGGAGCTTGTAGACCAGCTCGAGTTCCTTGGGGTCCATGAGCAGCTCTTCGCGCCGGGTTCCGGAGGCGGCAACGTCGATCGCGGGGTAGGTGCGCTTCTCGACGAGTCGGCGGTCGAGGTGCAGCTCGGAGTTGCCCGTGCCCTTGAACTCTTCGAAGATGACTTCGTCCATCTTGGAGCCCGTATCGACGAGCGCGGTGCCGATGATGGTCAGGCTGCCCCCGTTCTCGATGGCGCGGGCGGCGCCGAAGAACTTCTTGGGCTTCTGGAGTGCGTTGGCGTCGATGCCGCCCGACATGATCTTGCCCGAATGCGGGATCTCGGCGTTGTAGGCGCGGGCGAGCCGGGTGATGGAGTCGAGGAAGATCACGACATCGTCGCCGAACTCGACCATGCGCTTGGCCTTCTCGATGACGATATCGGCGCACTGGACGTGTCGCGAGCTCTGCTCGTCGAAGGTGCTCGCGACGACCTCGACCGAGTCGGCGGTGTTTCGCTTGAAGTCGGTGACTTCCTCGGGGCGTTCGTCGACGAGCAGGACGATGATCTTGGCCTCGGGGTTGTTCTTGGTGATGGCCTTGGTCATCTGCTGGAGCAGGACGGTCTTGCCCGTGCGGGGCGGCGCGACGATGAGGGCGCGCTGGCCCTTGCCCAGCGGGGCGACCAGATCGACGACGCGGCACTCGATGCGGTCGGGCTCGGTCTCGAGGATGTAGCGCTCCTCGGGGTGCAGCGGCGTGAGGTCCTCGAAGTTGACGAGGTTGGCGATGTCCTTGGGCTCGTGCCCGTTGACGGTGTCGACCCGGAGCAGGGCGAAGTAGCGCTCGCTCTCCTTGGGCGGGCGAACGGCGCCCTTGACGGTCATGCCCCGGCGGAGACCGAAGCGACGGACCTGGCTGGGCGAGACGTAGATGTCGTCGGGGCCAGGCAGGTAGCTCTGCTCGGGGCTGCGGAGGAAGCCGAAGCCATCGGGCATGACCTGGAGGGTGCCCTCGCCGATCATGAGCCCCTGCTTGGCGGCGCGGGTCTTGAGGATCTTGAAGATCAGGTCCTGCTTCGGGAGATTGTGATGCTCCTCGAGACCTTCCTTGTCGGCGACCTTGACGAGCTCGTCGAGATCCATCTTCTGGAGGTCGGCGATGGTGATCGAGTCGTCGATCGTGGTGCCCTTGGCCTCGATGGCCTTCTCGAGCTCGCGGGCCTCGCGTTCGAGTTCCTCGTCCGAGGGCAGGACATGGGCGGGGATTCCCGAGCCGCCGCGGCCCTGGTTCTGGGGCGGGGTCATGTTGGCCCCTCGGCGCTTCTTCTTGCGTCGGCGCTTGCCAGAGCCCTGCTGGTTGTCGCCTGCGCCGTCCTGGGGCTGGCCCTGCTGGCTCTGCCCCTGCTGGCTGTCCCCAGCGGGCTTCGTGTCTTCGGCGCTGGTGGCCTCAGCCTTGGGAGCCTCCGCCTTGGGCTTCGACTCCGTGTCAGCCGGCTTCTGTGCGGCAGGCTTGCTCTCGGGCTTGGCCTCGGCGTTGGAGGCCTCAGGGGCCTTCTTGCGACGGGTGGTCTTCTTCTTGGTTGCCGCGGCTTTGGGCTCTGCTTCGGTGGCTTTGGCCATGTGATCGTCTCGCCGGATTGGTGATGTGGGATCGGGAGGCTCTGGAAGAGCCCGGGCCCGCACTGGGCGAGCCGATGGTCAACAGGGAAACTCTTGAACGGGCCGTCAACCGACGCTGGACCGCGGCACGTCTGAGTGAGTCAAACACGGAAGGGATCGGGCGTACTGAACTCAATCAGGGCCGGATCGCGGACTGAAGATCGAGGGGTGGTTATCCCGCCGGACGGTTCAGCACGTCCTCGAGCAGGCGGCGGGCATGGCGGGCCATATCGGCCCGGCTTCCGCTGCCTTCCGCAGTATAGTCGGCTCGCTCGCGTTTGGCATCGAGTGGGAGCTGGGCTTTTTCCCGGCGTTCGAGCTCGGCGGCGTCCCAACCCGAGCGAGACCGCAGCCTGCTGAGGCGTTCGTCCCGAGGCGTATCGACGAAGATGACTACGTCGCACTCGGCATCGAGCGCCGCCTCGTAGAGCAGGGGTGCATCGATCACGACCGCGGGGAAACCCTCGTCTCGGGCCCGCTCGATCAAAGCGGCCCGCTCGTCGGCAAGCAGCGGGAACAGGTAGCCTTCGAGACGCTCGCGCTGCGCAGGGTCTTCGAAGATGATGCCCGCGATGCGGGCCCGGTCGAGACCCTGGCCCAGCGGAGCAACATCGTCCCCCCACCAGTCGCGGAGCGTAGCGAGCACGTCCTCGCGTTCGTAGAGCCGGGCGACCTCGGCGTCGGCGTCGTAGAGCAAACAGCCCGCGTCGGCGAGGGCGCGGGCGACGGTGGACTTGCCCGAGCCGATGCCGCCGGCGATACCTATGACGAGGGGCCTGCTCATGAGGTGCCCCCGGTCGCGTCGAGCGTGTCGCGTGTGGTGCGGAGGGTGTCGACGGGGCGGTCGAGCACGCGCCAGATGACATCCTGCCCCCCTGTGCCCGCGGTCGCGAAGGCGACGGTGCCCAGGCCCAGGAGGCGCTCGGGGATGGAGCGGATCACGCTCACCTGGCGGACGTTAGCGAGCGGCGCATCAACGATGGCCTGACGCAGGACGCCCGCGATCATGACGACCCGCCGGTCGGTGAGGACATAGGTCCGCGAGGCCCGCTCGATGAGCTGCCACGCGAGCCAGGCGATCGGCAGGAGGAAGAGTGCGAACTGTGCAATGCCGTCGAGCAGCCATGTGCCGACGCCCGCGGCGGCGATGCTCGCGGCGAGCACGAGCGGTCGGTCGATCAGGATGAAGATCCAGTGAGGCTTGAGGGAGAGGACCAGCTCCTCGCCCTCGCCGAGGTCGATGCGCTGGGGCGGTCCGCTCGGGGACTCGAGTGTGGGACTCGGATCGGGCGAGGCCATGGTGTATGTATCAGGCCTCGATGGCCTCGGGCTTGAGCGTGACGATCTCGGGGTGGTTGCGGTAGTAGCCGTCGTAGTCGAGGCCGTAGCCGACCACGAACTCGTCGGGGATGGAGAACCCGACGTAGTCGGCCTCCGCGACCGAGGGCCCGTCGTCGCGTTCCTTCTTGAGCAGCACGCAGACGCGGAGGCTCGCGGGGTTGTGCCTGGCGACCAACTCGCGGAGCACCGCGATGGTGTGCCCGGAATCGAGGATGTCGTCGACGATCACGACGTGCTTGCCCTCGAGGTCGGCGGGCAGCTCGCTGGCGATGTGGGCGCCCTTGGACTCCATCGACTTGCCCGGGTAACTGGAGACCGCGACCAGGCCCATCCGGAGCTTGAAGGGCATCTCGCGGACGAGATCGGCGGTCAGCACCATCGCGCCGGTCATGATAGGAATGAGCACCAGCGACCCGTCGTCGCTCTCGCCCGGGTCGAAGGGGGTGTCCGCGGCGACCTGCGCGGCGAGCTCCGCGACCCGGGCGCGGATCTGGTCGCGGGTGATGAGGACTTTTTCGATGTCCCGGTGCATGGGCGGATTGTAGGGACGAGGGGCATCCCTCGCTTGCGATCCGGGCTCGTCGGGCACTCAGTCCATCAGGCCCTTGATGCCCCCGGTCCGCCTGACGTTGGAGTATCGCGAGAGGCCGTCCTCGATGATCGCGTCGGCGGCCTCGGCGGGCATGATCTCGTCGACCTCGACGTCCTTGCCCTCGAGCATCTTGTAGTCCTCGAAGAACCGCTTGAGCATCTTGAAGCGGTGCTGGGGGAAGTCGCTGGCCTTCTGGTAGCTGGCGTACTCGGGGTCGTTGCAGAGCACCGCGACGATCTTGTGGTCGGGCTCGCCGTCGTCGATCATGGTCATGACGCCGATGGCCCTCGCGTCGCAGACGCAGAGCGTCGGGACCTTCTCGGCGCTGAAGACGAGCACGTCGAGCGGGTCGTCGTCCTCGCCCAGGGTCTGGGGGATGAAGCCGTAGTTGGCGGGGTAGTAGACCGCGGAACTGAGCACGCGGTCGAGGCGGAGCAGGCCCGTGGACTTGTCGAGTTCATACTTGTTGCTGGATCCCTTGGGGATCTCGACAATGGCGCGGAAGTGGCGCGGGAGCTCCATGCCTGTGATGCCCGGGGTAACGTCGTGCCAGGGGTGGACCATCTCGAAGACTCCTGAAGGGCTGGGTGAGCGTAGGGCCGGTATGCTCCGGTCATGCTGACCATCGACTACGCCAATTGTCTCTCCTCCCGCGTTGGTTCCCACGGGCTTGAGCCTGATCGGCTCGCCGAGGGGGGGGCCTTGTGCCAGGCCGCGACGGCGATGACCAAGAAGCTCGCCCAGACCCGGGGCACGGGCTGGGAGCGTTGGCGCGAGCTGGCCCGCGGGGCGATGCGGGACGAGCACGTCTCGGCGATCAGGCCCATCGCGGAGGATGTCCGCAGTCGGGCGAGCAACCTGGTCGTCCTGGGCATCGGCGGGTCGGCGCTGGGCAACATCGCGCTGCAGTCGGCGCTGAACCCGGCGACCTGGAACCTGCTGAGCGATGACGAGCGCGGGGGCCCAAGGCTGTTCGTGCTCGACAACGTGGATCCGGTCAACATCGGCGCTGTACTGGACTTCTGCAAGGCCCACGGCGGGCTCGAACGAACAGTCTTCAACGTCGTCAGCAAGTCGGGCGAGACGGCCGAGACGGCGGCCCAGTTCATGCTCGCGCGGACGATGCTCAAGGACGCGATGGGCGACAGCTACGGCAGGAACATCGTCGCCGTCACCGACCCGGCCAAGGGCACGATGCGGACGATCTGCGACAACGAGGGCTTCGTGACGCTCCCCGTGCCCGACGGAGTGGGCGGGCGGTTCAGTGTGCTGAGCCCGGTGGGATTGTTCAGCGCGGCGGCGTGCGGGATCGATATCGACGCCCTGCTCGATGGCGCGAACGCGATGGACGAGCGGTGCTCGGACGAGGCGCTCAGCAAGAACCCCGCGGCGCTGCTCGCGACGCTGCTGGTCGAGCTCGGGCAGCGCAAGGGCAAGACCAACCACGTGATGATGCCCTACGCCAACTCGCTGTACCTGATGGCGGACTGGTTCCGCCAGCTGTGGGCCGAGAGTCTGGGCAAGCAGCACGACACCAGCGGCGACGAGGTCTTCGCGGGCTTCACGCCCATCAAGGCGCTGGGCACGACCGATCAGCACTCGCAGGTCCAGCTCTACCGCGAGGGTCCCAACGACAAGGTGCTCGGTCTGGTCGAGGTCGGGAGCTTTGGGGATACCGACCTGACCGTGCCGAGCGGGCTGGGCGTGGAGAACCTGAGCTACCTCGAGGGGCAAACGATCGGGACGCTCTTGAACGCGGAGAAGCGGGCGACGGAGTACGCGCTGGTGGAGAGCCAGCGGCCGAACTTCACGATCCACGTTCCGCAGGTCGACGCGGCCCACATCGGCGAGTTCATCATGCTGTGGCAGATCGCGACGAGCTACGCGGGGCTGATGCTGGGGATCGACGCGTACGACCAGCCGGCCGTGGAACTCGGCAAGCGGGCGACGTTCGGGCTGATGGGGCGGAGCGGGTTTGAGGAGTTCAGGGGGAAGGTGGATGAGGGGTTGGCGGAGACGGGGTACAAACTGTGAATATGGCCTTGAGCAGTATCGCCTTCTTGGGAGTTCTCGGAGCCTTGACGTCCTGCGACAGCTCCCGACAGGATGGACAACAGGCAACTGCTCCGACGAAGTACGGACCATCGATCGGAGTCGACACTTTTGTGACAGACGCTAGTGGCAAGGTCATAAGCGTCCCAGACTTCGCTGGCCGCAGTTGGTCCATGAACGCAGTGAACGGCGTCCCAACTTGGGTAGAAGTACTTGCTAGTGAAGATCCGCTTGTTGAATCCGATTCACCCTGGCTAACTCAACCGAAGGTGTGGAGCCGTGCCACCTCGACGATGGTGCTTCTGGACGATAACGGCTGGGTGATCGCTATCGAAGGCCTGGGCGATAGCCATGCCCTTGTCAAGGACTCCTCGGGAAACCCTGTCTGGAAGACAGTTCCTGTGAACCAATCCGACGAATTCGTTGGCGAGCAGTTCCTCAGCCAACCTGTCGTTCATCCGGGGCTTCCAGATCAATCTTCTCCGTATTGGATAGGTACCGAAGAAGTGGATCTAGAGAACGAGTACAACGCGCGATAGCTGGCACGCGACTGAACCCCGTACGCTGCCCCGACTTCGGTCAGTGCTTGCCGCCGAACAAGACCGAGGGGCCACCGCTTGATCGCACCGCGAGAAGCTGTGAACCGCGTGCGCAGCTGGAACGGCTTGCCGAGCACGGCCAAGCCGTGGGACCCTGTGGGGATGAGCATGCCTGAATCGCACACCGAGGTCGTTTCTGTTCCTGCCAAGCTGGGGTTGATCGCCGAGCCCTGGTCGCCCGGGATTGTGGCGGAGTTGAATGGACAAGAAGTGAAGCTCGCCCGGCTTGAGGGGGCGTTTGTCTGGCACAAGCACGATGATGCGGACGAGCTGTTCTACGTCTTGGAGGGCTCGTTTCGGATGGAGTTCCGGGACAGGTCGGTGGAGCTGGGTGTGGGCGATCTGATCGTGGTGCCCCGGGGTGTGGAGCATCGCCCGGTGGCGGACGAGGCGTGCTCGGTGATGCTGTTCGAGCCGGCGGGTGTGGTGAACACGGGGGATGCGCCGGAATCGGGGCAGACGAATGCGGCGGTGCGGATCTGATCCTCACCCAGTCTGACCCTCACCCCCTCACCCCGGCCCTCTCCCCCCCGGGGGAGAGGGGGCAAGACGACAACCCCCGCGCGGGTGGGCGCGGGGGTGTCCTGGGTCGAGATGAAGACAGGATTCCGGGCTCAGCGGCGGCGGCGGACCGCGGCGAGACCGGCGAGGGGCGCGAGCGCGAGCGTCGCAGGGCTCGGGACGATCGAGATCGACCAACTGTCGAAGATGAAGCCCATCGGCTGGACGGGGCCGTCTTCGAGACCCCAGTTGAACACGCTGAGGCCGGTGAAGTCGTAGGTGCCGACGGCATCGACGATGTCGAGCGAGTCGAGGCGCGTGCCCTCGTAGGTGGCGCTGAAGAGGGCGTCGAAGGTCGGGGCGATCTGGGCGGTCTCGTCGGTGGCGACGCCGTTGGGGAAGCCGTCGATGTTGGTGCCGAGGAAGAAGCCATCGACGGCGGGGTCGTCGTTGCGGACGACGAAGTAGGGCGCGCCGAAGGGCTGCATCGGGGCGAGCCCTGCGGTGTCGCCGCCGATGGTCAGCGCGAACGAGGGCTGGATGATCTCGTAGCCTCGGACGGGGAAGTTCATGCTGTCAACGAAGTTGGCGGCGTCGAGCTGGAAGCTCATGACGACCGGGTCGCCCGGGTTGGCGTCGGCCCACTGGCCGACGTTGACGCCTCCGAAGTCGACGGTGCCCACGACCTCGACCTGGATGAGCTGGCCCGAGGTGTTGGCCGCGATCATGGGCGCAGCGAGTGCAGCGATAGCAAACGGTCTCATTGGAATCTCTCCGTTGCGGGGCGCTGTGCAGGCGCCCCTCCCACTGTTTGCCGCGGCGTTTGCCGCGATCGGATCCACCGCATGGATCCTCGTATTCATTCTAGCAGATCACGGGTGCGTGCCCTCGGCACACCAGCGATCAGGTGCTGGGTTTAACCGATGCGACCGGACGACGAACAGCCCCCGCGCCGGGTGACGCGGGGGCTGCCTAGGACAATCTGAATGAAGACCGTTGCGGTTTCTTGCGGTCGCTCAGCGGCGGCGGCGGCGGACCGCGGCGAGACCGGCGAGGGGTGCCAGGGCCAGGGTCGCCGGGCTCGGCACGATCGTGAAGCGGGCGATCGCGGTCTGCTGACGGAACGTGGAGTCGATGACGAAGCCCGGCGCGGTGGTGCGGCCCACCAGCGAGTCGAGGTAGGCGATGTAGTTGGGGTCGCTGATGAAGAGCGAGACGTTGCCGTTCTCGACCTCGCCCTGGGTTGCGTCGACGCCCTGGAGGAAGGCGGCGCCGTTGTCGGCGTTGTTCACCTCGGTGCCGGCGTCGTAGACGTTGGTCCCGAAGAGGGTGATGGTGATGGGCCCGTTGAAGTTGCCTGCGGCGTCGAAGACCTCGTAGGCGAGGTTGTTGCCGTTGCCGATGAAGAGGTCGTTGGTGGGCACGACCATGCTGGCGAAGCTGAAGTAGCGGTTGTCGGCGGGGTTGGTGATGGTGAAGTCGGTGGTGACGGAGCCGCCCCCGACGATGGGGCCGCCCATTGAGGTGGCGCTGGTGCCGTTGGGTGCCGCGGCGGCGAACTCGGCGGCGAGTGTGCCGGTACCGCCGAGCTCGGCGACCTGCTCGAGGCCTGCGGACGCGGGGCTTCCGTTATCGAAGAGGTCGAACGATCCGTCGTGGAATGCCTGGAAGACGGGAGTAAAGGCGGTGCCGCCCGAGGGCAGCAGGTTCTCGAACGTGACAGAGACAGTCTGCCCGCTTGCCGAGCCGGCAAGCAGGAGCGCAGCGATAGCCGTACGGATCATTCGTTTCTCCTCGTACATCCCCGACGAGTTGTGTGAACTCGAAGCGGGCCGCAACCGCAGCCGCCCGCGTCGGCGTAGACCGGTGAGGCTGGGAACTCATTCCGCATCGCCCGAGATTTTCTGGCAAGGCGACTTGAACGCGCGGTCCAGTCTCAGCTCTTGCCGTAGACGGGCACGAGTGCGGCACGGGTAACCTTGTTGGCGGGCGAGGCGAGCCAGCAGGCGGTCTCGGCGACCTCGGCGACGCTGGGCCACTTGACGTGGTCGGCGTCGGGCATGGCAGTGCGATTGGTCGGCGTGTCCATGATGCTGGGAACGACGGCTGAGACCCAGATGGCGTCGGGCTTGACCTCTTCGGCGAGCGCGCCCGTCAGACCGACGACCGCGGACTTGCTCGCGGTGTAGGCGGCCATGTTCGCGCCCTCGTGGGGGTGGAGCGCAGGCTTGGCGGCGACGTTGACGATGCGCCCCCCACTGCCCGTGTCGCGCATGTGGCGGATGGCGGCACGGCAGCAGGTGTAGCAGGTCGTGGCGTTCATGCGGAGCTGCTGCTCGAAAACAGCGGTATCGGCGTCGGCGATCGGTGCGTAGGCAAACCCACCTGCGACGTGAATGCTGGCCCACAGACCGGCGGCGTGCTCGTCGTAGAACCGTGTCGCGCTGGGCTCGTCGGCGAGGTCACCCGAGACCGAGATCGTGACGCGATCGTCACTCGCGAGTTTGGATCGGTCGGCGTCGGACTGATCGAAGGCGGGAATCGCGACGCGGCCGCCGAGATCGAGGACGTGCTGGGCGATCGCGGTGCCCAGGGCCCCGGTGCCGCCGGTGACGACGACGAGCTTGTCGTTGAAGAGGTCTGTCATGGAGGAGTTTAGAGGATCAACTGCGGGAGACCCAGGCCCTCATCCGGGCCCCCTCCCCCCAGCTGGGGAGCGGGTGCAGAACTGATGGCACGCGGCTTGCGATCTGAACCCGGGCCGGCGGAGTCGGTGGGTCGGAGTTGCGCAGGAGCCGCGGGATATGCGTCTGATGGGGCCACAGGATGAGAAGCGGGATCTGAGCGGGAGCCAGGCGGCGCGGCTTCTGCGCGAGGGACGACTCGGCGAGATCCTGCTCGGTCGGGCCTCGGCGCAGGTGAATCGGCACCGCTCGACCGCCGCGGACCAGGCCGACGGGCTGCGACGCGCGGTTCGTGCGCATGACGGCGGCAGCTCCCGCGCCGATGGAGCGGCGGCGTGAACCACGGCATGTACATCTCGGCTTCCGGCGCACTGACGAGCATGCACCGTCTCGATGCGCTCACCAACAACCTTGCGAACGTGAACACCGCGGGGTTCAAGCCGCACGCAACAGCGGTGCGGCAGCGCGACGTCGCGCGGGTCGAGGACGGGCTTCCGTTCGCCGATTCGAACGCGATGCTCGAGCGGCTGGGCGGGGGCGTGCAGCTCGCGAAGACGCGCATCGGGTTCACGCAGGGCGCCCTCCGACAGACGGGCAACCCGCTCGACGTGGGCGTCCAGGGCGACGGGTTCCTGATGATCCGGGGCGATATGAGCGGGAACGAGGCCGAGCTGCACCTGACGCGTGACGGGCGGCTGACACTCGGCGCCGACGGGACGCTGGTGCAGGGCACGACCGGGAGGCCCGTGCTGGGCGTGGGCAACCAGCCGATCAGCATCGATCCCGCTCGGCCTGTCACGATCGACGGGGACGGCGTCGTGAAGCAGGACGGGATCCGGGTTGGGCAGCTCCGGTTCGTGGATGTGCCCGACCGCCAGCGGCTCACGAAGGCGGGCGACGGGCTGTTCCGGATGTCGGCGGATGCGCTCGAGAGCCTGATGCCAGCGGGCGGGCGGATCGTCCAGGGCGAACTTGAGGGCAGCGCCGTTGATGAGATCAAGGCATTGATGCAGGTGCAGGCGGCCGCGGGCGATGCGCGGTCGAACCTGGCGATGATCGACTACCACGATCGACTCATGGACCGGGCGATCAACCGGCTCGGGCGGGTGGCGTGATGCGGGCTGAGGCTCCGCGAACGGGGGAGATGTAGTTCATGGCGAGCATTGCGCTTCAGTCGGCGTCCTCTGGCCTCAGTGCCCTCAGCACGAAGCTGGACGTCGTCGCCAACAACCTGGCGAACGTCAACACGACCGGGTTCAAGTCGAGCCGGGCAAACTTTCAGGATCTGCTCTACATCGAGCGGGCCCAGCCCGGCGTCGAGAACGCCAACGGCGACCAGCGCCCGACGGGGCTCTTCGTGGGCCTGGGCGTGAAGGTCAGCGGCACACAGGTCAACTTCACCCAGGGGGCGCCGATCACGACCGACCGCCAGCTCGACGTGATGATCGAGGGGCAGGGGTTCTTCCAGGTGGGCATCGAGAACGGGGAGACGGCCTACACCCGCGCCGGTAACTTCAGCCTGAACTCGGATGGTGAGATCGTGCTGGCGAACGACAGCGGCCGTCGGCTGGAACCCGGGATCACAGTCCCCCCAGACGCGCTCTCGGTGACGATCACACCCGACGGGATCGTGAACGCGGCGATCCGGGGCGAGCCGCAGCCGCAGGAATTGGGTCAGTTTCAGCTGGCGTCGTTCATCAACCCTGCGGGTCTGAGCCAGATTGGCGAGAACCTGTTCAGCGAATCGGTGGCTTCCGGCCCGCCGATCACGGGCGAGCCGGCGAGCGATCAGTTCGGCAGAGTTGTGCAGGGGCGACTGGAATCATCGAACGTGGACGCGACGTTCGAGCTGATCGAGTTGATCCGAACACAGCGGGCGTTCGAGATGAACAGTCAGGCGATCCGGGCGGCGGACGAGACGCTGCGATCGGTCGCCCAGCTGAGGCAGTAAGGGCGTGAGGGACGATTGATGCGTCGGTGGCTGGTGGTCTTGCTGATGGCGGTGCTGCTCGGAGCGGGAGCGCGGGCGGATGTCGCTGTGACCCTGAAAGCCGTCGCGCGGATCGATGCCGGTGCGGGGCTCACTGTCGGTGATGTCGCGTCGGTTTCGGGGGATGCGTCGGTGCATTCGATCCCGGTTGCTGCCGCAACGGGAGATCCCGGGCGGATGATCGTTGGTGTGGATGACGTGCGGCGGGCGCTCGCGGCTCACGGGTACGGGCGGGCAGACGTGACCGTGCGTGGGCAGACGTGCACAGTAGTGGTGCGAGAGAAACGTGCCGCGGGGGAGTCCGGGCCGATCGAGCCTGTGACTGAACCGGTCGAGCCACTCACAAACGGGACGACCGTGCGCGACCACGTGCGGGCGGCGATCGAGCGTGTGCTCGGGGTCTCGGGCGGGTCGCTCCGCCTGGCGTTCCTTGAGGACGACGCCGCGACACTCGGCCGCGCAACGGCGGGCTTGACGGTGGACGTGCACGCAACCGGTCTCGGTCGGCGGACGCCCGTCCGCGTTACGCTGTACGGCGCGGACGGATCGATCGAGGTGCTGCGCGTGCGTGTGGGTGTGCAGCTTCTGCGCGAGGTGGCGCGGGCGAACAGGGCGCTCCCCCGGGGTACGGCTCTGAGCGCCGGCGACCTGAGCGTTTCTCGCGAGTGGTTGGCGCCGGACGAGCCTCACGTCGAGCCGGTCAAGGCGATCGGGCAGCGGCTCCGTCGCGGGGTAGACATGGGCGAGCGGCTGACGGACGGCAGTGTCGAGCCGCCGGTGGTGATCGAGCGGGGTGACATCGTCATGGTGCACGTCGTCAGCGGCACGGTGGTGCTCCGCCAGGAGTCGCGGGCACTGGAGACCGGGCGGGTCGGGCAGCGGATCCGGCTGGAGCCGATGTCGGGGGGTCGCGAGTTCCGGGCGGTGGTCGAAGCCCCCGGGCGGGCGGTGATCGTCACACGCGGGATGTCGAGCGAGACGGGTGAGGAGGGCGCATGAAGCGGTTGGTTTCTGCGGTGTGTGGTGCGGCGGTAGTCGTTCCTGCGATCGGGCAGTCGCTGTACGGACAGGGCCCGGTGGGCGTGCCGGTCAACCAGCGGGGCGAGCCCGAGCCGGCGGCGTCGCTGATCGGGTACAGCATGCTGGTCATCGCCCCGCCGCCCCCGCGTGAGATCCAGCGGCACGACCTGATCACGATCATCGTGAATCAGACCAGTCAGGCGCTGAGGGAGCAGACGCTCGAGACCGAGAAGGAGTACGACGCGGCGGTGCGCCTCGCGCAGTTCTTGCAGCTCAACCGCCTGCTCGAGGCACGGCTCGATCCCGGGGACCTGGTCACCGACGATCTGCTCGACATCCGGGCGAGCAACGAGTTCGCCGGCGAGGGGACCTACGAGCGTCGCGACCGGCTGACGACGCGGGTGCAGGCCGAGGTGATCGACGTGAAGCCCAACGGGAACCTCGTGCTCGAGGCCCGGACGCGGATGCAGACGGACGAAGAGATCCAGGAGTTCGTGCTGTCGGGCGTGTGCCGAACGGACGACGTGACGCTTCAGAACACGGTGCAGTCGACGCAGTTGCACAACCTCGCGATCGTGGTGCGTAACGAGGGTGAGGTGCGCAAGAGCGCGAAGAAGGGTCTGATCCCGCGGGCGCTGGAGGCGTTGTTCGCGTTCTGAGCGCAGGATTGGCGTGTGCGGCTGGCACGGCGCTTGCGTAGGTGAATTCCCATGAAGCTGAACCCGCTGCAGCACGGAGGCTGGGCGTACGCGTTCTGGATCGCGGCGGTGCTGCTTGCGCTGCCGACCGCGGTTGTGCGTGGGGACACCATCGGCGATCTCGTGCGGATCGCGGGCGCGCAGGAGAACGCGCTGGCAGGTCTTGGGCTCGTCGTGGGCCTTCCGGGCACCGGGGACGCGGGCGAGGAGTTGACCCTTGCGAGGCCGCTCTTCGAGGTGCTGCGGTCGATGGGCAACACGCCCGGTTCGTTCGAGGATCTCGCCGAGACCAAGTCGGTTGCGCTGGTGATGGTCAAGTGCGTGGTCCCCGAGGGCGGGGCGCGGCAGGGGGACAAGCTCGACGTCCGCGTCTCGACGATCGGCAGCGCCGCAAGCTTGGAGGGCGGGGAGCTGTTCCTGGCGCCGCTGCGGTACGAGGTACGCGGGCCGGTAGAGCTCGACGTGCCGCTGGCGATGGCGCAGGGGACGGTGGTCGTGGACTCGGAAGCGTCGCCCACGAACGCGATGGTTCCCGACGGGGCGCGGATGCTGCGCGACCTGGCGATGGCACCGCTCGGGAGCGTGTTCGAGCTGGTGATCGATCGGCACTTCGCGGGGCACTCGACGTCGGTGGCGATCGCGAGCCGCATCAACCAGGAGTGGTTTGGCACGCCCGACCTGTTCGGACCGGTCGTGGCGACGGCTGTGGACGATCGGACGGTGCGGATCGCGGTGCCCGACGAGCAGCGGACGGACGTGCCCGGGTTCGTGGCCGAGGTGCTCTCGTATCAGATCGAGCTGCGGGATCTTGGCTTGCCCTCGCGTGTTGTGGTGAACCGGCGAACGGGGGTGATCGTGGTGACCGGGAGTGTGCGGATCGCGCCGGTAGCAATCACGCACAAGGACCTGAGCATCACCACGACGCTGCCCGAGCCCGTGCCCACGCCCGAGGCACCGCTGGCGAGGCTGGAGACTTGGGCGGGTGTGTCGACCGAGTCTCGCGCGGCGGAGAGCGCGAGGCTGGGCGATCTGCTCGCCGCGATGGAGCGGCTCGACGTGCCCGTGGAGGATCAGATCGACATCCTGATGTCACTGCGGAAGACCGGGCACCTGCAGGCGGAGTTGGTGATCGAATGATCGGATCCCCCACCGCTATCCAGGGATTGAGCGTCGCACCCGAGGCGCGCGCGGATGCGCGGCACGAGGTGGCCTTCGCAGACGTGATGCGCAAGGCGCGTGGCGGCGCGAGCGAGGCAGAGGTGCGCCAGGCCGCGGAGGATCTGGTGGCGAACGCGTTCCTCGCGCCGGTGCTCCGTCAGATCCGAGAGACGTCGGACGCGGCGCCGCCCTTCCAGCCGACGCCCGCGGAGAAGCAGTTCGGGCAGATGTTGGATCTTGAGACAGCGCGGCAGATCGTGCGGAAGTCGGAGCTGCCGATCGTGCAGCGGCTCACCGAGACGTTCGAGGCCCTGCGGGCCCGCTCGGGCGGGCTGGGCGATGGCGAAGGGGTGCTGGCGTGATCGCTGAAACGCAGATCGAGGTGCTTGAGCGGGTGCTGCGGGAATTGCTTGCGGAGCACCGGACGCTCGTGACGCTCGCGGAGCGGCACCGCGAGGCGCTGCGGAACGCCGACGGGCCGGTCGTGACCGAGGTCTCGCTGGAGCGTGACCGGGTGAATGAGCGGATCGTGGCGTTGAACGCCGAGCGAATCGAGATCACCGGCGCGGTTGCGGCGTCGCTCGGTGCAAACTCGGAGCGGGTAACGGTGCGCACGCTGATCGAATCGCTCGGCCCGGCGCGGTCTGCGAGGCTGACGGCGCTGGCTGACGAGCTCCGGGACGCGATCGAGGCAACGCGCCGGGAGCACTCGATTCTGCGGGACGCGACCGCGGCGTTCGCGGGTCACCTCGGGGGTGTGCTGAGCCGTGCGGTCGAGCTGTGTGCCCCGGCGCGGACCTACACCGCGGCTGGACGGGTCGCGGTGTCGTCGACGCTGCCCGGCGCTCTGGATGTGAGGCACTGACATGGGTCTGGGCTCGGCGTTCACGATCGGTCGTTCGGCGCTGGCTGCGAGCCAGTTGGGCGTGCAGGTCGCGAGCAACAACCTCGCGAACGCCGCTACCCCGGGCTACGCGCGTCAGGTGCTCGGGCTTGAGCCCGTGCCCGGCGCGGGCGGCTCGGTCAGCATCGGGCGGGGGGTTGCGTTCACGGGGGTCCGTCGCCAGGTCGACGAGGCGCTCAACGCGAGGCTCAACGGGGCAATCAGCGAGGCTGCGGCGGCGCAGGAATCGCTCCGGATCCTGAGCGGGATCGAGACGGCGCTGAACGAGCTGACGGACCTCGACCTGTCGAGCGAGCTGGGCTCGTTCTTCACGAGCTTCAGCGAGCTGGCGAACGGGACGCAGAGCCAATCGCAGGTCATCGAGCAGGGCGAGCTGCTGGCCGGGTTCATGCGCCGCCTGCGTGGGGACCTCGTCGAGCAGCGGAACCAGCTCGACGACCGGCTCGGTGCTCTGGTGGAGCAGGCGGACGCGATCGCGACCGAGATCGCCGCGCTGAACGAGGAGATCACGCGCACCGAGAGCGCGGGCAACCAGAACAACCCGCTGCGCGACCGGCGCGACGAGCTCGTGCGCGAGCTGAGCACGCTCATGGACGTGAGCACGGTCGAACAGGCGTCGGGCGCGATCGACGTGCTGGTCGGTTCGTCGCCCGTCGTGCTCGGCTCGCGGAGCCAGGGGATCGAGCTGCGCGAAATCCCTGCGGGCGACGCGATCGAGCGCCGGATCTCGGTGTCGGCGACGGGCCAGGTGCTCGACGTGACCGAGGGCGAGATCGGGGGGGTGCTGGCGTCGCGCGACGGCGAGCTCGACGGCACCATCGCAAGGCTCGACCAGCTCGCGGGCTCGATGATTTACGAGATCAACCGGCTGCACTCGACCGGCGCGACTGCGGCGGGGCTGACATCGGCGGCGTCGACGCTCGTCATCAGCCCGACGGACCAGACGCTGGCGCTCAACGACCCGCTGAATCAGACGCTGGCGGGCGCAGCGGTGGCGCCGACGAACGGCGGGTTCCTGGTGCGCGTCGTCGACGAGGCGTCGGGCGCGGTGAGCACGACGCGGGTCGACGTGGATCTGGACGGCATCGACGGCGCGGGCGGCGCGGGGTTCGGCGACGACACGACGATCGCGGACCTTGCCTCTGCGCTCGACGCGATCAACGGGCTCTCGGCGTCGGTCGGCGGGGACGGACGCCTGAGCGTGTCGGCCTCGCCCGGCACGAGCTTCACGTTCGGCGACGATACCTCGGGCGTGCTGGCGGTGCTGGGCGTGAACAGCTACTTCAGCGGCTCGAACGCCCAGGACATCGCGGTGCGCGAGGACCTGCGGGGCTCGCCCGGGCTGCTTATGACCGGGCGGTACGTCGACGGCGATTTCGTCGAGAACGGCACCGGGCTCGAGATCGCGGCGCTGCAGGACAGGGCGGTGGACACGCTGGACGGAGAATCTTCGGCGGGGTTCTGGCGGACGACGGTGCAGACGTTCAGCGTGCGGGCGGGCTCGGCGCAGACGGTGGCCGAGGTGACGGCGATCGTGCGCGACGGGCTCGAGAGCGAACGCCTCGCGCTCAGCGGGGTTGATACCGACGAGGAGACGCTGAGCCTGATCCAGTTCCAGCGGCAGTACCAGGGCGCGGCCCGGATCATCAGCACCACGAACCAGCTCCTCGATGAGCTGCTTGCGATCGTCTAGCAAGGAAGGAGGCGACGCATGAGCTCGATCCCGTCCAACGTTTCCCGCTCGCCCTCGCTGCTGATCCAGCAGATCCAGCTGGCGAACATCACGCGCACGAATCTCAGCCTGTTCGACGCACAGGCGCAGCTGTCGACCGGTCGATCGCTGCTCCGTCCTAGCGACAACCCGGTCGCAGCGGTGACGGTCGCTGGCCTGGACGACTCCATCGAGCGATCGACGCAGCGGCTCCGGAACATCGACCAGGCCGACACGAACCTCGCGCTGATCGAGACGAGCCTGAGCGAGGCCAACGACCTGCTCTTAAATGCAAAGTCGATCGCGAGCGAGCAGGTGAACCTGGGATCGACCTCGGTGGAGCGGAACAACCAGGCCGCGGTGATCGACTCGCTGCTGGCGGGGCTGCTCGAGCAGATGAATCGCACGAGCGTCGACAACTACCTGTTCGGCGGGTCGCGGATCAGCCGCCAGCCGTTCGAGCAGTTCGGGACCGGGATCCTGTACACGGGTGAGTTCGAAGGGCTGACGACGGACCTCGGTCTGGGGACGAGCCTGCCCGTGACGCTCAGCGGGATCGACACCGTGGGCGAGCCCGGACGCGTGAACGGCACGGTGGATCTCGACCCCCAGTTGACGGCGCAGACGCTGCTCGGTGATCTCAACGGCGGGCGCGGTCTGGGCGTGATCGCGGGGCCGATCAGCCTGAGCATCTCGGGCGGGACACCGCTTGAGATCGACCTGACCGACGCGGACACGGTCGAGGACGTGGTGACGCGGATCGAGGCGGCGATTCGTGACTACGAGGCGACGAACGCGGCGACGGTGCTCGGGCCTGGCGGCGTGGGCTTCGCGGGCGAGCGGTTCACGATCGACGTCGACCCGGGCGAGACGATGGCGTTCGCCGAGGTCGGCACAGGGTCCGCGGCGCGGGATCTGGGGCTGACGACCGACGCGGGCCTGGTCTTCGACAACACGACGTCGGACGGCGTCGACCTCGATCCCCGGCTCACGCTGCGTTCGAGCGTGGCGTCGCTCGCGGGCCTGGGCGGCGCACTCGACGAGATCGAAATCCGCAACGCCGGGCGGCTCACGCGGGTCGACCTGACGGGCGCGGCAACGCTCGAGGACATCAAGAACCGGATCGAGACCGCCGGCACGGGCGTGCGGGTGGAGATCAACGCGGCGCGCACGGGGATCGACATCGTGAACCTGGTGTCGGCCGAGCCCGATGAGTCGCTGTCGATCAGCGAGGTCGCGGGCGGCGAGGCGACGGCGGATCTGCTGGGCATCCGCACGTTCACGGGCGCGACACGCGTCGACCGGCTCAAC
Organism: Phycisphaerales bacterium; assembly: GCA_028284805.1. Taxonomy (GTDB): domain Bacteria; phylum Planctomycetota; class Phycisphaerae; order Phycisphaerales; family UBA1924; genus JANQQZ01. The sequence continues at coordinate 21,108 of JANQQZ010000041.1, forward strand.
GACGGGAAGGGCGTGCAGATCCGAACGGGCAGCACGGACCCGGACACCGGTCTGCCCGCACCGGCGCTCGACATCGACTTCGAGATCGGGCTGGGCGACGGGTCGGTGGTCACCGTGGACCTCCGTCCCCAGGACCTGACCAACGTGGGCACGCTGGTCGCACGGATCAATGCGGAAGCCGCGAACCAGGGCATCGCCCCGGCGGACTTCCAGGCGACGCTGGGCAACGGCGATCGCGGGATCGTGCTCACCCAGAACGCTGCGTTCGCGGGCGACATCACGGTGAGCCAGCGGAACAACTCGCAGGCGGCGTTCGGCCTCGGGCTTCTGGGCGGGTCGTACGACGCGGCGAGCGCAAGCTTTGCGGGCGAGGACCGTGCCCAGGTCGTCACCGACACGGTGTTCACCCGGCTGATCCAGCTCAGAGAGGCACTTCTTGCCGACGACACGACTGGCATCACCCTTGCAGGGGAGAACCTGGAAGGCGTGATCGATTCGGTCGCGCAGACGCGAGGGCTGGTCGGGAGCTACGGGCAGCGATTGGACAACGCCCGGGCCCGCGAGGAAGACGGGAACCTGCTGGAGCAGAGCGTGCGGAGCGAGCTGAGAGACGTGGACTTTGCGGAGGCGGCGACGCGGCTAACAGCGTTGCAGACGCAGCTGGAGGCGGGGCTGCGGAGCACGTCGCTGGCGGGTCAGCTGAGTCTGCTGGACTTCTTGAGCTAGCAGACCGTTGAGGGCATCGCGTGAGAGCGCGGTGCTCGGGTTGGATCGAAGAAGACGCCCGTCTCGGCCGCGGGCGTCTGACAGGAGTCAGGTCGGCGAGGACGCCGGCATCGGCAGGAGCCACAGGCCGAGAGACAGGAACGAGGGCATGGAAGTCCAGACATCACGCTTTGGGGTGATCGAGATCGCGGAGGACCGCGTGATCACGTTCTCGAAGGGGTTGCTCGGGTTCCCGGCGAAGAGCAGGTACTGCCTGCTGCAGCCGGGGGACGACGCGCTGTTTTTCTGGCTGCAATCGCTGGAGGATCCGGACCTGGCGTTCGTGATCACCGACCCGGCGATGTTCGTAGCCGACTACTCGGTGCCTCTGCGTCCCGAGCAGATGGAGGGGTTGGGGCTCGAGAAGCTCGAGGACGCGCAGGCGTTCGTGATCGTCAACAAGGTTGAGGATCAGCTGACGGGCAACCTCCAGGGCCCCCTGGTGGTGAACACGCTGAGCCGCGAGGGCGAGCAGCTTGTGCTCGCGGACAAGCGGTGGACGACCCGACACCCGCTGATGAAGGTCGGCCAGGTCGCTGAGAAGCAGTCGGCCTGACGGTTTTCATCGGCTGCGAGACATCGTGCCGCGAGACGTAGAGCGGCCAACGACCACGGAGGGAGCTCGGCGGGAAGCCGGGCGGCCCGGGCGGTGTGTGTGCCCGGGGCAGTTGGAAGGAGCCAACGCATGCTGGTGCTTTCACGGCAGCGCGACGAGACGATCATGATCGGCGACGAGATCGAGATCACGGTCGTCGACATCCGGGGCGACAAGGTTCGTCTCGGGATCAGCGCGCCGACCCAGATCGCCGTCCACCGCAAGGAGGTGTACGAGGCGATCCGACGCGAGAACGAACAGGCGTCGCGGTTCCGCGGCGACCTGGGGCCGATCACGGCCCCGAAGACGGTGCGGCCCGGGCGGAGCGCGAGGGCGTCATCCCTCGCCACGCCAGCCGCGGGCACGAACGGCCAGCCCGCCGGTCCAGCGAAGGGCGGCTCCACGCCGCCCGAGCGGAGCCCGGCGATCGACCAGACACCCCGGAGGGCACACGCCTAACCGCGTGAGCCCGGTCCGCTCCCGGAGGACCCGGGGGCGGGGTGGTCACGAGTCAATCACGGAGGATCGACGATATGGGTCGCATCAACACGAACATCCCGAGCCTCATCGCGCAGTCGAACCTGAACCAGGTCAACGGCGACCTGGAGACACGGCTGGAGCGGCTGGCGACGGGCATCAGGCTCAACCGGGGCAAGGACGACCCCGCGGGGCTGATCATCTCGGAGCGGATCCGCTCCGACCTCGAGGGTGTCAACCAGGGCATCGACAACGCGCAGCGGGCGTCGTCCGTGATCGCGACGACCGAGGCGGCGCTGGCCGAGGTGGGCGATCTGCTCAACTCGATCCGGGCGTTGCTGGTCGAATCGGCGAACACAGGCGGCAACTCCGCTGAGGAGCGCGCCGCGAACCAGCTTCAGATCGACTCGGCGATCGAGTCGATCACGCGCATCGCCAACACGGCGACCTTCGGCGGGCTCAATCTGCTGGATGGATCGCTGGACTACACCGTGAGTGGGGTCACCGCGAGCGCGATCAGCAAGGCTCAGGTCTTCGGCGCGACGTTCCCAGGGGGCGGGCCAGTCCAGGTCGACGTCTCGGTGCTCGCCTCGGCGCAGACTGGTGCGCTGTACCTGTCGGGCTTCAACGCGGGCACGGGTGGCCAGGTGACGAGCACCACGACGCTGCGCATCGCGGGCAGCGTGGGCGTCGGCATCGTCGAGGTCGTCTCGGGCACCTCGCTCGCGGATCTCGTGCAGGCGGTGAACAACCTGACGCAGGTCACGGGCGTCTCGGCCTCGCTGGTCAGCGCGACCGACGCGACCTCGGGCGTGGTCTTCAACGCGACGACGTACGGTTCGGATAGCTTCGTGTCGGTCGAGAGGATCGGCGGCCCGACGGACCCGGCCGAGAACACCGTCCAGATCTACAAGACCGACGACGCGTTCCAAATCCCTGCAACAGGCTCGGTCTGGACTGCCGCGGGTGCGAACCTGAGCACGGCGACCCGCGACGAGGGCCGCGACGTCACGGCGCTGGTCAACGGCACGCTGGCCAACAGTTCCGGGCTGACGCTGAACGTGTTCAGCCCGACGCTCCAGCTCGAGCTCGAACTGAACGAGGACCTGGCGACCGAACTCAACGCGACGACGAGCTTCAACGTCACGGGCGGCGGCGCACTGTTCCAACTCGGGCCGGAGGTAACCACGCTCCAGCAGGTCTCGATCGGCATCCAATCTGTCGCGTCCGAGAACCTGGGCGGAGCGCTGGTGGACGGTCGCCTGAACTTCCTGAGCTCGCTCAGGAGCGGACAGGGGAACGATATCCGGTCCAGCGTATCGCGGAACGACTTCAACAATGCGTCGGTCATCGTGAGCCAAGCAATCGATGAGATCGCGGTGCTCCGCGGGCGTCTCGGTGCGTTCGAGCGGAACACGCTTGAGACCAACACCCGGTCACTCCAGGCGGCGTTCGAGAACCTGACCTCGGCGTCGAGCGTGATCCGTGACGCGGACTTCGCCGCCGAGACCAGTGCCCTGACGCGTGCTCAGGTGCTGAGCCAGGCCTCGACGAGTTCTCTGGCATTGGCAAACCAGCAGGCGAGCCAGGTGCTGAGCCTGCTGGGCTAACCCCGAACGGACCCGGTTCCGGGCCTTCGAATCCCCGAATCGAGCGAGCCGGCGGTGCAAACCGCCGGCTTGTTCTATTCCGGACCCCCGGAATTTAACCCTGTGGTCACAGCACGGCTCAATCCACACCTTTGTGGAGCCGATGCTCATGCGCCCGCCAGGAGTGGTGCGGCATTTGGGTTCGGGCGCGTGTCCCTGCCCTGGTTCCGCGAAACGGCTCGATCTGCCTGCCGCCCATTGGAGGGCGGCCGGCAGCCCGGGCCGGCCAGCGGGTAAGTGATATGCGGGCATGATCCCGGGTGATTCACGGAGGAATTGGTAATGAGTCGGATCAACACGAACGTAGCCTCGCTGACTGCTCAGCGGGTTCTGTTCAACAATAACAGCGGCCTCAACCAGTCGCTCGAGCGTCTGAGCACGGGCCTTCGGATCAACCGGGGCAAGGACGACCCGGCCGGTCTGATCGCGAGTGAGAACCTGCGGGCCGAGATCAGCTCGACCAACGCGGCGATCAACAACGCCGAGCGCGCCGAGCGCGTCGTCAACATCGCCGAGGGCGGCCTCTCCGAGGTCTCCAACCTCCTCACCGAGCTGCAGGGCCTGATCACCACGACCGCCAACTCCGCCGGCCTCAGCTCGGCGGAGAAGGAAGCGAACCAGTTGCAGATCGACTCGATCCTGCAGACCATCGACCGCGTCGCCGGTCAGACCTCGTTCCAGGGCACCAAGCTCCTGAACGGCAACTTCGACTTCCGCGTCTCCAGCCAGGCCGCCGGCATCGACGACCTGCGCGTCAACGGCGCGAAGTTTGAGGGTGACAGCCTCGACGTGAACGTTCTGGTCACCCAGTCGGCCCAGCGGGCCGGCCTGTTCCTGTCGTTCGGCGGCACGAACCTCGACCTCGGCGGCACGGGCGCCGCGGACGGCGCAACCTCGACCTTCGTGATCGAGGTCGGCGGCGCACTCGGCAACCGCGAGTTCAGCTTCGCCTCGGGCACGACCGTGACCCAGATCCAGGACACGATCAACACCTTCAGCGATCTCACCGGCGTCTCGGCAGTGCTCTCGGGCGACGGCGTCCGTCTGCAGTCGACCGAGTTCGGCGGCGACGAGTTCGTCAACGTCAAGATCATCGACGACGCCCAGCAGGACGGCAACGTCACGAGCCTGACCGCCGATGACTTCACGACAGGCGACGCCGACCTCGGCGCGTACGACTCGACCGTCGCCAGCAACGGCATCCGGGACGAGGGCCAGAACCTCGGCGCAACGATCAACGGCATCGTTGCCACGACCAACGGCAAGACCGCGCGGATCGACAGCGACTTCCTCAACCTCGAGGTCACGCTCTCGGACGACTCCGCCAACAACACCGCCCAGACCCTGGGCGCCGTGGGCGGCGGCACGCGGACGTTCGCGATCGCCGGCGGTGGCGCGACGTTCCAGCTCGGCGGCAACGTCGACATCGGCTCGAAGGTCACGCTGGGCATCTCCGAGGTCGCGATCCGAAACCTCGGCTCGAACGCCGCGGGTGGCTTCCTCGATGACATCGGCTCGGGCAAGGCGTTCAACGTGGTCGACGGCGACCTCACGACCGCCCAGAAGGTCGTCAGCGAGGCGATCGAGCAGGTCTCGACCACTCGCGGCCGCCTCGGCGCGTTCCAGCGGAACACGCTCGGTGCGACCCTCCGCTCGCTGGCGGTGAGCTTCGAGAACACCTCGGCAGCCGAGAGCGTCATCCGCGACACCGACTTCGCGTCGGAGACCGCGGCCCTGACCCGCTCGCAGATCCTGAGCCAGGCCGCGACCAACACGCTGGCCCTGGCCAACAACCAGCCGCAGAACGCCCTTCAGCTTCTGGGCTAACGCCCTGATCTGATCGGGAAGGCACGGAAGCCACTCCTGGCTCGCCTCGGCACGTTCCGGGGCGGGCCATTTCTATTGGGTGCCGCGGCATCGCACCGAGGATTGGTGCTATGTCGCAGGCCGGGTGGAGCGAGACATGGGACGGTCTGCCCGCCGGGCTCGCGTCGTCAGCGAGGTCGTTCGCGTCGTTCATCCGTGTCGAGTGCGGCCTGCGCCCCAACTCGGTAGAGGCGTATCTGCGGGACCTGAGTGAACTCCTCTGGTTCGCGACCGAGCGCGGCGCACAAGACGTCGATGGGCTCACGCCTCGCCTGCTGAGCGAGCACCTGAGGTACCTGAGCGCCGAGCGTCAGCTGGCAGCGTCTTCCGTGGTGCGCCACCTCGCGACGATCCGGGTGTTCGGGCGGTGGCTCGAGGCAACTGGGCGGACGGAGGAGAGCCCGGCGGGCATCCTGGAGCGTCCGACGCGCTGGAAGCATCTGCCTGGCGTGCTCAGCCCGAACCAGATGCGTCGTCTGCTGTCAGCGCCCGGGCCTCAGGGGGTCGATCGCGGGACGCCCCTCTGGATCCGCGACCGTGCGATCCTGGAAGCGATGTACTCGAGCGGGCTGCGCGCGGGCGAGGTGGGCGTACTCCGCGTCGAGGACGCGGTGCTGGACACCGGGATCGTCCGGATCACAGGCAAGGGTGACAAGCAGCGGCTGGTGCCGATGGGCCAGCCCGCGGTGCGAGCGGTGGAGGCATATCTCGCGGAATGCCGCCCGCGGCTCGTGCTGGCTGCGGAGGCGGGGA
>JANQQZ010000037.1 GCA_028284805.1 Phycisphaerales bacterium
CGCCCACGATGCCGCGGAGGCCGCTGACGCCGATCATCAGCGGTGCGTCCGACTTGCCTTCACCCATCGCTGCCGTCCTTTACGCGGTCTTCACGTTCGACCGGGATCCTGAGCACCCCGTCTTCCTCTCCGAGTACGCACCTACCCTAGCCGCATGTTCACGATCACCGTCGAGACGACCTTCTCCGCCGCCCACGCCCTGACGATCGCGGGTCAGCGTGAAACCCTGCACGGGCACGACTTCCGGTGCACCGTCTCGATCGAGGGCGACCAGCTCGACCAGGACGGGCTGGTCTGTGACTTCCACACCGCCAAGAACGCGCTCGAGGGCATCGTCGGCGAGTTCAACAACGCGAACCTGAACGAGCTGGGCCCGTTCAACCAGCCGGCGGGCGGAGTGAACCCCTCGGCCGAGCACTTGGCGGCGTACATCTTCGGCGAGATGCGCGAGCGGCTGGAGGTCGCGCTCGAACCCCACGCGCGGATCGCGGCGGTCACCCTGACCGAGAGCCCGGGGTGCACGACGACGTACAGGCCGTAGCCTCCGCTGCCAGTTCCATCACCGCTCCTCGTGCTTGTCGGTGAGCTTCTGCATCTCCGGATCGATCGGCCAGGGCACGCCCTTGCCCGTAATCGCCCGGCAGATCCGATCGACATGCAGGTGGCTGTTCTCGATGAACACGCGGGCGCGCTGCTGGGAGCCGCCGCAGGCTGTGCCCGCGACGTAGACCCCCGGCACACTGGTCTGCATGGTGGCATGGTCGTATGCGGGGCGGTTGGTCGACTCGGGATCGATGCGGTCGAGACCCAGTTGGTCGAAGAGTGATTGGTCCTGCACGTAGCCCGTGAGCAGCAGCACGAAGTCGGCGTCGCGCTCGAACGCCTCGCCGCCTCGTGCGAGCACGATCTGATCGTCGCCGATGCGTTCGACCGTGCACGAGGGCTCGAAGCCGATGCGGCCCTTCTCGATCAGCCACTCCAGCTCGGGCAGCAGCCAGTACTTGATCCGCTCGGCGTCGAACGTCTCCTGTCTGTACGCGATGGTCACGCGCGCTCCCACCCGGTGCAGGCGGATCGCGGCCTCGACGGCGCTGTTCTTGCCCCCCACGATCACGACCCGGCGCCCGAAGTACTTCTGCGGGTCGCCCAGGTAGTGGCTCACGTGCGGCAGATCCTCGCCCTCGACATCGAGCCTGCGCGGGGCGTGCATGTTGCCGACTGTGAGAATGACGTTTCGAGCGAGGATCGCATCCGCTGGATTCGCTCGGCTCATCCGCGGCATCGATTCCAGTCCGCCCACCCCCTCTGCGCTCCGAGTGACGTCGACCTCGAAGTGATCGTCCGACTTGCGGATGCCCGTGACCGCGCGGAAGGTCTCGACGTTCAGGCCGAGCTGGCGGGCGACGTTGACGAGGTAACGCACGTACTCATCACCCGTTGCCTTGTCCTGCCCGCTCACGGCGAGCGGGATCCCGCAGATCGCGATGCGGTCCGGGCTGGAGAAGAACTTGGTGCGCGGGGCCCACCAGCTGAACGTGTGCCCGATCGCGCCGGCTTCCAGATGGCGGACGCTCGCACCCGCGGCCTTGAGCGCGGCGTGAAGCTCGAGCCCGATGGGCCCGGCTCCGATGATGGCGGCGTCGTTGATGATGTCGTCCGGGATCGTCACGCATCACTCTACGTCCGCGGCTTGGGCTTCGAAATCGGCCATCCGGGCACCAAGTCGTTGCGCCACGAGCCAGCCCAGAAGCGCGAGCACACTCAGCACGGCAAGATACGCCGCGATCCTCACGAAGATCGGGCGCGGCACGCCGAAGTACATCTGGGTGCTTCCTCAGGCTTGCGCTCTGCGCAGATCACTGAACAGCCGCAGCCTCAGCCTTGCGAGCACGGCGAGGCCCACGAGGTAGACCGCGATCGCGCCTCCGAGCGTGCCCCAGCGCGCGAGTGCGAGCGCGTTCGAGCCGCCTGGGCCTCTGCCCCCCGCCGCGGCGGGCGCGCCGTGACGGACGTCATCGACCGTGTAGCCCGCGCCCATGCCCGAGTTCATCCAGACGTTGGTGTCGCCCTCGAGGAGCCTGCGGACCAGATCGGTCAGGCCCTTGATGGAGGCCGACGCATTGCGCGCGTGCCGCTCGAGACCTGCGCTCTCGAAGAGGAGCACACTCTCGCGGGTGGTAAACGCGTCCGCCTCGTGCGTCGTCGTGCCTTCGGCGCGGATCGTGGTCCCGCCCCCGGGCACGTCGAGCACGGCCGTTGCCTCGCCTCCGTCCTCGGTGTAGACGACCAGCGTGATCGTGCCCGAGGCGGGGCGCTTCCACTCGTCGAGGGTGATGTCGAGGTCTGCCTCGATGCGCCACTCTCGGGACTCGGGCGGATCCGGACGCTCCCCTCGCGGCGGCGGGTCGCCGCGCCCGAAGGCGTTCGCGGAGAAACGCGGGCCGAGCTGCGCGCGGAACGCCCGACCGTCGGACCATGAGCTGGTAACGCTGAATCGCGAGCCCTCGGTCATGCCGGGCTGGTGGTTCGGATCGGCGCGATACGCCTCGGCAAGCTGCGGAAGCCCTTCGATCGCCATCGAGATGTCGTCGGTCGTGATGTCGTAGCCCGCCGATTCGAAGAACCGCCTGGCCAGTTCGGGGGTCAGCGTCTCATGCTCGGCGATGGGGTCTCCCCACTCGGTGGTCAGGCTCCACCCCTCGTCCGAGTTGGTGAGCACTGCGCCGTCGTCCGCCTCGCCGACACGCTCGAGATCGAACCGGATCGCTCCCGCGCGCTCCGGATCGCTGGCATCGACGAAGGCGTGCATCGTGAACGAGCTGGGGAACGCGCCGAGGTGTGCGTGCAGATTCTGCGTGTCGGGCCGGACGGTGAAGCCCTCGATCTGCTGGGGCCCTGAGAACCCGATCATCATGGCGCGCTGCTGGGCCTGGGCGGCGGCGGTCGCGATGAGCGTCCACGTCGGCGTCGCGATGCCGCCCACGACCATGAGCCAGCCGATGGTGAGCTGGAACATGCTGCCCCGGTTCCTGACGAGCGCTGCGGGGGTGAGCACCCCTGCCTTGATCGGGTTGGCACCGCACTCCGGGCAGGGGGCGTCGAGCCTGGTCAGCTCGTAGCCGCAGGCACCGCAGGTCGCGCCGCGTCGGGCGTGCATCGGTGCCCAGACCGCGCGGAGCACCATCGACGCCCCGGCCAGGATCAGCAGGGCGAACCAGACATACACGATCCAGGAGATGCCCAGGCTGTACGCTGCGAAGGGTCCCATGGCGTGCTCCTCGCGTCCGCTTGGAGCCTACCCGAATCAGTTCGGCGGGTGCCAGCTTTGTCGGACCGATCGGAGCCGTCTCAGGCCGACTGACGGTTGCGAGCCTGCATGGCGTCGGCGATGACACGGCGCAGGTCGTCCTTGGAGGCGGGCTTGGTGACTGAGCCGTCAAAGCCACAGGCTTCGAGGTCACGGGCCGCGTGGGCCTCGGGCTCGGTCGTGTGCAGCAGCAGCACGCCCGTGTACCCGGCGTCGCGCAGGATGCGCCCTGCCTCGGCCCCGGTCGGGCCCGGCATGTACATGTCGAACAGCAACGCCACGGGATGGGGCAACTCGCCCTTGATCCATGCCGCAATCGCCGCTCCGCCCGACACGAAGGTGTATACATCGGCGCCGAGCGCGGTGAGTCGGGCCTTGGTCAGCTTTGTCGCCAGCGGGCAGTCGTCGACCAGCCACACGGTCGTGCTCATGGTGTGCGCCTCTCGGGGGTCTGCTCGGCTTTCGGCGACATCGGTGCTCGGATCCCAGCGCGGCCGCGGGTTTCTACCGATGGGACGCGCACGAGTGGTGTCCTGCGCGGGTTCGACCCCCAGATCCGGGCGACGCGCGGACCTCACGAGCCATACCATGCGTTGAGTGGCATTTCCCCCCCAGGCTGACGCGAGCGCCGCCCGCGCACCACACTTTTGGGTCCAGTTCAACGGAGAGACCAGCATGTCCGCCAACCTGACCATCGACGTCCGCGAGACCCTCGGCAGCGATGCCGGGCCGCTGCTCGACTACACCTCCAAGACCATCTCCAGCGACAGGCTCCACCTGCCCGGGCCCGACTTCGTCGACCGGATCGTGAGCAACACCGACCGATCGCAGAACGTGCTCAACAACTACCAGCGCCTGCTCAACTCGGGCCGGCTCGGGGGCACGGGCTACGTCTCGATCCTCCCTGTCGACCAGGGCATCGAGCACTCGGCCGGCGCGTCCTTCGCTCCGAACCCCGAGTACTTCGACGCTGAGAAGATCGTTGAGCTGGCGATCGAGGGCGGGTGCAACGCGGTCGCGTCGACCTTCGGCGTGCTGGGCATGTGCAGCCGCAAGTACGCCCACAAGATCCCGTTCATGGTCAAGTTCAACCATAACGAGCTGATGACCTACCCGAACCAGTTCAAGCAGATCCCGTTCGGCTCGATCCGCCAGTGCTGGGAGATGGGCGCGGCCGCCGTTGGCGCCACGATCTACTTCGGCAGCGACGACGCGACGAACCAGATCCAGTACGTCAGCGACATGTTCGCCGAGGCGCACGACCTGGGCATGGTCACGGTGCTCTGGTGCTACATCCGCAACAGCGCGTTCAAGACGGGCGGCAAGGACTACCACACCGCAGCCGATCTTACGGGCCAGGCCAACCACCTGGGCGCGACGATCCAGGCCGATATCGTCAAGCAGAAGCTGCCCGACATCAACGGCGGCTACAAGGCCCTCAACTCGGGCGACAGCTCCTACGGCAAGTTCCGCGACGAGGTCTACACCGAGCTCGCGGGCAGCGATGCACAGGGCAACGGCGGGCACCCGATCGACCTGACCCGCTACCAGCTGATCAACCAGTACATGGGCCGCGTGCCCCTGATCAACTCGGGCGGCGCCAGCTCGGGTGCGGGCGATCTGAAGGAGGCGGTCACGACCGCAGTCGTCAACAAGCGCGCGGGGGGCATGGGCCTGATCTCGGGGCGCAAGGCGTTCCAGCGTCCGATGAAGGAGGGCGCCGCGCTGCTGCACGCGATCCAGGACGTGTACCTTGACGACTCGATCACCGTCGCCTGACGCGGGACGGCGTCGGAGACAACTCTGATCTCAGCGGGCCGCCTCCGGATCGACGGGGGCGGCCTTTCTCTTCGCCAGTTACTGCCCGCCCGTGGACATATCGAGCCGCTCGCCGCAGCGGATGAACGCCTCGACCGCGCGGGCGTCGTCGGCGTCGGCGACCCCGTCTCCGTTGACGTCGACCGGGTTCTGCGTGACCGCGTAGAGATCCTCGATGTCGGCGCGCCCGTCGCCGTCGACGTCGAACTGCTGGTACAGGTTTGCCTGGAAGAAACCCCGCCCCGCGGTGCCCAGGACGACGCGTCCGGGCGTGTGCGGGTCGAACTCGACGCAGTCGCCCCGCAGCATGGGCAGGTTGTCGTTGAACGACGCCCAGGTCTCGCCCCGATCCGGAGAGATGTAGACGCCCGAAGCGCGAGAGAGATCGCGGAAGGGCGGGTCTCCTGTGATGACCACGAGCGTGCAGGGTCGGTTGGGATCGACCGCGATGTCGAACGCGTACTGATCGTCGAAGACCTGCGTCCAGACGCCTCGTTCGTAGCGGTGCACGCCGAAGCCCGGCGCGCCGGTGCTGTCGTGGGCGGCCATGTAGAGCGCGCCGTACCGGTCGAGGGCGAGCCTGCCTGGCTTGCCGGGCCCGCCGATGCTCTCGAAGCTCATGCCGTCGAACGAGCGCAGGACCTCGTCGGGCGTTGACACGTAGAGCGTGGAATCCGGCGCGATCTCGAGCCACTTGGCGCCCGAATCGACGAGCATGGCGGTCCACTGGTCGCCGCCGTCCTGCGAGAAGTAGAGCGTGCCGTCGATGGCGGTCCAGACGCAGGACGGATCGTTCGGGTCCCCCCGGATGCCGCTGGGCGGTGCGACGGATCGGTAGTCGGGCAGGCCGAGCGCGCTGCCTTCGATCGTGGTCCACGTGAGCCCGTTGTCGTTGGACCGGCTGATGCCCTCGAACCCGGTTGAGGGCTGGCCGAAGGTCGCGTGGATCAGTCCATTCCCGACGAAGTGGACATCGCGCCCGCCTCCGAACTGGGTCGGGGTCGTGGCATCGCGCGTCCAGGTATCGCCGTCGTCGTAGCTCTGGAGGATCCGGGCCGCGTCGAACCCCTGCACGATGACGTGCCCGGGTTGCTCCGGATTGAACGCGACGGCGGTCGAGACCCACCCGTTGTAGCCCGTGTCGGAGAACGCGCCGCTCGGCTGCTCGATCGCGGTGGTGTCGACCCAGGTTGCCCCGCCGTCCTCGGTCTTGAGCACGTACGAGTTCCCTCCCGTGAGCACGCGGTCGGGGTTGTTGGGATCGACCTCGAGGATGCGCATCTCGATGCCGGCGGGGGTGAAGACGGTCACGTCGCCCGTGACCAGCACGGTGTTCCAAGTGAGCCCGCCGTCGATGCTCTTGGCGACGCCCTGGTTGGAGCCGAACCGGTAGTCGCCCGTGTAGAGCACGTTGGGGTTGGTCGGGCTGATCTCCATCGTGCGGAACCGCGAGGTGTTGTTGGACAGCCCGCTCATGTTGGCGGTACCGACCTTCTGATCGAGCCCGACGCCCGAGGGGATCCAGTTCAGCCCGCCGTCCTCGGTGCGGTAGACCGACCCGGGCTGCGTGCCGCTGTTGCTGAGCGCGACGTAGACGATGTCGGGGTTGGTCGGGTGGGCCGCGAGCCTCTCGACGGTCAGGAAGGGCAGGCCGTTGTTGATCGGCGCCCAGTCCGCGCCGCCGTTGTCCGAGCGGAAGACGCCCGCGTTGTCGACGGTCGCGTAGAGCCTGGTCGACGAGCCGGCGGCGAACTCGGCATCGACGATGAGCCTGCCGACCGCCATCGGCGAGCTGTCCGACCCGGTGGGCGTGAGCGTGGTCAGCTTCGACCAGGTCTCGGTCATCGCGTCCCACTCCCAGACCGCGCCCCACTGGGGGGCCAGCTGGTTCGAGTTCCAGCGTCGGCTCGATCCGCCGAAGGCGAGCAGGCGGCTGGGGTTGTTCGGATCGAACAGGACCTTCTCGATGGGGGCGGAATTGGCGAAGTTCTGGAGCGGGCCCATGCCGTCGCGGAGCCACTGCCAGTTCTGCCCGCCGTCGGTGCTGCGGTAGGGCCCGTTCATGGTGCCCACCCAGACGATGTCGGGGTCGGTCGGGTGGAAGGTCACGTCGCCGATCTGCCAGTTGGTGAAGCCGAAGGTTGGCTGCCAGGTCTGCCCGCCGTCGGTGCTGAGCCCGACGCCCAGCATGTCGCCCCCGAGGAGGATGCGCATGGGGTCGTGCGGGCTGACGCGGACGGACGTGGTCTGCCCGCCGCAGCCGGGCTCGCCCAGGGGCTGCCAGACCTGTTGTCCAGATGCGGGCGCAGCGGCTGACATAGACATAGCTGCCAGGACACAGGTCGCCGTAGGCCGTCTGAGAATCCGGGTGATCGTGCCGTAAACCATGAACAAGCCCCTCAGCATTCGTTGTTGACGGTTCAATGCATTGCTTCGTGAGTCTCAGACGAACGGATGTTGCATTCGAGGGCTTCTTGTTTCATACCAATCGAGATGCATATATCTGGCTTGTCAGATGGCAATTGACACTCCGTGGGCACCCGAGAGAACAACAAACAGGCCTTCCTCGCGCGCTGCGCGGCATGGAGAGACCGGGGGCACGCGCGTTGCTCCACGCGATCCAGGGCATGTACTTGGATGACTCGATCACGGTGGCGTGAACCCGAGAGCTAGCGGCGTTCAAACTGCAACTGCAAGCTCGCTTCTTCCTGATACCCCTGCACCGCTTCAGCAGGCGTTGTTACTCCTGCGGCCAGCAACTGTTGCCTCATTGCCGGATCTGGCACGGCTCTCACGATCACAGCGGCACCTTCGTGCTCCATGCCTGCAAAGTCTGACCTTGCGAAGTTCTCGATAAAGCTGCCGGCCCCAATCGGTCGGGCACGGTTCTGCCCGTCATGCCGCGCAATCTGGTTTCGGATTGCCTCAATCAGTCTGTGCGGCATTTCGCCTGCATGAGCGGGGTCGACAAACCATGCCATACCGCATTCTGGTAGCACAACGACTTGAAGCACAGCGTCCGGCAACTGCTGAGCATCCCCTCGGTTGCGTAAGTAGAATTCCAATCTGCCAACGAATGGCCCAGCCAGTAGACGAGTCGTACCGAGCACTGTGAACTGCGCTCGCCCGTCTGTATCCGGTTCGTGGAGAACGACCTCACTTACAAGACCGATTGGAGTCACTGCCTGCGTATCTGCATCGGTAGAAAGCGATGTCCAATCTGCGCTTCCTGGCACCGGAAGTTCAAGTGCTGCAAGGTCGATTCTGCGACCGGCGCGTCGGTCACTTCGAAACGCCTCGATTACCTCTTGGAGTGCTGGCCCCGGATCCGCAACTGGACGCAGTTCCGCATGGGAGTGCACCTTCGCCGGGGTAATGGCAAAGGTATCGCACAATCGCTGAAGCAATACACGTAATGCTCCTGCCGCCTTCTCGGGAACACCATGTGCGTAGAAATCACCAAGAACCAATATACCGATGTTGTGCGGATTGTGATCCCTGACATGTGCGCCTTGTTCCAGAAGCGAACGTCCGAGCCAGATTCGGCCTGCAGGGTCTATGACAAAGTGATAGCCAATATCTGTCCACCCGTTGAACAGGACATGGCTACGCCGGATCTTTCCAACATGATCGAGCACTTGAGCAAGATCTGTCTCGGTCATGGCGATACCACTGTGGTGAACAGTAAGACGCTCGGGAAGCAAAACTGGCAGGCTTAGGTTGACGAGATCATCCGAGATCAACTGTAGCCGCGACTCTCGCCCCAGCTCATTAGTTGCACCCGCTTGCTCAAGCCGTCTCATTGCTTCTCCGTCCACATACTGCTGAAGGTCACGGAGCGCGTTTCCGAGCTCGACAGCGCGTTCTTCTTGCTCTCGTAGCGCGACAGCTTCTCGCTCAAGAGCAAGAGCCGTTTTGGTTTCGGCCGCGGATACACGGAAGTATGCGATAGTACTCGTTACCGCCAGCAGTACGAGCAGTACCGTCATGCCAAGGGTCACAGCCGAAGCGGTACGGTGTCGACGAGTGAGTTTCGCCACGCGGTACAAAGCTCCCGGAGGGCCTGCTGCCAAGGGTTCACTACGGAGATACCTTCTCAGGTCTTCCGAGAGTGCCATGGTGGATTGGTACCGGCGATTCCGATCCTTTTCCAAGGATCGCATAGCTACCCAATCAAGATCTCGCCGAAGTAAACCCGTGATCGCCTTGGCGTCAGCCCTACGAGCTTTCATGATTTGGGTGACGCGGGCAGCAGACTCTTCAGAGTGGAGCATCGTGCTCAGCCGCGTGCTGGGCTTGGGCGGGTCCGTCTCACGGATGATCCGCTGGATCTCGGCGAACGCCGCCTCGCGAAGCGTTGTGGGGTCGAAAGGCAGCACACCCGTCAGCAGCTCGTAGAGCAGCACGCCCAGCGAGTAGACGTCCGCACGAGTGTCGATGTCCTGGCCCGACATCTCGGCCTGCTCGGGACTCATGTACTCGGGCGTGCCGATGAGTTGGCCTCGCTCGGTAAAGATCGTCTGCTGCGAGAGGCGCGTGTTGAGGGCTTTCGCGACACCGAAATCGATGATCCTGGGCGAGGCGTGCCTCTCGGCGTCGTAGGCGACCAGCACGTTGCTGGGCTTGAGGTCGCGGTGCACGACGCCCTTGGTGTGCGCGTGCTGCACCGCCTCGCAGACACGGATGAACAGCTCGCACCGCTCATCGATGGTCAGCTGCTGCGTGTCGCAGTGCTCGGTGATCGGCACGCCCTTGACCAGCTCCATCACGAAGTACGGCCGGCTCCCCAACTCAGGGCCGGTCATCCCGCCGTCGTAGATCTTGGCGATGCATGGGTGGTCCATGACCGCCAGCGCCTGACGCTCTGCCTCGAACCTGGCGACGACCGCCTCGGAGTCCATGCCCGGTTTGATGACCTTGAGCGCGACGCGCCGGCGCACGGGCTCGGTCTGCTCGGCCTCGTAGACCACGCCGAACCCGCCCTCACCGATCCGACCCAGCATGCGATACTCCCCGATGCGATCCGGCATGATTCCTCGAGGACTCGACGCGTCTCCTCGCTGCGGATCTAAATTGTCGGGACGTCGGCTAGCTGTGGGTGTATCGCTGTCCATACTTCGATTGTATCTTCCGTCGCTCCCCCGGTTCGCCTACCGCGCCGGGCTACGCTGGGTACATGCAAGTCAGTATTGCCCAGATCGCCCCTGTGCTCCTCGATCGCGAGCGGACGCTCGACAAGGCTGTTTCCGCGATCAACGAGGCCGCTGAACAGGGCTCCAGGCTCGTCGCGTTCGGCGAATCGCTCGTGCCCGGGTACCCCGCGTGGCTCAGCCGTACCGGTGGGGCGAGGTTCGACGACGACCGCCAGAAGTCGATCCACGCGGCGTATGTCGAGCAGGGCGTCGAGATCGATCCCGAATCGGGAGACGGGCACTTGGACGGCGTACGCGAGGCGTGCCGGGTAGGCAGCATCGCCGCGGTGCTGGGCGTCGCAGAGCGCGCCCGGGACCGCGCGGGACACAGCCTGTTCTGCTCGGCGGTCACCATCTCCCCCACAGGCGAGGTTGCCTCCGTGCACCGCAAGCTGGTGCCGACGTACGAAGAGCGTCTCTGCTGGTCACACGGCGACGCGCACGGGCTGGTATCGCACCGCTTCCTCGAGCCCTTCACGCTCGGCAGCCTGAACTGCTGGGAGAACTGGATGCCGCTGGCCCGGGCGGCGATGCAGGCGCAGGGCGTCGATCTCCACGTTGCGATCTGGCCTGGCGGGGACGTCAACACGCGAGACATCACGCGGTTCATCGCGCGCGAATCGCGCGCGTACGTCCTGAGCGCCAGCGGGTTGCTGCGAGCGCAGGACATCCCGGACGAGTTCGAGTGGAAGGTCGAACTGCTTGCCGACGACCAGTCGCCCGCCGACGGCCTGCTGCACAACGGGGGCAGCGCGATCGCCGGGCCCGACGGGGAGTGGATCGTCGAACCGGTGATCGGAGAGGAGCGCGTGATCACGGTTGAGATCGAACGCTCGCGCGTTCTCGAAGAGCGGCAGAACTTCGACCCGGCGGGGCACTACGCGAGACCGGAGCTCTTGTCTCTGACGGTGGACCGACGTCGCGCTGCGTCTGCCCGCTTCCTCGATGACTCGCACACCCCGCCCGACGAGGTCGCGCGTCCCCGGTAGGGCGCCCCACGACGCCCCGGACCACGCTTCTCTTGACCCGGCACGCCGAACTGAGCCGGACGACGCTCCGACAGCTGATGAGTACACTCCGCTGACCCGGTGCTCACCCGGGGGTGTGTACTTCAGCAGCGGAGCGGTGATCCGATGAACCCATACGAGAAGGCCCAACTCGATCCTGCCCCCGCCGACTTCGGCGCTGCGAAGCCCGCCTCGCGGCAGTCGGGCGGGCTCGCGCTGCTCTTCGCGGGCGCGGCGATCTTCGCCGTGGGATGCGGGGGCGGGCTGCTCGCGGGCTTCGTCGGCGCCAGGCTGTCGGGCGCAGGGATGTTCATGGGTTCGGATTTCGCGTTCGAGCCCGTGGAAGCGTCGATCGCCGTGACGCTCCCCGACACCGTGACACCCAACGAGCCTTTCGATCTCGTCGTGACGGTCTCCGATACGTCCGGCATCGATCGCACGATCGCAACGATCGACATCTCGGAAGCGCTCGCGGATCTCTGCGATCTGCAGCCCGTCACGCCCGAGACGATCAGCATCAACGACGACTACGGGTACGACGAGTACGAGTACTACACGACACTGCCCGCCAACGGCTCGCTGGATTTCACGTTCACCGCGACCGCCAAGGCCCAGGGCTCGCACCGGGGGGTCGTGTCGGTCTACTTCGAAGACTTCCGCTCGGTGAGCCGCCCGGTGATCGTCAACGCCGAGACGCCGGGGGCTGGCGCCCAAGAAGACTGATCCGCGGGCGCACGGCCGACACGATCGGGCATCGATCGAGGGGCCTGTTAGGCGAGACCCACAGCCGGTGCGTGCAACGAGATCTCCCCGCTGACGCCCACCACAACGGGTGACCAAGCGGAACAACCCGCTCTCGATCTGCACCTGACACTTCTTGTATGCAGTAAAATTCACTGTCTCAACAAGTAATTATTGCACGAATATTCCGCGAATCGGCGTGTCTGATGTCACACTGACCTGGTGATAATCGGGCACTAGCACCCGATTTGGGTGTATCTGCGTAGACATGACCCCTCTTTGACAGATACTCCTCAACGACTCGGGGGATTAGTCGAGAGGTATGGTCTGTGTCCACAGCGGAAGATATCTCGAACCACATGACCGGCTTCGGCGAGTGGCGCGAGCACGGCCTGCCCTCCGATGTGCTCCTCCACACGCTCACCGTCGACTGTGTGGTCCCGGCCCTGCTCATCGACGATGAGTTCCGCGTTGTGCGTGCCAATTCGGTCGCGCTCGATCCTCGGCGGAACGGATACGAATGGAAGATCGGCGGGAGCTATGCCTCGTCGGTGCCGCCACAGATCGCCCGAGAGCGCCTTCCTCTTATCGAACAATCCATGCACACCGGGCGACGCTTGGTGATCGACGGCATGCTAGCTGGCATGTGCAAGCGCTCGTGCTACCGACCTTTCGAGCACAAGGGAAACCGTCTGATGTTTCTCGTCTGCTGGCCGCAGGTTCTCAACCCTACGACGACCAACCAGAGAACTGAGAACGGCACGGACTATGTCGAAGCACAGGCCCACGATCTCGGGCCCTTCACGCCGCTCACCGAGCGCGAGCTCGAGGTGCTGGCGCTCGTCGGTCGTGGGCTGACGAACGAGGAGATCGCCCAGACCCTTCACAGGAGCATCAAGACGGTGCAGGGGCACAGGCTCTCGCTCGGCGTGAAGCTGGGTATGACCAACCGTGTCCAGGTCGCCAAGCTCGCGCTGCAGTCGGGCATCGTTGAACACGATCTCGAGACTATCCGGATGGTCTGGCGTCACTCCCGGGACGCGGGCGTGCCCGCCGAGCCGGTCAGCCTCCGTCCCGAGTCGACCAAGCCCTGAGGACCTCGGCCTCGCGCTCGGGCGCGAGCCCGCCGCGGATGCGGCGTTCCCATTGACCGCGATCGAACTCCTCGCCCATCCGCTCGGCGAGCAGCGCCGGACGCGAGCGGTAGTACTCCAGCACAGCGTCCGCGGTCTCACGCACCGGCCGGCAGACGAGCCCCGCCTTGCGGGCCCGGCCCGTCGCGGCAAGACCGAAGCCCGAGTAGCCCGGAGTCGTCGGAGGCACCCACGCGGGCATCTGCTGCCACGCCTGAACGCCCTGCGACGCCAGGAACTCCGCGTCGAGCCATTCGGCCTCAGTCCCCGCGTCACCCGCGGCGATGCAGTCGCGCACCACGCTGCCCATCGTCACCTCGCTCGCGGCGTTGACCACGTTGAACGGGCCCGTGGACTTGTCCTCGATGACACGGTTGATGAACCGCGCGAGGTCGCGGACGTCGATGATCTGGATCGGGTCGTCGGGTGTGCCCGGGGCGATCATGGTGCCGCCCTCTGAACCACGGATGGGCCAGTAACTGAAGCGCCCCGTGGTATCGCGGGCGCCGCAGATCAAACCGGGCCTGGGGTACGCAACCGCACCGGGCATGAGCCGCTCGGCGGCGGCCTCGCAGCGGGCCTTCATCGCGCCGTAGTGCACGCCCACCTCGCGGTGCGTCTTGATCGCATCCGCGACATCGTCCGCGACCTCGGCGAGAGGGGCCGACTCGTCGGCTCCGGGCTCGTCGTTGCTTGCGTAGACCGACATCGTCGAGACCACGACGTAGTGATCGATGCCTGGCTTGAGAACGTTCACCGCGTCCTCGACGACACCCGGGGTGTACGTGAACGTGTCGATGACACCGTCCCAGCGCCGCCCGCTGGCGATCTCTGCCTCGAGTGCGCTGAGGTCGGAGTAGCGATCGCCCGTGAGCGTTTCGAGATCGCTGAACAGATCTGGGTCGGTCCTGCCCCGGTTGAAGAGGGTGATCTCGTGCCCGTGCTCGAGCGCGTCCCAGACGACGTGGGGCCCGAGGAAGCCGGTGCCGCCAAGGATCAGCAGCTTGAGGTTCTTCCGGTTGCCGAGCGGGAGCCCCGCGGCGTGCGGAGCCAGGCCGGCGGCGGTGAGGGCGCCGGCCGCGAGGCCGGCCTGGGCGAGGAACTCGCGTCGGGTCGTGGTCATGCGGGGTCTCCTTCTGGCGTCGCGGTACCGGCGTGGGCCGGATCGGTTTCGGAGCGTGCGATTCTGCGGTGCAAGCGGGTCTGCCCGAGGGCCAGGACCACGCCCAGCGTGCCCCACACTGCGACGAGCGGGACCGTCGCGAGCGCGAGAGCGGCGATCGAGGCCAGTGCGGCGTAGAGCTGTGCCCCCACGACATCACCGCCGCGGTAGGCGAACATGTCGACCACGACCTTGGCCTTGTACTTCTCATCGCGGCTCAGCACGCTGAAGAGCGTCTCGCGCGCCGGGCGTGCGACCGCGTACCGCCCGGCGCGATGCAGCGCCTGGAACAGGGCGAACACCGCGAACAGCTGCCAGGGCTCGACGTTCTCGAGCCCGGAGACGATCCAGAGCGTGCCGAACCCAGCCACCGTGATCGCGGGCAGCACCCCGAGCGTGCCGCCGATGCCAACCAGCCGGATCACGCGGCCTGTGATGAAGAGCTGCACGAGGAGCGTAAAGACCTGCGCGAGCCAGTCGAGCTGCCCGAAGAGCGCGACGCGCTCGACCAGCTCGGTCTCTGCGCGCACGACCAGCTCCGCGCCCGTGAAGTACACGAAGGTCGAGCTGACAGCGATCAACCCGATGTACAGCACGATGCCCAGCAGGTACGGCGAGCGGACGATGAACGCCAGACCGTCGATCAGCCCGATCTGATCGACCGAGGTCGTTCCCGTCGGTTCGGCGGGCATCTGCCCGCGCGACAGCTGCTCGCGATCCAGCCAGCGCATGAGTCGGACAGCGCACTCGAACAGCACCACGGCGCAGAGCATCAGCCCCGGTGCGCCGATGTGCGTGCTCAGCATCGACGGCACGCTCGAGCCCGCGATCGCGCCCAGCGTGCCGCCCACGCCGATCGCCGGGAAGAGCCGCTTGCCCTGTTCGAGCGACCACGAGTCGGCCATGAAGGCCCAGAAGATGCTCGTCAGAAAGAGGTTGACGACACTGAGCCAGACGTAGAACACGCGCCCCGTCGCGGCCTTGACCTCGTCGCCAAACCCGAGCCTGAGAGCGGCGAAGACGATCAAGCAGAGCATGACCGCCCGGAAGCCGATCGGGATGAACCGTCGGCGGTCGAGCCGGTGCACGAGCGTGCCGAAGGCCATCGCGACGACGAGCGAGAAGACCGCGGTGAAGATGAAGAGCACGCGGAGCTCGCTCATGCCTCCCTCGACGCCCATGGCCTCTCGGACCGGGCGGAGCATGGAGTACCCGAAGAGCACGCAGAAGAAGAACGCCGCGGAGAGCGCGAGCGGCGTGAGCTCACCGGGGCTGGCGCGCAGCATGCGATGAACCACGGTCGTGGTGTGTGGGTCCCCTCGATCCACGCGTGTGATAGGTGCGTCGCCCCGCGAGGTTGCACGTCTACCCTCGCGCGTGCCGGGTCCAACGAGTTCATCTGTCGCCGAGCCGCCGCTGCGGCCCGAGAGGCCCTTCTACTACGGCTGGGCGATCGTGCCCGTCGCGGCGCTGATGATCGTGGGGACACTGCCAGGCCAGACGGTCGTGGTGAGCCAGTTCAACACGTCGATCCGCGAGTCGCTGGGCCTGACCGACGGATCTCTGGCGTTCGCGTACCTGATCGGCACCCTGTGCGCCGCGCTGCCGCTGACGCTGGTCGGGCGGGTGTCGGACCGGATCGGCCCGCGCCGGACCGCCGCGGTCGTGGTCGGCGCGTTCTGCCTGGGCATCCTCGCTCTGACCAACGCGACGGGCGCGGTCTCACTCACGGTCGGGTTCTTCCTGATCCGCTTCCTGGGCCAGGGCGCGCTGGGGATGCTCTCGAGCCATGTGCTGGCGCTCTGGTTCGAGCGTCGGCTCGCGACGGTCGAGTCGATCAAGCACGGCGCGATCAGCCTCGCGGGTGCGCTGGTGCCCGCGGTCGTGCTCTGGCTCATCCAGGGGTTCGGCTGGCGGCAGGCGTACGCGATCCTGGGGGTGACCGTCGCGGCGGTGCTGCTGCCGCTCATCGCGTTCGTGCTCCGCGACCGCCCCGAAGAGGTCGGGCAGCACCTCGACAACGAGCCGCCCGAGTATCACGAGCGGTGGCACGATGCCCACGAGCGGGCGATTGCCCCACCCGCGGAGATTGTCTTTACGCTCGGGCAGACGCTCGGCACGCGGTCGTTCTGGCTGCTGATCATGCCCGGGGTGCTCTCGGGCCTGGTGGGCACGGCGATGCTCTTCCACATCCAGCCTGTGCTGACGGCGGCTGGTCTGGAAAACCCGATCGGAGCGGGCCAACTCGCGGTATCAGCATGGTCGGTCGCGATGTTCGTCGGGCTGATGTCGGGCGGTCCGATCGCCGACCGCCTGCCCCCGCGGGCGATCCTGCCGGTAGCGGCGCTGGGCACCGGGCTCTCGTCCGCGGTGCTGTGGATGACGGCCCAGCCCTGGCACGCCGCAGCGGCGATGGCGGTCTTCGGCGTCGCGCAGGGCTGGGGCATGGCAGCCGCGGGCCCGGCGGTCGCGAGGTTCTTCGGGCGACCCCACCACGGCGCCATCCGTGGCTTCGTCACCACAGCCATGGTCGCGGGCACCGCGACCGGTCCCTATCTGCTGACCGCACTCGCGAGTTGGGTCGGGGATGACCTGCGCCGTGGATTGGTGGTCTTCGCGCTGGCGTCCGTCCCCATCGCGCTCGGGGCGGCCTTCGCGACCCGTCCCTCGGCGCGGATCGGTCGGAAAAGGCCGGATGATCTGGAATAAACGGTCTGCACGGTCGCGTTGAGACAAAGACCTGGAGGCCGACCATGCCCAACCGCATCCCGATCGAGGGGCTGTCCACCCGCCTGACCCGTCGCGCTGAGCGTGCGATCCAGAGGACGACCGACCTGGCGTACGTCGCCGGGCTCGGGCTGGCTGTCAGCGCCTCGCCCGTGATCGCCCAGCCCGCGTCAGACGCACCCAAGACCGATGAGGCTGCCATGACCCAGACCCAGCCAGCAAAGGGAGAGCTCGGCCGCGAGCTCGAGACCCGCAAGCAGCAGTTCGAGCAGGCCGCCCCGGCGGAGCTCATCGAGACCTTCGAGAAGGGCGTCCGCGACGTCGAGGCTCTGGGTGTCCTCGAACGGGCCAAGAACGTGGGCGACCAGGCACCGATGTTCGAGTTGCCCGACGGGACGGGCGAGACCGTTACGCTCGCCGGGATTCTCAAGAGCGGCCCAGCGATCGTGACGTTCTACCGCGGGTCGTGGTGCCCCTACTGCAACATCCAATTGCGGAGCTACCAGCAGCACCTCGACCAGTTCCGTGCGCTGGGAGCCGAACTGGTTGCGATCAGCCCCGAGAAACCGACGCCTGCGGACGCCGAGGACGCACCCAACTACGAGTTCCACGTGCTGAGCGACTCAGGCAACGAGGTTGCGGATGCCTTCGGAATCCGGTACCGCCTGCCCGACGAACTCATTGACGCCTTCAGCGGGCGGCTCGACCTTGCCGAGTACAACGGCGATGGCTCGTGGACCCTGCCTCTGGGAGCGACGTACGTGATCGATGCGGAGGGCCGCATCGTCTACAGCTACCTGAGCGCGGACTACCGCACCCGCGCCGAGCCCGAGGATCTGATCGCCGCCCTGCGGTCGATCGGGTCGGACGGATAACCGAGCCCCTCACCTGCCCGGCGGGCACGCCCGCCGGACGACCCGAGACCGGTGCCTGCGTTGGCGCCGGTCTTGTTCTTTGCGGAGCCCCCGGTGTTGGACCGAGCCCCGGACGCGGGTACCGTGTTCTCTCGGAGCACCGCATGGCGAGTATCACGCTCAGCAACATCTGGAAGAGCTACGAGGGGTCGCAGCACGCGGTCTGCGGGATCGATCTGGAGATCCCGGACGGCCAATTCGTGGTGCTCGTGGGCCCTTCGGGGTGCGGCAAGTCGACCACGCTGCGGATG
>JANQQZ010000042.1 GCA_028284805.1 Phycisphaerales bacterium
GTCGACCGCTGCCTCGTAGAGCGAGATGCCGTCGACATTCTCGGCGGTGAGCTTGCGGAGGCGGTCGCTCATCTTCATGAGCTCGTAGACGGCAACGCGTCCGCGGTAGCCCGTGCCGAAGCAGGCGTCGCACCGGCGCTGGCTGCGCTGCCCGAGCTCGTTGAGCTCGAACCCGGTGCCGCTGCACACCTGGCAGGTGCGTCGGACGAGCCGCTGCGCGAGCACACCCAGGAGCGAACTGGTGATCAGGAAGGGCTCGAGCCCGATGTCGATCAGGCGGGGGATGGCGCCCGGAGCGTCGTTGGTGTGGAGTGTTGCGAGTACAAAGTGACCGGTGAGCGAGGCCTGGATCGCGAGCTGCGCGGTCTCGGCGTCGCGGATCTCGCCCACGAGGATCACGTCGGGGTCCTGGCGGAGCAGGGCACGCAGGCCGCTGGCGAAGGTGACACCCCGCTTGGGGTTGACCTGGATCTGGCTGATGCCGTCGAGGTGATACTCGACCGGGTCCTCGATGGTCATGACGTTGCGCGCGTCGCGGTCGATCTTCTGGAGGGCGGCGTAGAGCGTGGTCGTCTTGCCCGAGCCCGTGGGCCCGGTGACGAGCACCATCCCGTTGGGCCGGTCGACCAGGTCCATCAGCTCGGACTGCATCTCGGTTGTCATGCCGATCTGGTCGAGGCCCAGCTCGGTCTGGCTCTGGTCGAGCAGGCGGAGAACGATGCGTTCGCCGTAGACCGTGGGCACGACCGAGAGCCGGATGTCGATCTTCTTGTTGCCGACGCGGACGGAGGTGTAGCCGTCCTGCGGGGAGTGGCGGTTGGCGATATCGAGCTCGGTCATGACCTTGAGGCGGCTCGAGATCGCGCTCGCGAGCGACTGGGGCGGGCTGAAGGCATCGACCAGCATGCCGTCGATGCGGAAGCGGATGACCAGGCGGTCTTCCTCGGGGTGCACGTGCACGTCGGATGCGCGCCGCCTGAGGGCCTCGAAGAGGATCATGTTGACCAGGCGGATGACGGGCGTCTGGCGGGCGAGGGCGAGCAGGTCGTTGCCCTGCCCGATGGAGCCCGCGGCGCTGGCGATCGCCGACTCGTCGAAGGGCATCTCGTCGACGATCTCGGTGACGAGGTCCTGGCGCTGCTCGTAGCCCCGGTTGATCACACCCGCGACGGCGCCGCGCGGGGCGAGCACGAGGCGGATGGGCATGTCGAGCCGGTCTTCGAGCATGCTGAACACACTGGGCTGCATGGGCTGCGCGGTCGCCACGATCATGACGTGCGCTCCGGCGTCGCCCATCTGCTCGAGGCCCGCCAGGTGGTGCGTGCGCGCGATGTCGGGCGGCACCAGCTCGTAGAACCGGCTCGCGGATTCTTCCAGCCTCGGCTCGGAGACGAACGGCAGCCCGGTTCGTTCGCTCATCAGCTCGAGCGCGCGCTGCTCGTCCGTCGCGAGCAGGGCCAGCAAAGCGTCCCAGGGCTCCTCATCGGAGCCAGGCGTCGACGTGAACGCCGCGAGCTGTTCGGGCCCGAGCTTGAGCGGTCCGAAGCGGTCGGCGGCACGCGCGAGCGCGCGGGCGTCGTCATCGGGCAGGCGGTTGCTGGGGGCGAGAGCGTCCACGTCAGCCCTCGTTCTCGGGGCGGAGCTGCTGCTGGTCGAGCGAGGGGTTGCGGTCGCTGGGCAGCTCAAAGCCCGGGTCCGTTTCCGGCTCGTTCCGGTTCTCGAGGCTCGAGCGGATCATGATCGGATCGAGCTCGGGGATGTAGTCCTCGAAGCCGACCTCAGCGAACGGGCCGAGCGAGATCAGGCGGTAGACGTCCATGTTGGGATCGCGCAGCACGCGCGGGGTGATGAAGACGTAGAGCTTCGCATTGCTGGCGTCGCGGTTGGTGTCGCGAAAGAGGTGCCCGAACACGGGGATGTCCCCCAGCAGCGGCACCTTGATGATGGTCTCGCCCGTGCTGCTCAGGCCGATCCCACCGATCACGACCGTGCCGCCGTTGGGCACCGTAACCGACTCGCCAGAGATCTCGTTGCGCTGTCTCGGGGGCGGAGCGCCGCCGGCGGCCGGTCCCGTGAAGCTCTCGAGGTTGATCGTGTATTCGAGCCGGACGGTGCCGCCGACGGAGATCTGCGGCGTGACGTCAAGGCTTGTCGTCGCCTCGGCAAACTCGAACGAGGTAAGAGTCGCCGCGTCGTTCTGCGAGGTCGTCTGGAAAGGCACCTCCTGCGACGTGAGGACTTCCGATTGGGCGTTGTCGTCAACGAGCAGCTGGGGCGTTGCCACGACGCGGCTCGAGGTGTCGGTCTTGGTCGCGTTGACGATCACGGGCACAAAGTCGCTGCGGATGATGGAGGCGGTGATGCCCCCGAGCCCGGTAGCAACCACGCGCGGGTCTGTGAACAGGCTACCTTCCGCGACCGATGAAAGACCGAAGTTGGTCTGCACGCCGCCGCCGTTGCCGCTGCCGTCGAGGTCGGTGAAGGCGCCCTCGATCGCGAGCCTGAAGTCGTCGACGTCGGTGACGGAGATGATGGTCGCCTCGAGGTACACCTGCGGGCGGCGGAGATCGATCTGGCGGATGAGCTTCTCGAACGCGTCCTGCTGCGAGCGGGGGGCCTGCACGAGAACCTGGTTGTTCGCCTCGTCGGCGAAGACGAACGAGTCGTCGCCCAGGATGCTCGTCTGGTTGTCTTCGAGCGACTGCGTGCCCTCGGGGTCGAAGAGCTGCTGAAACTGCCGCGCCGCCGCCTGCTGGTTCTGCGGCAGGAAGGGGCTGTCCTCGCCCTGGGGGCTCGAGCGGGTGATCAGCGATTGCAGGATGTCGGCAACGTCGGCCGCGTCGGAGTACTGGAGCTTGTAGGGCTCGACCACGATGATCTCGTCCTCGGTGTCGAAGCCCTCGATGAGTTCGGCGAACGAGGCCTGCTGCTCGGGGGTGCCGAAGTAGGTGACCATGCCCTCGTCGCGGTCGACGAGCAGTTGCGAGCCGCCCGAGTCGCCCGTGTCGGACTGCTGCGTGAGCTGGTTGTTCACGTCCTGCTGGAAGCGGTTGATGTTGAAGACGCTGTTGTTCTGGTTCTCGCGGGGGGCCTCGATGACCCGCCCGAAGCCCTGACGCTCGGCCAGGTCGGCGATGACCCGGGTCGCGGATCCGGTGAAGTACTTCTCGCTGACAAGGTCGTTCCGCCTGTCGACCGCCGCGATGATCGCGCGCACGTCGTCGAGCTCCTCGGGCAGACCCCAGAAGATCAGGGCGTTGCCCGCCGGGTCGGTGCTGAGGCGCTGCGCGAGGTTGGTGAGCCCACGCCCCGACTGCAGCCCGGGCAGGCCTTGGGCGTTGGCCTGCTGCTGGATCTGCTGCTGGTTGAGCGGGCCTTGGCCCCCGGCAGACCCGCCCAGCCGCTCGATCGCGCGCTCGAGCGCGACCGGGGCGCTGATATACGTCAGAGGGATCGACTCGGTGACCAGGCTCTGGCGCTGCTCGATCAGCGCCTCGACGAGCGATTCGAGCTGCGCGATCCGGCGAGGCGTATCGGTAACGACGATGACGCCCAGCTCGTCCTCGTAGGAAAGACGCGCCAGCGTCAGCTGCGTCGTGATCAGAGAGCTGAGGGCGGACGGGCGCAGCCCGGGCGTCGGGATGAACCGGGTCGTCGCGTTCGCGTCCTCGCCCGGGTTGACGACCACCTGGTCAGCGCGGCGGATCGTGTAGAACCCGAGCGGGTCGGGCACGATCGTGAAGCCCAGTTCCTCGAGACGAAGATCGAGCAGCGGAAGCAGGTCGCGCTTCGTGATCGTCATGGTCGAGTTGAAGGCGATCTGCCCGGCAAGCGTCGCGTCCTTGGTGACGTTGATCTCGAGGGCCTCGGCCACCAGATCGACGAACGTGTTGATGTCGATCGGCTCGGCGAAGGGGCCGATGGCGAACTCTTCGTCGAGGTCTCCTGTCTCGGTGTCAGGCTCACCCTCTGGCTGGGCCAGGGCTCCCGCCTCGGGCTGTCCCGCTCGTGCGGGGGCCTCCTGCGCAAGGGCCGACGATGCGGCGCCGGCAAGCAGCAGCAACGCCGCGACGATCGGCAACGGTTCACGGTTCTCGTGTGGTCCGGTCTGCACGGATACCCTCCCTGGACAGGCCCATAGGGTAGAGCCGCCGTCGGCGACGGGCCGGCCCACCCAGGAAGCTGTAGAGAGGTTGCGGCGGGGCGGTTTCACGTCTGAGCGAGACCGAACCGAGACGGGGGTTCCCGAGTGCGGATCGTCAGCCTGCTGCCCTCAGCCACCGAGATCGCCGCCCTGCTCGGGGCGAAGGGCGACCTGGTCGGTCGGAGCCACGAGTGTGACTTCCCGCCTGGGTTCGACGCGGTGCCCATGCTCACGGCGCAGCGGACGTCGGCGGGCACAGCAGCGGCGATTGATGCCCAGGTCCGATCATCCTTGGAAGCGGGTGCCTCGCTCTACACGCTCGACACTCAGGCGCTCGCCCAACTCCGCCCGGACGTGATTCTCACCCAGGACCTGTGCGACGTCTGCTCGATCGATCTGGGCACGGTGCGAGCCGCGGCCGAGACCATCGCCGAGAGCACCGGCGCTCGCCCCGAGATCGTGAGTCTCAACCCACAGACGGTCGAGGACGTGCTCGACGACGTGCTCAGGGTCGGCACCGCGATCGGTCGCGAGCGCGAGGCGTTCGACGCCGTGGTCGAACTCCGCGGCAGGTTCCACACCACGCAGGAGTACGTGAACCCCTACGAGGAGGGCCCGGTCGTCGGCTTCATGGAGTGGACCGACCCGGTCTTCATCGCGGGGCACTGGACGGTGCAGCTGATCGAGCGGGCGGGCGGGCGACACCCGCTCAACGAGACCGTTGCCAAGCCCGGAACCGGCATGGCGGTGGGGCCCCAGCAAGCAGAGCGTGTCGCGGGCAAGTCGGTGCGCGTGCCGAGCGAGGCGTTCGCGGCGACGAGGCCCGAGTTCCTGATCGTTGCGCCCTGCGGCTTCGATCTCGCGCAGACGCGAGCCGCGGTCGATGAGCTTCGCGGGCAGGACTGGTTCGAGTCGCTGCCCGCGGTGCAGAACGGACGCGTCGCGCTCGTCGACGGCAACCAGCACTTCAACCGCCCGGGGCCCAGGCTGGCCGAAGCGTTCGAGTTCCTGGTGGGGTTCCTCCAGCAGCGGGAGGCGTTGATCCCGGACGGGTTCCCGTGGGAGCGACTGGCCTGATCGTGTTGGGGGGCTAACGCTCGATCCTCTTGAACTCGTAGGGTCCGGCCTCTGCCCCCCAGACCTGCTCGCCCGCGTCGTTGAACCCGCGATCCCAGCTCGTGATGCCGCCAGCCGTCAGCGTCACCTCGCTGGTCGCGTAGCTCGCGCCGCGCAGGGTGCTGGTGCAGCCGGTCGCGGACGTCGCGCCGATCATCCGGTCTTTCGCGATGTCGTTGAACACGACGGCGCACCCGTCTCGCTTGTCGAGCGAGAGGGGCGAGAGCGAGTCGAGCGAGCCGGGGTCGCGCCACGCGCCGATGAACCGCTCGGGCTCGGGCAGCTCGTAGACGGTCGACTCGATCACGCCGTCGGGGCGGAGCCAGACGCGGTAGACCCGCTGGCGGTACGGCGCGTCGGGGTTCGCGGCAAGCGCCTGCTCCACGTAGAGCCACGTGCCGTCGTCGCGATCGGGCCAGACGCGGGCGTGGTGCAGGTTCACCTCGAAGTACCGCTCGTCGCTCTCGGCCTGCGCGGCGCTGGTGAAGCTGCCCTCGAGCCACTCGGCGGCTCGCGAGAGGTCCTGCTCCGAGGCCGCGCCGGTGATCGCACGCCCGACATTGCCGGCGGTCCGTGTGACCACATTGTCCGACGAGCAGCCCGCGATCGCAAGAACGCCCGCGAGCGCACACACGGATGCCGAGTGCCGGATGCCGGGTGCCGAAGTCGTCTTCATTGCCGCTTCCCCTTGCCCTTGCGGTCGTCGCGGTAGTTCTTCTTGCCCTTGTCGCGCCGCTTGCTCTTGGCGGAGCGGCGCTGCGAACCGGTACGAGCGTTGAACCCGGCCCCGCCGCCGTGCCCGAGCCCGCCCGCGTCGCCTCCCAGCGTGAGCGCGGGCATGGCGCCCTTGCCCGCGGCGCGGCTCTCGGCGTTGCTGACCGCCAGCTCGAGCTGGCGTTTGACCAGGTCAACGTGCGCGATCGAGACCGTCAGCAGATGCCCGACGTTGTAGCTCCGCCCCGAGTTCTGATCGACGAGCCCGCCCGACTTCTTGTCGAGCTGCCAGCGGGGCGGGCGGTTGTCGCGCGTCGTGTCTCCGGGCAGGTCGCTCGTCTTGATGAACCCGTCGATGATGAAGCGGTCGATCTGCACGAACACGCCGCGGGGGTTCACGCCCGTCACCACGCCGTCGAACTCCTCGCCGATCTTGGTCGCGAGCAGCATGAGCAGGAGCAGCTTCCGGAGTTCCATTTCGGCGGCCGCGGCGTTCTGCTCCGTCTGCGTGCACGACCGCCCGACCGCGAGCAGCGTCTGCTCGTCGGGGCAGTCCTTGTGCTTGACCATCTCCTGGCCGAGCTTCTTGAAGGCCTCGTCGCTCTTGGGCGGGTTCTGCCCGTTGCCCGTCATGCTCAGGAACACGATCAGCGCCCGGTGCACGGTCAGGTCGGGGTAGCGCCGGATGGGGCTGGTGAAGTGGGCGTAGGCCTCGCTCGCGAGCGCGTAGTGCCCGATGAGCGCGGGCGAGTACTCCGCTTTGGTGAGCGTGCGCAGCACGGCCATGTGTACCGCGCGGGCGGCGGGGGTGCCCCGCGTCGCGTCGAGCAGGCCCTGGAGCTCTTCCCGGGTTGGGTTCGCGGGGATCTTGAAGCCCGCGACCATCGCGCTCTTGCGCATGTCTTCCTGATCGCCCGGGACCGGCTCCGGGTGGATGCGCCGGATCAGCGGGACCTCGAGCTGGCGGAACAGATGCCCGAGGACCTCGTTGGCCTCGACCATGAACATCTCGATGATCTTGTGGGTGTAGGCGTCGTCCTCGGGCTGCCCGTCGACGACGTGCCCGTTGTCGTCGAAGATCAGTTCGACGTCAGGCAGCTCGAGCGAGATCATGCCCTGCCCGTGGCGCCGCTTCTCGATCGCCTTGGCGAGCCTGTTCATCTCGGTGAGCGAGGCGATCAGCTCGTCGGTGTAGTTGGGCTCGGTCTTGGCGTGGTTCTTGGCTTCTTCCTGATCGCCGTCGATCAACGCCTGCGCCTCGAGGTAGGTCATCCGCTTGCGGCTCTTGATGATCGTGCTCGCGACGCCCCGCCCGATGACGTTGGCCTTGCTGTCGAAGCGGATGAACGCGGTCTTGGCGAACCGTTCGACGCCCTCTTGCAGCGAGCAGATGCCGTTGCTGAGCACCTCGGGCAGCATCGGGATCACCAGCCGCGGCAGGTACACGCTGTTGCCCCGCTCGACCGCCTCGACATCGAGCGCCGACCCGGCCGGGATGAAGTGCCCGACGTCGGCGATGTGCACCGCCAGCTCCCAGCCCCCGCCCTCGGACTGCGGCAGGCGCTTGATGCTGATCGCGTCGTCGTAGTCCTTGGCGTCGGGCGGGTCGATCGTTGTAATGAACTCACCCGTCAGATCGAGCCTGCCCGGTAGCTCCTCGCCCTTGCGGAAACGCTCGATCGCCTCGTCGAACTCGCGCGTCGCCTCACGGGCCTGCTCGACGCACGCCTCGGGGAACTCGCGGCTCGGCAGCCCGTACGCCGCGATCACCGCTTGCGTCTCGATGTCGGGCTCGCCCGCCTCGCCCAGCACGCGGACGATCACGCCCTCGCCCAGGAACTCCTCCTCGGGGTAGTCGGTGATCTCGAAGACGACCTTGTCGCCCACGCCTGCGTACTTGGCCTCGGCGTCCTTGACGATGATCGGTCGCCCCTCGAGCTCGCGGGCGTCGGGGATGACGACGAAATCGGTCCCTCGCTTCTCGATGGTGCCCGTGAAGCTCGACTGCTTGCGCTCGACAACCTCGATGACCTCGCCGAAGAACCGCTTCGCGGGGTCGCGCCTGCCTCGCTGCTTGTCCTCGACCACGCCGACCTTCACCCGGTCGCCGGTCATCGCGTCTGCCCCCGCGCCGGGCGGGATGAACAGGTCGCCCTCGACGACCGCGACCTCGGGCTTGAAGAACGCGAACGCCTTGCCCGTGCCCCTGAACTCGCCCTCGAGGATGCTGGGCAGGTCGGCGTAGCTGGGCAGACGAACGGTGCCCTGGTCAGAGACGACGAGCTGGCCCTCGTCCGCGAGCGCGGTGATCGCGTCGCGGAAGCCCTGGGGGTCGTCGATCGAGAGGTCGTCGGTGAGCTGCGCGACGTTCGTGGGCACGTACCGCTCGTGCGAGAGGTGCGCGATCAGGCGGCTCTGGAATCGCAGGGGCATCAGGCGGTCGCCGGCGCTGCGCCGCGGGGCGCGCCCGCGAAGACCGTGCGGAACGACTCGGGCGCGAAGCCGAAGTGCGCCTCGAACTTGCTCATGTCTGCGACAGAGTCCTCTGAAGCCATCGAGGCCATGCCCGCGTCGAAGGGCAGCAGCTGGCCCATGCCCACGATCCCCGCGATCTGCGCGGCAACCGCGACGGGCGGCGCCGGGATCCCGGCAGGCTTGATCTTGGGTTTGGCACCGGGTGTGTGGTCGCGCACGAACTCCAGCAGCTCGGGCCAGGTCACCGCCTCGCTGCCGCAGACGTTGTACGTCTCGCCCACGGTCTCATCGAGCTCGAACGCGTCGCCCACGGCCCGCGCGAG
>JANQQZ010000049.1 GCA_028284805.1 Phycisphaerales bacterium
GCCCTCGCGAGTGCGCGGGGCAGCCGCCCCGGCGCGACCGCCGATGACACCCGCGTCGCGGCCTCCCTCGCCCTCACCGCCTCCGAGCTCAGGCCCAACGCCATCGACCCGGTGCTCCTCGAAATCCGCTTCCGCCAGAGGCTCGGGCAGCACACCGAGCTGCTCAACGCCGCCGAACGCGCCCTCGCGATCGACCCCGCCAGCTCCGAGGCCGCGACCGCCCAGATCCGAGCGCTCGCCGCGCTCGGGCAGCGCGACGACGCGCTCGAGCAGGCGCTCGCCTTTGCCGGGCGTGTCCCGGACGATCCCGAGAGCCACCGCCTGGTGCTGGTCCTGCTCACAGGCCTGGACGGATCCACCGCGCAGGTCCGCGTCCGCGACTACGCCGCTGAGCTGATCACCCAGCACCCGGACGACCCGAGGTTCATCATCCTCGCCGCGCAGGCGTACACCCAGGTCAGGCAGCTCGAGCTCGCCGACAGCACCGTCGCCAAGCTCACCGAGCCCGCCATCGCCGATCGCCTCGAGCCCGATGCGCTCGCCAGCGCCACCCAGCTGCTCGACATCCTCGGGCGAAGGGACGAAGCCGACAAGCTCCTGCGACGGTTCCTCGACCGCGAGCCCGGCTCGGCCGAGATCGCCGCGATCTCGATCGAACGCGCCTACAAGCAGGGACGCGTCGACATCGCACGCCAACGCACGGGCGACGCATTGGACAGCGCCGAGCAGCGCACCCCCGAGCTGCTGATGTGGGCCAAGCTCAGCGACCTGGAAGCCGAGAGCCCGCCGGAGGGCTTCCAAGCGGTTGTCGCGAGCGGGCTCGATGACCTCGCCACGGGCGACGCCGCGTCCGCCGCCAGGCACTTCGACCTTGCGCTCCAGCAACGCCCCGCGAGCCGGATCGCGCTGCATCTCTACGGCGTCGCGCTCGATCGCCTCGGCAACCCGCGCGAGGCCTCGCGCATCCGCGAGCGGCTCCTGCGCCTCGCCCCCGACTACACCATCGCTCGGCTCGCACACATCCAAGCCCTGCTCGACCAGGGACGCCCCGAAGAGGCGGCAATGTTCGCCCAGGTCGGCCTCCAGATCGAGCCCGGCTCGG
Source organism: Phycisphaerales bacterium (assembly GCA_028284805.1). Taxonomy (GTDB): domain Bacteria; phylum Planctomycetota; class Phycisphaerae; order Phycisphaerales; family UBA1924; genus JANQQZ01. The sequence continues at coordinate 1,103 of JANQQZ010000049.1, forward strand.
GCGGGCTCGCGCTTGCGCTCGCCATCGCGACGGCTGAACTCGCGTCGGACGACCAGACCACGCGAACGCAGGTCACCCAGGCGCTCGCCATCGCCCAGGCGCTCGACGAGCCCGACGAGGCGGCACCCGCAACGCCCGTCCATGCCAGGCTCCTCATCGCCGCCGGGCGCGAGAGCGATGCCGAGCCGGTCATCCAGCGCATCCTGACTTCGCCCCCGGTGAGCACCTCTGCGGTGCTCGCGCTCGCCGCCGATGCCCGAGAGGCCGGGCTCCCGATCGCGACGGATCTGCTGGCCTTCGCCGAGCAGCACGCCGACGAGAACGCGAGCACGCTGCTGACAACCGCCACCGCCATGCACGAGGACAACCGCACCGAGGACGCGCTCGCCCTGGTCGATCGCGCCGCTCGCGAGCGCATCGACGACCGGTCGTACCAGCTTGCCCGGGCGGTCTTCCTCGACCGGATCGCCAGCCCGGAAGCCGGGGGCCAGTTCGCCGCCCTGTTCGAGCAGGCGCCCAACGACCCGGCAACGCTCACGCTCATCCTGGAATCCGACGCCGCCTGGTCCGACCAGAGCCTGATCCAGGCCGCGGTGACCTCGCTCCAGAGCGCCACCGCCGACGCCAGCGACACCTGGCGGTTCTACGAGGCGCGCAGGCTGCTGCGCTTCGAGCAGACCGAGGCTCAGGCCGCCGAGGCGGTCAGACTCCTCGAGCCGCTCGCCTCCGCGACGGCATCCTCCCCCCGTGTGCGCGTCATGCTCGCCGACGCCCTGCTCCGCCTGGGCGACACCGAGGCCGCGCTCAACCAGCTGGGCCTCGCCGCCGACAGCGGTCTCGACGACCCGTCGCTGCTGCTCCGCATCGGTTGGATCCAGCACGCAAGGGGCGAGATCCAGGCCGCACGCCGACGCGCCCGCACCGTCGCGGGCATCGAGCCCGTCCCGCCCGCGGTGCGGCGCGAACGCATCGCCCTGCTCGCAACCGTCGGGCTGCTCGACGAGGCCGAGAGCGACGCGAGCGTGCTCGAGACCACGGGCACCCCCACCGATCTCGCGCTCGCGGCGAGCATCGCCGCCAGCGCAGGCAACAGCGAGGCCATGAACCGACGCCTCGCGGCGCTCGCAGACCAGCAGTCGCTCCCGGGCCATGTCATCGCCGTCGCGGGCGACCTGCTCCTGAACACCGGGCGCGTCGCGCAGGCCTTCGAGCTGATCGAGCGGCACCGACCCGCGAGCGACACCGCCGAGTTCGCGCGCGCCGAGGCCGCGGTCCTCATCGCTGCGCAGCAGATCGAACGCGGCATCGGGCGGCTCACCGACGCCTACGCGCTGTCCGCTGCCCCCGCCGACGCCGCGCGCCTCGCCCAGACCCTCGCCTCGAACAACCAAAAGGACGAAGCACTCGCGATCATCCAGCAGGCCCTCGAGAACGAGCCCGAGAGCCCGATGCTCACCACGCTCCGCGACGCCGTCACCATGGACACCGTCGCCATCTCGGCGACCGGCGCCAACCTCGACGCCGCGACACACACCGTCGCGGCCCTCCAGCGCCACATCGAGAACCCGCAGGACAACGACCGCCTCCTCAACGACCTCCGCTGGATCACCACCGTCCATCCGACCTATTACCCAGCCTGGGCGCTGCTCACCGAACGCCTGCGCGAGATCGGACGCATTGATGAGGCCGCCGAGACCGCGACCTCGGCCATGCGTCTCATGCCCACCGATGCGCGCCCTGCCCGCCTCGCGGTCGGCCTCATGATCGGGATGAACCCGCCCACCAAGGCACTCGGCGCCGCCCGAGAGTGGCAGAGCCGGGCACGCCCCGACACCTACCAGGCCGACACGACGTCGGCGGCTTTGCTGATCAGACTCGGTCGCGTCGAAGAGGCCGCGGGCCTCCTCGAACGCTGGGCCGAACGGATCGAGGGCGACACCGAGGTCCCGCCCGTGCTCTTCCGGCTCTACGCGGCCTCACTCGTCACCTCGGGGCGCGCCGACACCGCCGCGGAACTCTTCGAACGCCGACGCGCACGAGACCCCCGGTGGACGGGCCATCACCTCGAACTCGCACGCGACCTGATCGCCTACTTCGATGAGCCGGACCTCGCCCGCGCCTGGCTCGAACGCTCGCGCACCATCGCCGAAGACTCGCCCGCCGACAGGCTCCGCGCCGCGCAGGCCTCGATCGATCTCGCCGACCGAACCGCCAAGCCCGAAGACCTCGACGCCGCGATCGGAGACTCCACCGCCGCGGTCGAGCACAGCGACGCCTCGACCTCGCGATCGGCAAGACTGCTGCTCGCGCAGGCCCATCGGTACGCGCGCTCACCGGACCAGGCCGAGCCGATCGCCCGCGAGCTGGTCGAGGAAGACAACGCCGACCCGCTCGCCTGGATGATGCTCGCGCTGGCGATCGTCGAATCCGACGGCCCGCCCGACGAGGCGCTCGACGCCGCCGAACGCGCCATCGACTTCGAGGGCGACTCGGTCATCCTGCTCGACACGCTCGGACGCGCGCAGCTCCACGCCCAAGACGCCGAAGCCGCGGAGGACACCTTCCGCACCGCGATCGGGCTCGACGCCAACATACCAGGCCCACGCGTCGGCCTCGCCGAAGCCCTCACCGCCCTTCAGAGGCAGCAGGACGCCGCACGCATCCTCCGCGATCGCCTCCTCCGCCGGGACGTCGAGAAGCACACGCTCCTGATCGATCGGTTCGAGCGGCTCCAGGCCACGACCGACCGTCAGTCACGCTTCGAGTGAACAAAGCCCATTCATTCGCCGTTCACGCTCTCTTCGTCGCGGCAAGTTCTGGATCCCGATCCGTCGGCAGGTCCATATACCTCCTTTCTCTCTCTGTGTGCGACCATTCACTTGACAGGTCGAGATGACTGTGCCATGATTGACCCAACTCCGGTTTCTGTCGAATGTTGCGACTCCCGGATTCCTCGAGGTGCATGGATACACCGAGAGGGTTCGGTTCCGATAATGCACAGAGAGGCCTGTCATGGATACGACCCGTTCGCTCGTTGCTGTTCTCGCTGCCGCGGCCGCATCCCCCGTCATCGCCCAGTCGCTGACGGTTGTGAATGAGCCTTGGCCAGGCGAAGCCACCCACGCCGAGATGCTCGCCGATGCCTTCGGCGGCACATTCACCAGCCTCGGAACCACCGAAGGCGTGAACTACCACGGCACAAGCACAAATACCCTCACCGACACCGGCTTCACCAATGGCAGCTTCAACGCCGTCCGCGTCGCCGACAGCGGCCCCTCCCTCATCCCTGACCTGACCAACCTCGCCCAGGGCAGCGACACCACGTTCGCCCGGGGCTCGTACGACGCGATCTCGCTCGGGGGCTACTCGGCCCTCTCGCACGAGCTCGGCGTCATCGGCAGCAACGGCGAGTTCAGCTCGCTGCTCAGCTCAGGCGACATCAACAACCAGGACCACCACCCGAGCGCTCAGTTCGAATGGGCCGTCCGGTCCAGCACGGGCGAGGTCTTCTCGAGCGACGCCAACCGCAACGACGGGCGCGACCAGATGGTCACCTACGCCATCTACGATCTGAACGACGAGCTCGTCGCCGCTGTCCTCTTCTTCGAGGACTGGGCGGGCGCGAACAGCGACTACGACTACAACGACTTCAGCGTCATGCTGACGCTCGCCCCGACCCCGCAGGCCGCGTTCCTCGGGCTCGCCGGCCTGGGCGGCATCGGTATGGCCGCCTCGCGTCGCCGCCGCTAAATACCCCAGATTCCCCTGCTTTCCCAGCCCCGACATGTCGGGGTTTTTTTTGCGCCCGCTTGACGCATCTCTCACACCAATACCACACAAGAACCTTGTCTTTTGCAAAGACGTGTGCTTAGATGGGAACATTCGGTCGGATTCCCGGCCGGGGGGGAAAGAGAAAATGCGTTACGTGCTCTGTATCTGCAGCACGGCCATCGCCGCGCTGTCTGCAACCGCCCAAACGTCGATCAGCCGCCCGAACATCTTCGAGCGCTCTCAGAGCGAGATGCTCTCGGACGCGTTCGGTCAGCCGTTCCAGCAGATCGGTGCCGATCTGATCGGCAGCTCGATCAGCGCTCTGCGCGTCAGCGACACCCAGGACCAGATCTGGAATGCTGGAACTTACAGCGTCGAGATCTTCGGACGTGAGTCCCTCTTCAACAAGAAGTTTGGTTACGCCACCAACGACGACAGCTTCGAACGAATCCTCCGGACCACCAGCGGCCCCAACGAGACCACCATCACGATCAGCGATGACTTCGCCTGGGCCGTCAAGAACGCCTCGCTCTTCGGCGGCAACGTGTACACGTCCGACGACGAGCTGAACCGCGACGGGATGGATCACATGATCACCTACCGCCTGCTCGAGGGCGACCGCACCACCGGCTACGCCCTCTTCTTCGAGGACTGGGGCGGACACCTCAGCGACCGCGACTTCAACGACCTGGGCGTGCTGATCTCCCTCGTGCCCGTGCCGCAATCCGCGGCACTCGCGGCCGTAGGACTGGGCCTGCTCGCGTCCGGCACGGGCCGGCGCCGCTAGACGCACGTCCCATCATCTCGATCACCGCCAAGCACCCGCGACCCAGCGGGTGTTTTTCTTGGCCGCGCCGTGCGCCGCCCTCACAGGCCGCCCAGCCTGACACGCCGATGGGCGCACAAAGCTTGTACAACAAACGGATTCGTTCATGATGAATGCAGCCCAGAGACGGGCGCAGAACACCAGAGAGACAAGGACGTTCATCATGAAGACCGCCGCAATCATCATGCTCACGGGCACGCTCGCTGGAGCCGCCACCGCCCAGTTCACGCGTATCGACTCGCCGCACAACAACGAGCTGACGCACGCCGAGCTCCTCAGCGGCGCACTCGGACAGAGCTTCCACAACGCACGAGGCCGGGACTTCGCCTCCGACTCGTTCTACGCAGACCGCATCAAGGACAACCGCGAACAGGTCTGGGGAGGCGGCTCCGCCCGCGCCACCATCATCGGGCAGGAGTCCAGCCTCTCACACACCTTCGGCTACGTCCAGAACGGCAACTTCAACGCCCTGCTCGACACCGACGAGGTCGGATCCGCTACCAACCTCCACATCGATGGTCACTTCGAGTGGGCCATCAAGACCGACCACGAGGACGGCGGCGACCTGTGGCGCAGCCGCAAGAGCCGGAACATCGACTGCCGCGACCACATGGTCACCTACGCCATCTACGAGAACGACGACTTCTTCGGGTACGCCCTCTTCTTCGAGGACTGGGGCGGGTGGCACAGCGACCGCGACTTCAACGATGCCGCGGTGCTGCTCACGCTGGTCCCGACGCCCCACGCCGCGGGCCTCGCCCTCGCCGGGCTGGGCGGGTTTGGCTTCACCGCCGCCCGCCGCCGCCGGGGCTGATCACTCAGCTGCCTTGATCCTCAACCGTACTGCGTCTCGTAGTACGACTGGTACGCACCGCTCCGAACCCGCTCCCACCAGGAGCGGTTTTCCGTGTACCAGCTCACCGTGTCCTCGAGCGCGCCGGGCCACGCCGACCGGGTCGGCTCCCAGCCCAGCTCGCGCTTGATCTTGCTCGCGTCGATCGCGTACCGCAGATCGTGCCCGGGGCGGTCCTTCACGTACTCGATCATCTCGTCGCCGTGCCCCATGATCGAGAGGATCGAGTGCGTGAGCTCCAGGTTGCTCCGCTCGTTGTTGCCGCCCACGTTGTAGACCTCGCCCGACCGCCCCTTCTCAAGCACGGTCAGCACGGCCTCGCAGTGGTCCTCGACGTGTAGCCAGTCGCGCACGTTCCGTCCGTCGCCGTAGAGCGGCACCTTCTTCCCATCGAGCAGGTTGGTCACGAACAGCGGGATCACCTTCTCGGGGAACTGCCAGGGCCCGAAGTTGTTCGAGCACCTCGTGGTGACCACGTCCATCCCGTGCGTGTGGTGGTACGCCCTCACCATCAGGTCGCCGCCCGCCTTGCTCGCCGAGTAGGGCGAGTTCGTCTGCAAAGGCGTCTCCTCGGTGAACAGCGCGTTCTTGTCTTCGAGCGGCAGCGTCCCGTACACCTCGTCCGTTGAGACGTACACGAACCTTCGATCCACCCCGTGCGCACGACGCCACGCGTCCAGCAGAACCTGCGTCCCCCGCGTGTTGCTGTCCACGAACGGGCCCGAGTCCATGATCGACCGGTCCACGTGGCTCTCGGCCGCCATGTGCACCACCGCGTCCACGCCCGGGAGCACCTCGTCGAGCAGCTGGGCGTCGCGGACGTCACCCTTCACGAACGAGTACCGCTCGTTGCCCTCGATCTCACTCAGGTTCTCGAGGTTCCCCGAGTAGGTCAGCGCGTCGTAGTTCGTCACCCGCCACCCGGGGCGATCGCGCAGGATCATCCGCACGAAGCTCGTCCCGATGAAACCCGCCCCGCCCGTCACCAGCACATGCATCAGTACGTCTCCAACCGCTCGAGCACGCCCGCAAGGTTCGACCGCCACCCGGGCATCTTTCCGACCGAGTCCTCGGTCGTGCTCACGTCAAGCACGCTGTACGCCGGGCGCGGCGCCGGGCGCGGGAACTCCTCGGTCGTGCAGGGCTTGATGGCGCACTCGTGCCCGAGCCCATCGCGCACGGCGCACGCCAGCTCGTACCACGTGCACTCGCCGCCGTCGGTCACGTGGAACGTCCCCGACGCCTTGCCCCGGAGCAGCATCACCATCACGTTCGCCAGGTGCTGGGCGCTCGTTGGCGTGCCCCGCTGGTCGTGCACGACCTTCAGCTCGTCGCGGTCACGCGTGAGCGCCGCCATCGTGCGCACGAAGTTGTTGCCCCACGGCGCGTACAGCCAACTCGTCCGAACGATCAGGTTCCGCTTGCTCGCCTCGCGCACCGCCTTCTCACCCACCGCCTTCGTCGTCGCATACACCCCGCGAGGCGACACGGGCCCGGTCACCGGGTACGGCCGCTTGGCCTTCCCGCCGAACACGTAGTCCGTCGACACATGCACCAGGCGCGTCCCCGACGATTCGCACGCCTCGGCCAGCATCATCGGGCCCTTGGCGTTCACCGCCTTCGCCGCCCCGACGTTAGTCTCCGCACCGTCGACGTCCGTGTACGCGGCGCAGTTGATCACCGTTCGGCAGTACCCCGACAGGACCGCGCCCCCGATCGAGCCCCGGCTCGTCAGGTCGAGCTCTTCAGGGCCGGGCCGCCCGAACTTCAATTCCGCGGCCGTCAGCGCTTCACACACCGCACGCCCGAGCATCCCGCTCGCGCCGATCACCATCACCGGATCGACCTCGCTCATCCGTGCTGCACCGCCCACGGGAAGCCCTCGAACGCGTCATGCAGCGCGCGTTCCTCGTCGGGCTCAGCCGGGTTGTACGTCTCGGTCACGTAGTACAGAAGCCCAGCCGGCTCATCGCCGACCGTCGCCGCGCCGTGCCAGAGCGTCGGCGGGATGATCACCGTGCCGGGCTGCTTCTCGCCGATCACCTGCACCCACGCCTCGTTGTCCGTCTCGCGCCAGACGCCCACCTTCAGGTGCCCGCGCAGGCACATCCAGAAGTCCGTCTGCCGCTTGTGCCGGTGCCACGCCTTGATCACACCCGGGTACTGCGTCGAGAAGTTCACCTGACCCTTCGGGCTCAGCACCCCCTGCAGCTGATTCATCAGGCTGTACCCGCGGTCGTCCGCGTAGTAGCTCGTGGGCACGAACACCGGCTCGCCCTCGGCCAGCGCCCGCCGGTACCCCTCCTCGACCGTTCCATCAACCCGCGGCACACGCTGCAATCTCATCGCGAAGCCCCAACCTCGTCCATCTTGTTCGCCCCGCCCTCGGCAACGAACGTCGCCGCACGGTAGAGGCTCTCGTGAGTGCCAGCGTCCGTCCACCAGCCCTCGAGCACGTCGTACGTAAGGTCACCTCGCTCGAGGTACGCGTTGTTCACGTCCGTGATCTCAAGCTCGCCCCGCCCGCTGGGCGTCAGCGTCTGGCAGATCTCGAAGACCGTGTTGTCGTAGAAGTAGATCCCCGTCACCGCCAGATTGCTCGGCGGGTCCGAAGGCTTCTCGATGATCTCGACCACGTTCTCCCCCTCGAGCCGGCACACGCCGAACCGCTCCGGGTCCGGAACCTCTTTGAGCAACAGCTTCGCACCCGTCCGCTGGGTGAAGAAGTCCCCCGCCGCCTTGCGGATGCTCCGCTCGATGATGTTGTCGCCCAGCACGACGCAGATCTTCTCGCCGTCCGCGAAGTCCTCGGCCAGCTTGAGCGCATCCGCGATGCCGCCCTCGCCCTCCTGGTAGGCGTAGGCCAGTGTCTTGAGGCCAAGGTCCTTGCCGTTCTTGAGCAGCTTGAGGAAGTCCCCCGCGTGCTCGCCGCCGGTCACGATCAGCACCTCATCCATCCCCGCGTTCCGCAGGCACTCGATCGGGTAGTAGATCATGGGGCGGTCGTACACGGGCAGCAGGTGCTTGTTGGTCACCAGCGTCAGCGGGCGGAGCCGCGTGCCGAGACCGCCAGCCAGAATGATCCCCTTCATCAACGATCTCCAGATGGCGCCAAGTCTTGCCGGGGAAGTCTATCCGGATCCCCCCCTCACCTTCGGCAGTTCCCCCTGCCCGGGTCACCCGTTCCAACGGATCCAGACGCCAATTCCCCGCCCCGGGCACCGACCGCTAGCATCCGAGGAAAGCACGGTCCGAACGACATGCCGCCCCGCCCCTGTTTGAGGGGAAACGTCACCCCCCCGGAAACGATCGAACCGCGAGGACGACCGCAATGCACACCCGAACGATGATCATCCCGCTCGCCGCCGCAACCGCTCTTGCGCTGACCGGATGCGAGGACAGCTCGTCCTCGTCCTCGGGCGGCTCGCAGTACCAGGGCCAGGCACAGAGCCAGCTCGGGCGCACCGCCGAGATGGGGCGCAATCTCGCCAACAAGATCGAAGCCCGCGACGCCAACATAGGCACCGCCGCCGAACAGGCCATGGGAGGCGACGGGCTCATCAGCATCCCAGGGCTCGACATGTCCGCCCCCGAGGGCTGGACCAGCGTCACCCCGTCCAACAGCATGCGCCTCGCCCAGTTCGAGGCCGGCGGCGCCACCATCACCGTCAGCCAGGCCGGAGGCTCGACCCAGGCCAACATCGACCGCTGGCTCGGGCAGGTCGTCGATCAGTACGGCCAGCCCGCCGAGGCCACCGACGAGTACGATCGCACCGTCGCCGGCTTCGATGCCACCGTCGTCGAGTCCTTCGGCGCCTACCTCGAAGGGGGCATGATGGGCACCCCGACCCGACGCGAGAACTACGGCCTGCTCGGCGCCGTCATCGAGACCCCAGGCATCGGCACGTTCGTCAAGATGACAGGCCCCGCCGCGGACATCGAAGACCAGCGCCAGGCCTTCGAGCGGCTCCTCGACAGCATGAGGACCAACTGACCATGCCCTACGTCAACATCAAGATCACAACCCCCGGTGTCACCAAGGACCACAAGCGACGTCTCATCCAGGGCGTTACGCAGCTTCTCGTCGACGTGCTCGATAAGAAGCCCGAGCACACGCACGTCGTGATCGATCTGGTCGACGAAGAAAACTGGGGCTTCAGCGGCGAGCTGACGAGCGTCCTGAGGGGCAACGACACCCCCGACTGAGCAGCAGTCTCACGCCGCGATCTCGCCCGAGGCCATCTGGTCGTACCACTTCCGGCGCCGCGTGTCGCCCAGAATCGAATAGGCCTTTGCGATCCGGTCGAACACCTCGGCCGCGTCCTGGGCCTCCGAGCGATCGGGGTGATGCTCCCTCGCGAGGCGTCGGTACGCCGACTTGATCTCGTCCGCCGAGGCGTCCTTCTCCACGCCCAGCACCGCGTAGAGATCCTCGATCTCGATCGAAGCCTGGACCGTGGGCGTGGCCTGCTCCTTCGCTTCCTCGGGGGTCGCCGCATCGACCGAATCGTTGGTCGCGCACCCGAACTGCCCCATCTGGCGGATCGCCTTGCCCACGCCCGGACGCGCGTCAACGAGCTGGAAGCCCGCCTCGTACCGGACCGGGAACAGCGAGACCCTGCGAACCCACTGCACCCGCATCGATGCGCGGAGTTGCTGCCCGCCCGCACGCAGCACGAGCTGGTGCGTCTCGCCGATCTTGAACCGGAACCGCTTCGTCGACGCCAGCCGCAAGCCGGTGTCGGACACATCGACCACGTCGCCGATCGGGCAGCTGACCGCCGACGTCAGGAAACGCTCCGAACGCCTTTGCACGTGTGAACGCGATGACCGCGCACGGTTGGCCATGGGTACGTCATCGGCACCCCGTCCGGGGGGCTTGACCCCTGTTCAGAGGCCAGGGTCACTTCACCCCGAGCAGCTCGATCTCGAACTTCAGATCGGCCTTGGGCGGGATCGAGGGGGGCGAGCCCATGGCCCCGTACCCCTTGGCCCAGGGGATGATCAGCTCACGCTTCCCGCCCACCTTCATGCCCGGGATGCCCTCCTGCCACCCCTGGATCAGGCGGTTCAGCGGGAACTCCACCGGCTCCCCGCGGTCGTACGACGAGTCGAACTGCGTCCCGTCCATCAGCGTGCCCTTGTAGTGGACCTTCACGGTCGCGCCCGCCGGGCACTCCATCCCCTCGCCAACCTCGATGTCGTTGATCTGGACGTCGCTCATGGCTCGCTCCTTTCGCGCCGGGTTCTGCCAGCCGCACCCTAGGCGTACCGTCCCGCGATGACCGACCCCCAGCCCAACACCGAGCCCAACCCCGATCGCTTCGACCGCCTGAGCCACCAGGCCAACACCCAGTCCGATCCCGACGCGATGCACGCGCTCTGGGACGCCGCCTTCGAGCTCGGGCACTGGGTCATCCCCGGACGCGCCGAGCCCACGCCCGAGGGAGACGCCTTCGCACCGCTCATCGCCGACATCGACGGAGAGCCCTTCGCAGCCGCCTTCACCGACCGCCCCCGCGCCGAGCGGTTCCTCACCGAACAAGGCGAGACCGCCGATATCCTCGAGCTCCCGCTGATCGGGGCCATCGAGTTGCTCGCCGACCTCGCCCTCGCCGGGGCGGCAACCGGGGTCATCTTCAACGACGGCACCGCCCCCTTCCTGGCCAGGATCGCCGATCTGCCCGAGCTGCTCGCCAACCACGCCCCGGGCTACTGAGGCCTCGCGCCGTCGCCAGCGAACGCAATCCGTCTCGCCTGAATCCCATCAACCGACCATCGCCGAACACTCGGGCGATGAAGACTCACGAATCCGATTACGAGGGCCAGGCCATGATCTCCACCGACGCACTCCGCCTGCTCACCGGCGTCGGAGCTATCGCCGCCGCCGCGGGCATCGGCGTCTACCTCTTCGTCGCGGGCCCGCGCAACGCCGGCGCCCCGGACAGCTCGATCAGCCCCGACGTCGTCGTCACCGCGGCTCAGGCCGGCGTCGATCTCTCCAACGGATCGCCCTCAGAAGACGCCGCCCGCCTACGCGCCGTCTTCGACGAGGGTGTCACCACCCCCGCCGAACAGATCGCATTCCGCAACGGGCTCTACCTCCTCTCCGAGTCCGACACCGACTCAAGCGAGGTCTTCACGGGCTACCTCGCCAAGACACACGACGACGCCTCACCCTCGCTCGTCGCGTGCATCGTCGACGGGAAGCTCCAGGGACCCTCCGTCGCCTGGTACGACACGGGCACCATCCAGCGCTCCATGAACCACAAGGACGGCAAGGTCATCGGGCAGGTCATCGAGTACTTCCCGAACGGCGATCTCAAGCTCCGGGCCATGGCCTCGGGCGAGGACTCCCCCAACGGGGGCTCCGCGGTCGGCGAGCTCACCGTCGGCATGTACGAAGACGGCGCCTACAAGCGCGACCAGCTCGGCTCGGGCCGCCTCCAGCTCTTCACGGGCAACGGCACCACCACTGGCTCCAACGACACCACGCCCCTCCACGAGGTCAACGGCTGGATGCTCTTCCACGACACCCTTCTCACCGGGCAGAAGGTCTACACCCCCGACAGCAGAACCATCACCGCGCCCACCGGCTGATCCCAACTCTCGTCGCTCGCGTGCACGGGCCCGCCCGATCCGTCACAATGCCCGCATGAGCACACTCAAACGACGCGACTTCCTCGCCGCCGGCGCCCTCACCACACTCGCTGCCTCCGCGGGAGCATCCGTACGACCCCAACGACGCGAGCCGGGCGACGACCACCGAGGCCCGGCCGTTATCGCCTCGGGCAACGGACTCGCCGCCGCCACCCGGGCCTGGGAGCTCATCCAGCAGAACCGAGACACGGCCGAGGCCATCGTCGAGGGCGTCCGCATCATCGAGGACGATCCCAACGACATGTCCGTGGGCTACGGCGGCCTGCCCAACGAGGACGGCATCGTCCAGCTCGACGCCTCCGTCATGCACGGCCCGACCCACAAGGCAGGCTCCGTCGCCTGCATCGAGGACATCAAGAACCCCGCCGCCGTCGCCCTCGAGGTTCTCCGACGAACCGACCACGCCATGATCGTCGGTCCGGGCGCCAAGCGCTTCGCACTCCGCATGGGCTTCAAAGAGGAGAACCTCCTCACCGACCGCGCCCGCGAGACCTGGCTCCGCTGGAAGCGCAACAGCACCAAGCGTGATGACTGGCTCAACGACGACGAACTCGACTGGCAGTTCGATGACCAGGGTCACGGCACAGCCGAACAGGCCAGAGCCCTCGGGCTCGACGCCCCCGACTTCACCTGGGGCACCGTCCACTGCTCTGCGCTGAACGCCGGAGGCGATCTCTCCGCCTGCACAACGACCTCGGGCCTGAGCTGGAAGATCCCGGGCCGGGTCGGCGACTCGCCCATCATCGGCGCAGGCATGTACTGCGACAACGACGCCGGCGCCGCCGGCGCTACGGGCCGGGGCGAGGCCGCCATCCACTCCTGCGCCGCCTACCAGGTCGTCGACCACATGGCCCGGGGCATGACCCCAACCGAGGCCTGCCTCGAAACGCTCCGCGCCGTCGAGCGACGCACCAAGCAGAAGCGACTCCTCAACGACAAGGGCCAGCCCAGCTTCGGCCTGTCGATGTACGCCATCCGCAAGGACGGAGCGTTCGGCGGCGCATGCACCCACCCGGGCGGCTCGTTTGCCGTCGCCGCCGAAGGCCTCGCCGAGGTCCGGCGCTGCGTCCCCCTCTTCGAATAGCGCCCGCCCGACCGCACGAGCGAGCACCAACACCGCACGAGCCCCCGCGAGCGGGAAGGAGAACAAGGACGACCCGGGTTCGACCGGGCCGCCCTCCTCGAGGACCCTCCCTCTCTCCGCGTCCGGCGCGAGGCACACCAACCGCACGCACGCTCACCGAAGTGAGCGTGCGTCGCCGCTACGTCTCGCTCCTCGTCCTCGTTCGGTCCCCCCGCCCAGGCGGCAGCTTCGCAGGGCGGGTTGATGCCGGGTAGCTGCACCCAGGGCCGGCCAAGCCGCATCTCACGATCGCGACACACGCAGCGATCCGTTCCGGAAGCTCCGCCTGAAGCCGGCGGGAGGGACAAGTACACATCCGCAACCCGATCCGTACGGTTCCGCGAAGGCACAACCGCTCAGGCCACACCAATCCATGCGCGCTCGCAACCGCCGGTTGCTATCCGGACCTCCTAAGCACCTCGTTCCAGTGTACATTTACAGAAGTCATCCATCTGGAACATGAGAAGCCCAGCCAAAGCGAACACACGGAGATAGCACCATGAGTCCCACAGCCGACAGTATTCCCCGCCGGGTCTACGACGCGTTTCAACGGGGCGAGTTCGAACGCTGGGACGATGTCATCGCACCCGATGTCGAAATGAACAGCTCAGCATCGTTCGGCACAGTCGGCCTCGACAACGTGAAGACGTGGGCGGGCGCGTTCCTATCCGCCTTCTCGGCCAGAATCGATCTCGTCGACGAAATCGATGCCGTAGACGCCGATGGCAACGGGCGTGCTGTCGCCACGATCAACCTGAAGTGGCAGCACACGGGAGAGTTCTTCGGGCTCCAACCCACGGGGCGCACAGGCACCTCGATCGAGAACCTCATCATGACCGTGCGCAACGGCCGGGTCGTGCGCATGGAAGTCGCAGACACGACACTCGATCTGGTCATCTACATGCACGAACGCGGCTGGATCTTCCCACAGAACATCAGGCCCGAGCCCATCATCCGCGGGATCGATCGTGACGGCGATCACGGCATCGTTGACCTAAGACCCGAAAGCGAGCGCGCACGATGAGCACAATGCGAAGACTCGAGATGTCTCCGGGCGAGGCGGGCAATCTCGTGTTCAATCAAGCGCCCAGACCCGAACCAGGCCCAGGCGATGCGCTGATCCGAGTCAGCGCTTTCTCGATGAACCGCGGCGAACTCGGCATGGCATCAGATCCCGCAAGCAAAGGCCGCACGATCGGCTGGGACTTTGCAGGCAGCATCGAGCTCCCCGCGGCCGATGGCTCAACACCGACACGCGGGACGAGAGTTGTCGGATGGCGCCCGCAGATGGACGCCTGGGCCGAGTACGTTGCCTGCCCAGCAAGCTACCTCGCTGAGATCCCGGATTCAGTACCCGACGGGTTGGCCGCCACCCTTCCCGTCGCGGGGCTAACCGCGCTCGCATCGCTCGACAAGGGCACGCGCCTTGTCGGGAACCGAGTGTTGGTCACCGGAATCACGGGCGGTGTCGGCGGATTCGCGTTGCAACTCGCAAAACTGTCCGGCGCACACGTCGTCGCACAGGTGCGCAAGCCTGAGCAGTCAGAAGTTGCCAAATCCTTGGGCGCGGATGAAATCATCGTGTCGGCAGATGGATCGGGCATGGAACACGCCGGCCAGTTCAGGCTCATCGTTGACGGTGTCGGCGGATCGATGCTCAGCGCCCTGGTCCGCCTCGTCGCCAAGGGCGGAACGCTCGTGTGTTACGGCGTCACAGGAGGCTCAGAGTCAACCCTACATCTCTACCCCGATCTTTTCGGTAGCGGTGGGCAACGCTCAATCTACGGCCTCACGCTCTACACAGAGGCTGAGCTCGAGCCCAGTTCGATCGGGCTGTCTCGCCTGCTGTCGCTGGCAGCAGAAGGCCGCTTGCGCACCGATATCTCTCATCAAGTCGACTGGTCCGAAGCACCGAGCATCGCCCAACATCTCATCGACAGGCGTTTTTCGGGGAAGGCCGTGCTCACACTCGCTCGCTGACACCGACCTCACAGCGGGCATCCCGATCACCCCCGTAACCCGGAACTCAGTCTCGATTCATGATTTGAAGACGGGCCGGTTTGCTGATACGCTCTCCGTGCATCAGGTGCCCCGGACAGCCGGGGTGAAGACGGGAAAGCGGTGAAAATCCGCTGCGGACGCGCCGCCGTAACGGGCACTCACGCGTTCGGCAACCACGCCACTGCCGGCCTCAGCCGGTGGGAAGGCAGCCGAGCGACGCCCGAAGCCGGAAGACCTGCCCGATGCATCGTGTGACGGCCCGCGCGACCCGGGCGTCGGCGGAATCTCCGCGTGCCCGCTCCCGGCGCCCGGACTCCCCCGACATGAACCCCGCGCGAGGCCGGCGGCAGGTGCCGCGTCTCTCCGCACCGACACGCGGGGAGAGAGAGCCCCCGGGAGCCGTGCCGCGCGACTCGGCACGAGCACGAAAGCGAGGAGCCCCATGCGCTCCGTCCTCACCCTTGCCGCGTGCGCGTCCGCAATCAACGCCTCCGTGACGCTCGCCCAGCCACAACTCGCCCTGAACACGACGTACCAGCTACCCGCCGGCGCCTTCGACGTGCTCCCCGACGGACGCCTCCTCGCGGTCACAGCCAGCGGCGACATCCAGATCCAGGACGCGCCCAACGCGTCGACCTATTCCACCGTGAACACCATCGACGCGCCGAACAGCAGCGGCTTCGGCGCGTCCTTCCTCAGCCTCAGCCCCGACGCCACCAGCGTCGCGCTCGGCAACAACGAGTTCGGCGCCAGCAACGCCGTGCTCGTCTTCAACGCCGCGGACTTCATGGGCCTCACGGGCAACCCGCTGCCCACCGCACCGCTGCAGACCATCACCACGCCCAACTTCAGCGCCGACTGGGCCGACAGCAACACGCTCTTCGTCTCGGGCGCCGACAGCAGCACCTTCGCGACCGTCGTCAACAAGCTCGACATCACAGCAGGCACCAGCGAGACCGTCATCTCACCCGCCGGCGCCTTCTCGGGCGGCGTGCACGCCAACACAGGCACCCTGTTCGTCGGCGCAGGCGATTCAGGCGATGTCCGCGCGTTCGACGTCGCCTCGCTCGCCTCGCCCGCCGTCGATTTCTCTGCCGGCCAGTTCGTGACCTCATCAACGTCCGCGGGCAGCATCGATACCCTCGACAACCTGCTGCTCATCGCGGGGGGAGTCTTCAACGGCGAGGGAAACGCCACCATCATCGATGAAGATACGGGCCTGAGCGTCGCGCTCACGCCCGCCGGCACCAACGCCTTCTACGGCGGGTTCTTCAACGCCGCGACGAACCAGGTCGTGGCAACCGCCAACGGGACGGCCTACGTCTACGACATCATCCCCGCGCCCGCCAGCATCGCTCTCGCCCCGATCGCGATCCTCGCCACCCGTCGGAGACGCGCATGATCCGCACATGCTTCGTGTGTGCGCTCGCATCAGCCACGCACGCACAGCCGTTCGCGTCCGAGGTCGTCGGCTACACACCCGCACCGGGCCAGTTCATCACCGACCCCGACTTCAACGACCCCGCCGATGCGCTCGGGCCGCCATCGTTGGGCCTCGACCCCGCCACCGTTGAAACCGTCTCCCTGGGCGGACTGGGCGGCTCGATCACCCTCGCCATGCCCCGCACGGTCTGGGATGACCCTCGCAACCGCCTGGGGCTCGACGCCATCGTCTTCGGCAACGCCTTCTACCTCGCGGGCGACCCCACCCGACGCTTCGCCGAGCCGGGACTCATCGAGATCGCGCCCGACGCCAACAGCAACGGCATTGCCGACGACACCTTCTACCCGATCGCCGGCTCCCACGGCACAGCCATCCCACTCCCCCCCGCCCTCAACGGCCCGGTCGTCGACGCGCCGCCCGGTTTCCCGCCCAACGCGGACTTCATCTTCGGCATAGCCGAAGATG
>JANQQZ010000070.1 GCA_028284805.1 Phycisphaerales bacterium
GCACGAGCCCGCTCGCCGAGCCGCAGAACGGCCCGCGCGTGGTCGACCCGGGTCGTCACCTCATCATCGGCGGCACCGTCCACCTCGCACCCGGCGAGTCGATCCCTGCCGAGCAGATCCCGGTCATCCGCATCGAGGACGGCAGGATCGCCTCGGTCATCACCGACTCGCGCGTGGCCGTCATCGATCCCACGGGCTTCCGCGTCTGGACACTCGACGAAGACGACCACGTCTACGCCGGCTTCGTCGAACCCTGGTTCGAGGTCGACGGGCACGAGCTCGACGCCGACCGTCCGGGCAGGCACTGGAGTCATCATGTCACGCCCGAGCGTGACATCCTGGACGCGGGCGGCCTGGGCGACGAGCACCGCGAGTCGCTGCGGAAACTGGGGTTCGTCGCCGCCGCGGTCGCGCCCGATGGGGGCATCTTCCGGGGGCACGGCGCTGTGGTCTCGACGGGCGACATGCCCGAGAATGCAGCGAGCGATCGCCCGACCACCTACCGCGCCCGCGCGTTCAACACCATGGACTTCGTCAAGAGCGGCTGGGGCGGCACGATCAGCTACCCGAGCAGCCAGATGGGCGCGATCGCGCTCATCCGCCAGGTGCTCAGCGACCTCGGCTGGCAGCAGGCCGCCCGCGCGACGGGCCAGATCATCGCCCCCAACGCGCTCGATGCGATCATGGAGACCGACCGCTTCGTGTTCGACACCGACCACGAGCAAGAGATCCTGCAGGCCGATGCGCTCTTCGCTGACATCGATCAGCTCATCGTCGTGGGTTCGGGGACGGAGCTGCGCCGTCTCGACGCGATCGCGGCTGCCGACCGCCCGCTGATCCTGCCTCTGCGGTTCCCGCGCGAGCCCGACGTCTCGAGCGTGGGCGAGGCCGACCGCGTCGACCTCCGGACGCTCATGCTCTGGGAACAGACGCCCGCGACCGCGGCCCGCGTCGCCGAGATCGGCATCACCGCCGCGCTGACCAGCAGCAAGACCCGCAAGCGGGGTTCCTTCCACAAGAACCTCATCACCGCGATCGAGCACGGGCTCGACCCCGACGACGCACTCGCGATGGTCACGACCGTGCCCGCGGCGATGCTGGGCGTCGAGGACAGGCTCGGGCGCATCGAGGCGGGGCGCTCGGCGAATCTGGTCATCTCGAGCGAACCACTCTTCGAGCCTGACGAAGCCGACGAGGCCGAGATCCGCGACGTGTGGGTCGAGGGCGTGCGCTACGAGATCAACACGGACGACGACTCGGCGTTCGATGGCTCGTGGGTCATGCGCATCGGGCCCGATGATGCACCTGAGTTCGAGATGCACTTCGAGGTCGACGACGGCGGCGTCACGCTCACCGAGAACTGGCAGGACGACGAGCCCGCAACCAACAAGGCCCGCGACGTCGCGATCGGCGAGACCTCCATCAGCTTCCTGATCGACGACGAGGACGACGGCGCGGGCTCCTACGTCGTCAGCGGCACGATCACGATCGGTGACGACGGCGCCGATCGGATCTTTGGCTCGGCGATCGATCCGTCGGGCGGCTCCTTCGCCTGGCATGCTGTCCGGAGCGAGCCGATCGAAGGAGAAGACGAAGTCGATGACGAGCAAACCGCCGAGGAGTCCGACCAGGGCAACACCCCCGAGATCGGTGAGCACCCGGGCTACCCGTTCGGCCCCTACGCGATGGCAGAGATCCCCGAGCAGCGCTCGCTGGTCCTCATGAACGCGACGGTGTGGACGAGCGGTCCCGCGGGGATCATCGAGCGGGGCTACGTGATGATCGACGCCGGGCGGATCACGGCGGTCGGCCCGATGCCCGAGGGCAACCTGCCCATCCCCGAGGGTTTCGACGTCGTGAATCTCGACGGGGCGCACGTCACACCGGGACTGGTTGATGCGCACAGCCATACCGGCACATGGACGTTCGGTACGAACGAAGCGGGCCAGGCCGTGAGCGCCGAGGTCCGCATGGCGGACACCAACGACCCCGACCGCATCAACTGGTACCGCCAGCTCGCCGCGGGCGTGACGACCGTGAACACGCTGCACGGCTCGGCCAACCCGATCGGCGGGCAGAACCTGATCGAGAAGGTCCGCTGGGGCGCGGTGCATCCGCGCGACACCCACCTGCAGGGCGCGATGCCGGGCATCAAGTTCGCCCTGGGCGAGAACGTCGTGCAGGTCAACTGGGGCGACACCTACACGACGCGGTACCCCAAGACACGCATGGGTGTCGACGCGCTGATGCGCGACCGCTTCACCGCCGCGCGCGAGTACGCCCTCGCCTGGCACGCGACGCTCAATTCCGACGAGTTTGGCGATCTCGAGTACGCCCTGCCCGAGAACCTGGTCGCCAGCTTCGCCAAGATCGCCCAGGGGCAGGAGCTGCCCGAGGTCACGGAGCTGCCGCGGCGCGACTACGAGCTCGACCCGCTCGCCGAGATCCTCGCGGGTGACCGGCTGATCCACTGTCACAGCTACCGCCAGGACGAGATCCTGATGCTCGCCAACATCGCGCGCGACTTCGGGTTCACGATCGGCAGCTACCAGCATGGCCTGGAGACGTACAAGGTCGCCGAGGCCGTGAAGGCGCACTCGCGAGGCGGCAGCCTGTTCAGCGACTGGTGGGCGTTCAAGGTCGAGGTGCAGGACGCGATCCCCTACGCGGGCCCGATCCTGTGGGAGACCGGCACGCGCGTGAGCTTCAACAGCGACTCGGACAATCTCGTGCGCCGCATGAACACCGAGGCCGCCAAGATGATCAAGTACGGCAAGGACCTCGGGCTCGACATCCCGCCCGCCGATGCGCTCGCGGTCGTCACGATCAACCCGGCGATCCAGCTCGGCATCGACGATCGCGTCGGCTCGATCGAGATCGGCAAGGACGCGGATCTGGCCGTCTGGTCGGGCGACCCGCTCTCGGCGTTCAGCCGCAACCTGCACACGTTCATCGACGGGCGCGAGTACTGGTCCGAGTCGATCGACGCGGCGCACCGCGAGCGGATCAAGGCAGAGCGGGCGAGGCTGATCGCCAAGCTGATCGAGAAGCCAGGCAAGGACGGCGACGAAAGCGACACGGAGTCCGGCGCCGAGGCGGACGAGGAGGGCGATGACCCGGGCGTCGACGCCGACCCGCCCCGCCGACTTGCGCAGCGCATCCTGCTCGACAACCTCCGCGCGCACCACCGCAGGCTGTGGCTCGAGGGCAAGGACCTCGCGGAGCCGATGAGGCCCGGCGACTGCGGGTGCGGTCTCGCTCACATGGGAGTCATCCGATGAAGCACCTCATCACTGCACTCGTTGCGACGTGCACGCTCGCCGCTTCGGCGCAGGACCTGGGCCTCAAGGCGGCGCCGCAGCCAGCACCGGTCGCGATCGTGAATGCTTCGGTTCACCCTGTCTCAGCACCGAGCATCGAGCGGGGCTTCGTCTACTTCGAGGGCGGGCGCATCGTCGAGATCGGCGAGGGCGACCGCGTCTTCCCCGCGACGACCCGCGTGATCGATGCCAACGGCATGCAGGTCTGGCCAGGCCTGATCGCACCCGTCACCGAGCTCGGGCTGACCGAGATCCAGGCAGTGCGCCAGACACGCGACTACCACGAAGTCGGCGAGTTCACCCCGGAGGCCCGCGCCGCAACGGGCACGAACCCCGACTCCACCTTGATCCCGGTGACCCGTTCCAACGGCATCCTGACCTACGGCGCGTTCCCGACGAGCGGCGCGGTGCCTGGCACGGCGTCGGTCATGCGCTCCGACGGCTGGACGACCGAGGACATGGCGATCCGCGCCGACGCTGGCGTCATCATCAACTGGCCCAGCATGCGCCCGAGCCAGGACTGGTGGGCGGACGAGCCCGATGCCGAGCAGCGCCGGCGCATCCGCGAGCGGCTCGACGCGATCGATACCTTCTTCCAGCAGGCGATCAGCTACCGCGACGGCGACCGCCCCGTGACCAGCCTGCGCCTCGAGGCGGCGCTCATCAGCCTGCCCGGCGCCGACGGAGGCGCGCCCGAACGCCCCGTCTTCATCAACGCGAACGACGTCGACCAGATCAACGCCGCCGTTGTCTGGGCGGTGGGCATGGGCATGCGTCCCGTGATCGTGGGCGGCAGCGATGCGCACCTGTGCGCCGAGCTGCTCGCGGCGCACGACGTGCCCGTGATCCTGGGCGGCACGCAGCGGTTCCCGAAGCGTGCCGACTCGCCGCACGACGATCCCTACACCCTCCCGAAACGCCTGGCCGACGCCGGCGTGCGCTGGTGCATGGCCTCGAGCGATCGCACCGCCCACGAGCGGAACCTGCCCTACAACGCCGCCAAGGCGGTCGCCTTCGGCCTTCCGATTGACGAGGCGATGAGGGGCCTGACGCTCTCGACCGCCGAGGTTCTCGAGGTTGCCGATGAGATCGGCTCGCTCGATGCCGGGAAGGCCGCGACGCTGATCATCACCGACGGGCACCCGCTCGAGGTCACGACCGAGACCGTCGCGGCGTTCATCGACGGTCGGCAGATCGACGTGAGCAACAAGCAGACCGATCTCGCCGAGAAGTACCGCGAGAAGTACCGCCAGACCGGCATGATCGACGGGGGCGAGTGACGGTGGCGGATGTTCTGAAGCCAGATTTCCAGCGTGGGCGTCGCCTGCGCTCCGAGGCGGGCAAGGCCGACGCGGTGCGTGTCTACGTGGGAGACTGCCGCGAGACGCTGCCGCAGATCCCGCAGGTGAAGAGGGGCGAAGTCGACTTGGTGTTCGCCGACCCCCCCTTCAACTGGGCGCGGGCGTACGACGAGTGGCACGACAAGATGCCCAGGAACGACTACCTCGACTTCACCTACGACTGGCTCGACCTGTGCGTCGGTGCGCTGCGCGATCACGGTGCGATCTGGGTGAACATCCCCGACGACACTGCCGCGGAGATCGTGCTTCACCTCAAGCAACGCGGGCTCCACATGATCAACTGGTGCGTGTGGCACTACCGGTTCGGCCAGAACACGACGAGCCGGTTCATCAACAGCAAGGTGCATGCGCTCTACTTCGCCAAGGACCCGAAGAACCGGCGATGGAACGCGGAAGACGTGCTGGAGACGTCCGACCGTGCGTCGACGTACTTTGACCCTCGCACGATGGACAAGCGTGACGGCATGCCCGCGGGCAAACGCCTGCCGATGGACGTCTGGTACGGCCCCTACTGGGGGCGCATCCAGGGCAACAACAAGGAGCGTCGGCACGGGCACGATAACCAACTGCCGGAGGTCTACCTCGAGCGTGTGCTGCGCGCGACGAGCAACCTGGGTGACCTCGTGCTGGACCCGTTCCTGGGCTCCGGCACAACGGGCGTCGTCGCCCACGCGCTAGGACGGGGGTTCATCGGTACGGAGTTTTCCGAGGCGAACGCGCGACGGTCCTTTGAACGGATCGAGGACGGCCCGATCCGCGTGGGCATGAGCGAGGACGCGGTCACCGCGATCCACCCGCCACGCCGTCGTCGCCCCGCGGTCACCGAGTAGCACCGCGGGACCGCCTGCTTACGGCCGGCAGACGCTGTTGTAGTTCAGGATCCACGCGTTGAAGTCGGCGGGCGAGAGCGCGCCGTCGGCGTTCTGATCGGCGATCGGGTCGGCGGAGTTGTACGCCAGGATCCATGCGTTGAAGTCGGCAGGGGTTGCCTCCCCGTCCCCGTTCACGTCGCACCGCAGCGCCGCGAGGCACGCGGGTCCGGGCAGCGATCCGAGCTCGCTCAGATCCGCTTCACGCGAGGGGAAGAGGAACTCCAGCATCTCGGGGAAGCGGGCGTCCCATGCGGCCTCGTTGTGCTGCTGGCCGAAGCCCACGACGTGACGCAGGTCCCCCTCCAGCACGTACGGGTCGGGTGTGCGCGACATCAGGGCGTCCCGCAGGGCGTATGTCCGGTCGTGGTTGTCGTTGCTCGGGCCGCTATCGCCCGAGTCGATGTAGAAGCGGACATCGCGCTTGGATTCGTTCAGCACTCTGTTGACATAGGACACGACCTGCCATGATCCGCTGAATGCGCCGACGCGCGACGCGAACGACGGACGATCCCAGCCCAACGCAAACGAGATCAGCCCGCCCAGCGAGCTGCCCGCGACGCCAGTGTGCTCGCGGCCCGCGAGCGTGCGGTACTGCGCGTCGATGAGGGGCTTTAGCTCGTTCTGCAGGAAGTCGGCGTAGCTCGTGGCCCCGAGCCCCGGGATGTAATCGCGGAAGCGGTCGGTGTGATCGACCGCGACGACGATGATCTCGCGGCACCGCCCAGCGGCGGTCTCGACTTCCAGATCGAAGTCGCTGTTCCACGAGCCGAACGCGCCGGCCTCGAACACGTTCTGCCCGTCGTGCATGTAGAGCACGGGGTAGTGCCGATCCGGGTGCTCGTCGTAGCCCCGAGGGAGGAACACGCGGTAGCGCCGATCCTCGCCGATGCTTGTGCTGAAGACCGTGGGCGGGCTGCTCGCGTTGTAATCGCGGCGCGGGCGCGCGGGGTCGTCGCTGGGCACGTAGGTAAACACCTCGTGGTCCTGCACGAAGGCGATCGGCAGGCGGGTCTCGAAGTTGCCGAAGACCGGAGTCTTGCGTCCGGTCGAGCCATCGGCGAAGGTCTCGCGGATGAACCACTCGGTCTGCTCAGCGGGGTTGCCGAAAGGTGGGGCGTACCAGAGCAACTCGCCCGCTTCGCGCCCCGGATCGACCGGGATCATCGGTGTGGTCTGAAAGGCGTCCTCGTCCTGGCGCCAGAAGACAACGGGCCGTTCGAAGTCGAGCCGGGCATAGGCGCTGACGCCTTCGGGTGCTCCGGGGTCGGTCGGCGCTGTGCCGCTCTGCGCTGTTGAGACGAACACGCCGTTGGATGGGTTGCCACCCTGGCCCGCCGCGTTGTCCCGGATCAGGTAGCGGTAGGTGTAGCTCGCGCCCGCGGGCAGCGCGAGTGTCGCGCTCCAGGTCGGGTACCCGCTGGGCTCGAGGCGGACCGCTCGCGTGATGTCGTCAGCGCCGAGCTCGGGCAGGCTGCCCACGACGTACACCGACTCGCCGATCGCGGTCGCTTGCTCGACCTCGAAGAGGACGTCGACCGTCTGTGCGAGCGCAGCGGGTGTGAACCACAACAGGACAAGTGCGATCACTCTCATGCTGTGAGTGTAGTGGGGCGGGCGTGCCCGACAAAGCACAACGCCGCGGGCAAGCCGCGGCGCGTGCGGAGTTCCAGAGCGAGCTATCCGTTCAGCTTGCCCGCGCGATCGGCACGCCTGCGTTGGCGCGGTCGGCGTGCTGGATGCTCTCGAGCGTCGCGCCGTCGCTCTCGTCCGAGGCCTGCTCCGCGTCGCTCTCGGCGGGCTTGCACGTGAGCAGCACGGAGACGCCCAGGATCGTGGACACGAGCGACGCAGAGAGGATGCCGATCTTCGACGCGTCGAGGTGGAGCATGTCGCTCTTGAAGGCGAGGTTGGCGATGAACAGCGCCATCGTGAAGCCGATGCCCGCGAGGCAGCCGGCGCCCGCGATGTGCCGCCAGGTGACTCCGGTGGGCAGCGTCGCGAGCCCGGCCTTGACCGCGAAGAAGCTGAAGGCGAACACGCCCACGGGCTTGCCGACCACGAGGCCGAAGAACACGCCCAGCGTGACCGGGTCGCCCATGATCGCGCCGAAGTCGCCCGTCAGGTGCAGGCCGGCGTTGGCGAAGGCGAAGACGGGGATGATGAAGAACGCGCACCACCCGGCGAGCGCGTGCTCCATGCGGTGCAGGGGCGGGATGACCTGCTGCACGTTCTCGCGGATCGCGTAG
>JANQQZ010000072.1 GCA_028284805.1 Phycisphaerales bacterium
CCTCGGCGGTGCACACGATCACGGCCAGCGACGGGGGTGAGCTGGACCTCTCGGGCGTAACCACCATCACCGGACCGGTCAACCAGGAGGACTATCTGCAATTTGAGGCGGATCGTGGGACGCTCCACATCGGGACGCTTCAAAGCACTACGCCGAACCGCGTCCGATTCAGCCTCAGCTTGTCCGCGAGTGGTGGCGGACGAATTACCGTTCCTACAGCCACGGTACTCCCACCATCGCTGGCTCTGGGCCTCGACCCCCTGATTCAAACCTCGCCGCCGCAAGCCCTGCTGGCCATCGGTGGCCAAGCATCTCTTGGAGATGCTCTCGTAGTCTCGCTCACCCAGGGTGAGCAAATCGACCCGACGACGTTCCCGCCCATGATCGAGTTGCTCTCAGCCCCGACCTTGGATCCTGCCGCGAACCGCTTCGGAGTCGCCCTCATGCCCGGCGTGATGCCCGCCGCTCCAGACGACCCCCGATTCATGCGAGTGCGCTACGACGAAACAACCATGCCCGCGACCATATCGCTGGCAATCGAAACGCTCGCTGGCGAGATCATCGTGGACGAGGACCAGAACTTCTCCGTTAGCGGCGGTCCGTCGGGCGGCGCAACCGGCCAACTGGGAAGCATCGACGCTCAGAGCAACCAGATCGGTGGGCCGGATCTGTTTGCAGACCTGGCCGTGACGATCCCGAACGAAGCCGATCCTGAGGCAGCCGACGGGGCGGTGATCGTTCTGTTCAACCAGGGGGTCGATCAGGGTGACTGGCTGGGATTCTCTCAGGGAGTCGCGGGCACGGTGCAACTGAACGCAGGCCAGAATCCGTCGAGCATCGCCATCGGTGATCTGAGCGGCGACGGGCTCGACGACATCGTTATTGCCAATGCCGGTGACGACAATATCTACGTCTACGTCAACGACGGGATCGGGTTCACGACGGCACCGACCCCGCTCATGCTTCCAGTTGGCGAAAAGCCGGCTTCGGTTGCACTGGGAGACTTCGACGGCGCGAACGGTTTAGACGTCGCGGTCGCGAATGAGCTGGGTGATTCGGTGTCGGTGCTCTTCAATCTGGGCAGATCGGGAAACAGCTGGCTCGGTTTGGCTACCCAGCAAATCGAACTACTGGCGCCAGGCGCCGGCCCGGTGTCGATCATCGCCGTTAACAGCGACGATGACAAATGGGACGATCTTGTGACCGGCGACAGAACGGGCGACTCGGTATCTCTCCTCCGGGGCATCGGCTTCGGCCAATTCCAATCTCCTGTCGCCATCGCAGTCGGCGCCGCCCCGAACCAAGTGATTGCGGTCGATCTCGATCAAGATTCCCTTCCCGAGCTGCTAACGGCGAATGAAGACGACGGGACCATCTCCTTGCTCCGGAACGTGTCGACAGGCGGCAGCCTGCAATACGCTCCGAAAACCGACCTGCCAGTCGGGCCGAAGCCGGTATCGCTCGTTGCGGCAGAGCTCGATCAGGACGCAGACTTTGACCTTGCCATCGCTACCGACGACGGCACGATGTCTGGAAACAACATCGTCGGTGTCCTTCGCAATGACCAGGACCCGATGATCGCCGGCGACCTGCAACTCACCGTGGACGAGGACCTGGTGACGGGGCCGAATCCCCGCTTCGTTCTCGCGGCGGATGTCAATCTGGATGGATTGACGGACGTGCTGACTGTCAACGCGCCCGCGGGCGTGTTCGTGGATTCCGGAGTCGACGGCATCGCAATCGAACGAGGACTGGAGGCCGCGATCACCGTCAAGCGGCAGCTCTTGGAAACACCGCCGTGCGACGGTGATGCAAACGATGACGGAGCCATCGATTTTGCCGATATCACGAGCGTGCTGCAACACTGGCTGAACGACTACACCGTCGAGCCGCTGGGCACCGGTGCGGGCGACGCGAACCACGACGGGCTGGTCGATTTCGGAGACATCACCGTAGTGCTGCAGGAGTGGCTGGTTGTGTGTCCGTAAAAGTCACAGCCGGAGCGGCGTGCTCATCTGGTCATGAGCTGCCCCCCAAATCCTCTTTCGTCCAGCTCCGAGACTAACTCTCGGGCTGGACCAGGTCCTCGGTGGCAGGTTGAAGAAAATCATCGAGTACGCCATCGAAAAGGCGCACAACCTCAACGACAACTACGTCGGCTCCGAGCACCTCCAGCGTGGCCTGCTCCGCGAGCACGACGTCTCCTTCAGTTGGTGCGCGGATTGCCGCGGCTGCCCGCGGCGAAACGAGACTACTGCTTGGATCTGGCTGACGGCTTGAGCGTAGGCACGGCAGCGACAACCTCGTCGGTCCCCTCGGCCGTCCGCCCGCCGCGGGCGATGGGCACGCGGCGGACGCGCATCAGCGCCCGCCCGCGTTTGCGATCGAACGTGGCCGACTCCACGCATCGGCGGATGGCGATGCGACGATCGGGCTGCTCACCGTGGCGCAGCAGTGTTGGGAGCGACTCGATGAACTTCGACATATCTCGGACGAGCTTGGCGATCTCGCCCGTCGAGAGGGTTCGCGCATCGAGCCTCGCGAGATCTGCGGCGAGCATGGATTGCTCGTCCTGTAGTTCGCCAAGGCGTCTGTCCACGAGCGATCGGTTCGCCGGAGTCAGTGAATCGATCAGATTGCGGATCGTGGCATCGAGCTGAGACAAACGCCGTTCGACTCGTCGGCGCTCAGCCTCGATCTCTTCGACCTCGCCACCGATCAGATCGCTAATCGCTTTGGCCAGAAGGGTGCGCCCATCCGGTCCGCGGAACTGCTCGTAGTGCTTGAGCACCGCGTCGATGACGATCGATTCGAGCTTGTCTTTCGGGATCGCGCCACGCGAGCACGTGCTTCGGCCGTGCCTGATATAGCCACCGCAGGCGTAGCTCCAGCTTCTGGTCTTGACGCCGTTCCTTGTGGTCCAGTCCCGGTGGCCCTCGTAGGTGCTGCCGCACAGCGAGCACCTGCACAGTCCCGAAAGCAGGAATCGTGAGCGTGGCCCAGAAGGTGGGGGGCTGGCTGCCAGCCGCTCGCTGCGCTCGGCGCTGCTCTCCTGCCGCTGCTCGAACCTCGCCCGTGTCAGCTCCCATGTGCGTTTCGAGACCAGCGATTGGTGCGCCTTCTCGTTAACGATCCAGTCGCGCTCGTCGTTCGGCTCCAGCCGGCGGGGGCTGCCCAGGATCTTGCGCTCGATGGCATTGCCCTCGCCATCGATGCGGTAGAACCGCGCGTCGGTGCGACGGTTCCAGACCATGTCACCGGAGTAGGCCGGGTTCTTGAGGATGGCCCGCACCGTGCCCGTCGCCCACTTGCCGCTGTAGACGGGCGACCAGTCGGGTCCACGGGGAGTGGGGGTGTCCGAGGCGTTCAGGCGGCTCGCAATCGCCTTAAGCCCGAGGCCCTCGTCGCTGTACATCTTGAAGATCCGCTCCACGGTCTCCGTGCGCTGCGTCTCGCTGGGTACCAGCCTGCAGCGGTCGCGCTTGGAGACCGAGACCGATTCGCCCCGCTCGAGCGTGCGGATGGGCCCGCCGCGCTCGTCGAGCATCTGCTTTGAGCCGTCACGCATGTACCGGAGCACGAACAGGAACTCCCCGGCCCGGTTCTCGTAGCGGAGGTCGTAGCCAAACGGCGGTGCTCCGCCCATCCACCAACCCCCGGTGCGGGTGCTCGACTCCTCGCCGCTGGCTGAGGCACCCGACGTCGCCTTGGACACGAGCCCGCGGATCGAGACCTTGGCCAGGTCCTTGGACTCCTGGCGGGCCTGCCACTGCTTGACCGGGCGGAGCAGGTCGTCGGTGGAGTCACCCGCGAAGCCCTCGCTGGCGTAGAGCACCTCGACGCCCGCTTGCTTGAGCAGGTGGCGGTAGTAGCCCGCCTCGTCGTTGTCGATGCGCCCGAAACGTTTCACGTCGTAGCAGACGACGTAGCGGAAGCTGGGCGCCTTGGCTTGCGCGTCGGCCACCATCTGCTGGAAGCCCAGGCGCTTGGCCGTGCTCGTGCCGCTGATGGCGTCGTCGGTGTAGAAGCGGACGAGCGTGAGCCCGTGCTCGGCGGCGAACGCTTCGATGGCCTTGGTTTGGTCCCCGATCGACTGCTCCTGGCGGTCGGTCGAGCGGCGAACGTAGCCCACGGCCAGCGTGGCACTGCGGGTGCGCTCCGATCCCAGCCTGTTCTTCGGTTTGCCCATGGTGATGGTCCTCCATCGGAGTTGTTGAACGACCATCAGGGCATGGGACGGAGAGGACATCCAGCCAAATGCGCGCGGATTCGAGCCTCATCTCATGAGGCAGTCGCGCGGATGCCCGACCGATGATGAGGCGGCGCGCGCTTCATCGAACCTGTCCGAAGTCGGACCACGACTTCACCGGCGTCCACATCCGTTCCTCTCTCCAGTCGCTGAACCCGAGCCCCGGGCTCGACGCGATCGCCTCGGCCCGGAACGGCGTGGCCTCGGTCAGCCCGACGGCCATCTCCAGCGCATCGGGCCCGTCGTCGTGGGCCGCCATGGGGAACTGCCGCAGCTGCTCCACGAGCGTCTTGTGGCGCCGGCTGAACCGGATTCCCCCCGAGGTGACCAGCGGCTGGAGGCGCTGGATGCGCCCGAGCTTGTCGGTCGAGTGCCGGACGTCCTGGACCGGCACCTCTGTGCCCGCGACGCGGCTGCGCCTGCGGAGCTCCTCGCCGAGGAATTCCTGGAACTGCACCGCCTCGAAGCCGAAGCGCGAGTACGAGCGCAGCCGGTGGTGGGCGATGACCGCCTCGATGATGGAATCGGGCTTGCGCCGCCGGACATCGGCGTCGAGCACGTAGAGCACGCCGGAGGCGTCGTGGCGCACGATGGTGACGATCGCCGTGTCGTCGTGCTGCCTCCCGCGTTTGCCGAGCGAGGGGTCGCAGGCCCCGTAGAAGGTGACGCCGCCGCTGAGGGACGCGAGCAGCTCCTGCTCGGTTCCGAACTCGTCGTCCCAGAATCGGAAGTCTTCTTCGCGGAAGTAGCAGTCCTCGGGGTTCACGGGGTCGTTCTGCTTCTCGCTGTCGAAGCTCGCCCGGCCCTCGCGCAGGCGGAGCTCCATCAGCTGGTCGTAGGGCTCGCGCGCGGGCCAGAGGACCTCGGTACCCTCGAGCATGGCGTCGCGGCTCGACTCGAAGAACGCCCGCGCGGCCTCGGGCCCGCTGGCGCCCTCGTGCTCTTCGCGGTGGCAGTAGACCTGCTCCCAGGTCTCCCACAGCTCGGGGCGGGTCGACCAGGACATCACCGCCTGGTAGCGGTGCCCCGACCACCCCGGGCTCTTCAGGGGGTCGAGCAGCTGGGCGAGGACGCTGTCGTAGTGGAGGACGGTGCCGACCACCACGACGTTGGTCTCGGCGCTGCCCGCCTTGAGCACCGCCTTGTTGAACCACTCGGCCTTGTTGCGGCGCTGGTCCTCGCTGCGGGCCTCGGATTCGTTCTCGATGTCGTCGGCGATGATCAGGGTGGGGCGGTCCTGGCGGTGACGCCGGCCGCGGATCTTCTTCTCCGCGCCCAGCGCCGTCACCTTCGTCCCGGCGCCCCCGGACGCGCCGTCTCTGGTGATGATCTCGTCCTTGCGCCACCGCTCCGGCCCAGGGCGCTGGCCGAGAGGCTCGCAGACCTCGGGGAAGTCCTCGAGCAGGCGGTCGTTGGTCGTCAGCTCGGCCTTCACGAAGCTCAGCAGGTCGCTGGCCTGCTCGGCGGTGTTGCTGATCAGGACGATGTATTTCTCCGTGCCGTAGACGATCGACCACAGGACGTAACCGAGCGAGACGAGCGTGCTCTTGGCGTGCCCGCGGGGGGCGGCGATCGCCAGACGCTCGCCGCGCTCGACCGTGGCGGATTCCAGCAACTCGCCGATCTCCCGGTGCATGCGCGACGGCTCGTCGCGGAAGTGGGCGGGGAGGTAGATCGCGCAGAACCTCTCCAGCGATGTCTGGCCCGCTATGCGGCGCACCCGCGAGACTCGCTCGGCGACGGACGGAGCGTGCCGGGTGGGTTCACTCATCTTCATGGGTGTCCTCCCCGGTGGCGTCCCTGTCGAGCCCCTCGGCAAGCGAACGCACCCGCTCGGTCAGCGCGAGCTTGCGCGTTTCCTGCCGGACCTCGTTCAGCTCGGTGAGCGACTCGGGAGCGAGGCCTCCCGCGCCGGCGACCGATTCGATCCTGGCGATCTCCATCTCGATCTCGTCGAAGCGCATGGGCCGCTCGTCGCGGATCGTGTGGGTGAGGTCGGCGGAGACCTGCTGCGTCGCAGTGGGCAGGTAGCCGAGCTTCTGCAGGCTGCCGACCAGGCCCTGCAGCACCTGCCATGTCGTGCGCTCGGCGTCGACACGCACGGCGGCCGGTGTCGACTTCTCCCGCGAGATCCGGCGCAGGCGCGAGACTGTGGACTCCGCCTCGTGCACCAGGCGACCGGCCATCTCGGGCGCGAAGCCCTCGTCGACCGTCAGCGCGTTGGCCTGGCGCACCGCCTTGCGATCGCGGATGACGGTGCGGTCGGCCACGCGCAGGATGCCGCCGATCTCGGCGCTCGAGTACCCCTCGGCGGTGAGGTAGCCGACGCAGGCCCTCCGATCCTCGATCCGCAGCTGCTTCCCCGACAGCTCGCCGCGCTGCAGCCGCTTGATCAGTTCGACGACCGGCTCGGACCCGGCGTCGCTCAGTGTGAATCCCCCGGAGTCGCTCATCGCGTCACCCCCTTGCTCTTCGCGTAGCGCTCGACGAGTTCTGCGGGCGCGTTGGTCTCGCCGACGAAGCTGATCCACCGGCGCACGATCACGTCGCAGTAGCGCGGGCTAATCTCGATCGCCATGCACCTGCGCCCCAGGCGCTCGGCGGCGATCAGCTGGCTTCCCGAGCCGGCGAACGGCTCGTAGCACACGTCGCTCGCGCGGGTGTGCTGCTTCATCGGGATCTCGAAGAGCTCCAGCGGCTTGGAGGTCGGGTGCTCGTTGGACTGCCCGACCGGCACGGTCGGGATCCGCCACACGGTCGACAGGAACTCGTCGCTTGCCCGCGGCGGTTCCTTGCCGCGGACCCAGCCGAAGAAGCACGGCTCATGCTGCCACATGTAGCGCGAGCGGGTCAGAATCGGCCGGTCCTTGGCCCAGACGATCTGCTGGTGCACGAACGCACCGTGCCGCTCCCAGGCCTCCTCGAGCATGGCCTGGCGGCGTGAGGCGTGCCAGCAGTACCACGCGGCATTCGGCGCGATGGCCTCGGCGATCGCTGCCTCGACGAACCGGTCGAAGAGATCGGGGTTCGAATCCGCGTCGTCCCAGGTGATCCCGTAGCTTCCGGACCAGTCGGTGTTCTTGCCGGAGCGATTCCGCGCTCGGTCGCGCTTCGCCGACGGGTGATTCGTGCCGTCGTAGCCCACGAGGTAGGGCGGGTCCGTCGCGAACAGGATCGCCCGATTCCCGTCCATGACCGTTTTGACTTGCTCCCGGTCCGTGCAGTCGCCGCACAGAAGTCGGTGGCGCCCGAGCGTGAGCAGCTCGCCCGGCTCGGTGACGACCGGCGAAGAGTCATCGGCGAGCGCCGACTCGACGTCGAACGTCTCCTCTTTCTCCGGATCGACCGTCAGGCCCGCGACGAGCTCGTCGATCTCCGGCGCCTCGAACCCGGTGAGTCCCAGGTCAAAATCCGGCACCTGCGACAGCTCGTCGAGCAGCTCGCCGAGCTTCGCCTCGTCCCAGCGACCGGAGACCTTGTTGAGCGCGAGGTTCAGCGCCTTTTCGCGATCGGGGTCGAGATCGACGACGCTCACGTCAACCTCGGTCCTGCCCTCGGCGAGCAGCACCTTGAGGCGCTGGTGACCGCCGACGAGGTTGCCCGAACGCCTGTTCCAGACGAGCGGCTCGACCAGCCCGAACTCGTCGAGGCTGGTCCTGATGCGCTCGTACTCCGCCTCCCCGGGCGCGAGATCCGCGCGCGGGTTCCACGGGGCCGGGTTGATCCGGCCGACCGGTACTGACTCAATCAACATTATGTATCACCCCAGAAATGGCCGGCGCCAGCGTGTGACGCGGGCCGGTTCGAAATCGCCGCCCCGTGCGGCGAATCGGGGGTATAGTAGCATTTTGTTTGGTATTTGTCAAGTCATCGGGGGCACGCAGGGCCGCCGTTCCGGCCGGAGATCCAATTCGTCCTTGCGACCGCATCGACCTGGTCCCAGAATCAACCCGGTACTGCGTGCTCTCAGGGACTGATCGGTTCCGGGAGGGAAGCCAGTGGGTGCGGGATTGGGGAACTCGTGGAAGTGGTTCGTCGGCGCTCCGATCGTCGCGGTCGCCGCCTCCCCAGCGGCCGCCGAGGTTGTCCGGTCCGACCCGCCGCTGCTGGAGACTTCACCGAGCAACCTGGCGTCATCTCTCATCAAGCTCGACGAGAATCTGACCCCACTCTTCGGGTACTCGCTGGAGTTCAGAGCGACTCCGAGAGTGGACGCGACCGGCTCCGTGACAGCGGAGGCCGTCATCACCAACTTCTTCGACTCCGAGAACATCATCACCGCGGCGGGGGCGGTGCGAGATCCGCTGTTCAGCGTCATCAATCTGGACGCGGACGACGACCTCTTCGTCTCGACAAACACAGACGATGGCTCGACGGTGCTCGCCGAGATGTCCGTCAATGACGTGCTGGCGGAGATCGTCTTCCAAGCCTCGGCCGATGCGAACGGCGTCTTCGATGTCACGCTCGAGTCGAATTCGGCTCTAAGCGACGGCGCGGGCCAGCCTGTAGCGTTCTCGTTTGAGCCGTTCGCGATCGCTGTCTCGCCGTGCCCCGGTGATTCCAACGGCAGCGGCTTCGTCGACTTCGGTGATCTCACTCTCGCCTTGGAGAACTGGCTCCAATCAGTCTGTTCGGCCGGTCAGGGTCAATGCATGGTCGACGGCGGGCAGGGAGACGCGAATGGCGACGGCGCTGTGAACTTCGGAGATGTCACGAGCGTGCTCAACAACTGGTTGAGCGCATGCGCCGCGTTCGATTCGCACCCTCGTGCTTCTGACGATCTCGAGAGCGGTTCGCGATCGAACACGCTGGGCGATGCAGTTACCGATCTGAACGCAGACGGGCAGATCAATGTGCTCGATGTAGCGATTCTGAAGCAGGCAGTGCATGCGCCGATTGGACGAAGTCTCGATGAGCTCAAGAAGGGGATCACGGAATGAAGCGAGCTTTGGCTACCTCGGGGTTGGTTGCTCTGATCTCGGGTCAGTTGATCCTCGCCCAAGTAGATTCTCTGCCACGCTCCGCTGGCCGAGCTCCATCAGCCAGCAGCGAGATAGTTCCGGGAGCCGCTCCCACCATCGATGAAGAGACTGCTGGGCAGCATCCGGAGATGGCGGATGGCGGCACGGGGGAATCGATCGACCTCGCGCTCTCCGCCCTCTGGGAGAAAGTCCCAGCGGAATTCGGCGAGTTCCGTTCCGCCCGCGCGTCGGCCGAGATCCGCGTCTTGGATCCCGCCGTACCAATTGTGGAACTCACGCTCCACTTGGACGATTCCGAGCAGTCGATCCTTGCCGCGAGCATGGGGCTCGTGCTGCGCGACGCATCGGATGGAACAGGAATCGGCTTCCGTCTGCGCGAGAGTTCGCTGATAGACATCGAGACGCAGAGTGCGTTGAGGAACATCGCCGTTCCTTCTGGCGCGCTGCGCATAGATGGATTGGCAGCATCACCTCTGGAGCCGGCGAACAGGGGCCATGGCTCACGCCCACTCGTCATGTCAATCGAACTGAGCCAGCGTACGCTCGGCAGCTTCGAACTGGTCGCCGGGGCCGAATCGGCGGTGGTCACGGATCTGGGAGAGCTTCGATCCGTTCAGATGGAGCCGATTCAGTTCGAGCTCGCCCGGATCGCCGAGGACATCGACCAGGACGGGAAGGTCGGGTTTGAGGACCTGCGCAACGCGCTCACCGCGTATGGGCGGGAGGGGGGCTCATCCGACATTGATGGGGACGGCCAGGTCGACTTCGGTGACGTTGTTGCCGTCGCGGGGCGGTTCGGCGATGGAGCCTTCGAGATTCGCGATCCGCAACTTGAAGACTCGGGTGTCGCGACGCACGATGCCGGAGGGAGCGGGTTTCAGGGCGGAGTCGGATCCGGCGGGCCCGTGGCGAACACAGGCAAGGAGCGAGCCGGCACAGATGCGCCGATGATCGCTCCGGTGATCCCGGGGGCGGATCCTCCCGATAGAGGCCCACCGAGCCCTCCCAGAATCACCTCCATCTCACCGCCGCCATCCGACTGGATTGCCGGACCGCAGGGGATTTCTGAGATCCTGATCGGCTTCGATACGGATGTGATCGTCCCGGCGGATGCGATCACAGCATTCTGCGACGAGGGCGGACTGGTGACGCCTTCCAGCGTCTCCTACGACAGCCCAACGCAGACCCTGTCGATCTCGTTCACGCCACCGGTGCACAACGACCGGCTGACGCTGGTTCTGGACTACTGCATCACAGACACCCTGGGTGTCGAGCTGGACGGCGAGATTGCTACGCCGGTATCCCCAGTGCTTCCATCGGGTGATGGCATCCGCGGCGGACAAGCAGTATTCCGATTCAATGCGCTCCGAGGCGATTTCAGCAACGACGGTGCCGTGTCGATCGCGGGCGACGGCCCCTTGCTCTCCGCGGCGCTCGGGACCAGCGCCGGAGAGCCAGGGTTCGATCCACAGTTCGACCTGAACGAGGACGCGTTCGTCAACGTTCTGGATGTTGCGGCGCTTCGGCAGCTCGATAGCAACGCGCTGTTCACTCTCGACCCGCAGCCGCCGACCGTAACACAACGCAGCCCTGGCGATTCAGGAACGCTTTTTGCAAACGAACTCGAGGGCGTCAGCGTGATTTTCTCGGAGCCCGTCCGCACCGGCACGGTGTCTGGAAAGTCCTTGTACGCAATTCTGCCCGACGGATCGCTGCAGGTGGCCGACGCTTACGCGTTGAGCAGTGTGAACACGGTGGCGACATTTTGCTTCGCTCCGCCTCTGCCAACCGACGCCAGCTACGAACTCAGGCTGTCCAATTCAGTCAATGACGTGAGCGGCAATCTGCTCCAGACGGGCGCAGGAGCTGAAGCCTGGACCGTATCTCTCTCCGAGTTGGAGACCGAGGCCGCGGAGTTCAAAATAACCGGGCGTGTGTTCGACATTGCCACGGGCCTCCCGCTGGAAGACGCATTCATCATGGCGAATGTCCACCCCAAGTCCGAGGGTGAGCCGCCGCTTCCGACGATCGCCATGACCGGTGCCGATGGCAGATTTGAGTTTATGCCCGCGCTGATTGTCGGGACGGAAGAGTTCCTGATTCAGATCCGCAAGCCGGGGTATTCGGAGCGGCTTGAGCGAGTGGTCGCGACGGGCAACGTGACGATCGAGATCGACGACGCCAAGCTCAATCCAATCGCACCGCTTACTCGTGTATGCGCCGTTGATGGTGGAATGCTCGTGGCCGACTCGGGCGCAATCACCCTGGAGATTCCACCGAACGCCCTAATGGCTGATTCCGACATCAGCATGACCAAGCTGTTCAGTCATGAGGCAATCCGCGATGACCTGCCGCCCCTAGTGGGAATCGAAGGGACATTCGTGAGCATCGAGGGGGTGTTCGGCGAGGCGACGCAGATCCCCGTGACCCTGCGTATGCCGAACGAACTGCAGTTCCCGCTGGGAGCGCGAATCCCGTTCGGCAAGATCGATCACAACACGCTTGAGTGGTCGGATCTCCGCGACGCTTTCGGAACAACTCCGCCTCCGGCCGATCCGGATTTTGGGATCGGTATCGTCAGGGACGACGGAGCCGGCGGCACGTTCATAGAGGTCACGTTCGACCACTTCTGCACGGTGTGCTCCGGGTATTGCTTGCCCATCGAGCCGGGTGAGATCGGTCCCGAACTCGCGCAGCCTTGGGACGGCTGGCCCGGAGATTTTCAGGGCCCGGACTTCTCGTGCGGTAACTCGATCATCAGCCACCGCGAAGGTGTCCTCTGGGAGTTCCTCCAACTGCCGGGATTCCAGGAATTCGGACAGCCGTGGGGGATCTCGCTCGGGTACTACAGCGCGTCCGCGTATCCGTCAGCGACCTTTGGTGCGCGAGTCGAGTACTCGAGCACCCGGCCAATCGAAAGCACTTCCATGACACTGTCTCTTCCCGGACAGAAGCTGGAGGCGGTGTTCGGCGCGAGCCCGAGCGGACAGGATGTCGTTGCGCACTACATCCACAACGATCCGGACGCTGAGACGGGAATCATCCGGTACAACTGGAAGTCATCGAGCCTCAACAAGAAGGACGAATCGGACCAGCTGATCAGGTACACGGTCACCGATCGATTCGGGAACCCCCCGATCAGCGGCCCGAGCGCTGGCGTCGCCTTCACCAATGGCGTCGTGCTTCCGGCGAGAGTGAACAATCGCCGGTCGCCGTCGCTACCGCTCGAAGATCCGGACCCCTGGACGCCAAACGACCAGCCGGTTGCAACGATCGTCAATCAGATGAGCAGTCCGTTTGGTGCTGGCTGGTCGGTGACTTCTGAGATCGCCATCGTCGGAGCATTTAATTCGGAGGATGACGACCCGCGAATCGAAGGGCCCACCAATGTGCTCGTTCAGTTCGGCAACAGCCAGGTCGAGCTCTTTCATGTAGACACGCTCGAGCTGGATTGCACAGCCTATGTCATACCAGGCGGTCAAACAGTCGTCGTCTGCACGGCGGAACCGATTGGCTGGGCAGGGCCGCCCAGTACGAGCAAGCGTCTGGTCAAGGGCGTGAACAACTTGTTCCTGTTCGATTCACAAGGGAATCGCTCGGTCTTCGACTTCACGCTGCGCGGGCCGCGCGTCACGTCGACGACGGACAGATTCGGATATCAAACGACGCATTCCTACGACCTTTCGGGCCGTTTGAGCCGAGTCACATCACCCACAGGATTCTTCTACGAATTCGAGTACACGGGCGGTAAGCTCTCGCGGGTCACCGATTCCGCTGGGCGTGAGACGCTCTTTCAGGTCGACGGCTCAGGCGACCTTGTGTCGATGACAAATGCCGAAGGGGCGACTCGGACCTTTTCGTACGACGCCCGTCACCTGATGACCGGCCAACGCGGCCCAAGGGGTGAGCGAAGCGAGTACACCTACCACCCGTTCACCGGGCGGGTGAGTCAGGCCGACTCGTACGACATCAACGACGGGCCCTTGCTGCGTTCGAGGCAATTCGACCCTGGCGTGAATACAGGATTCATGTTCGTGATCTTGCCCGGGGGAGATAGCACGGGGGAAACTGTCAACGCTCCGCCGGAATCAGAGCGCATCAGCACGTTTACGGACGGCAACGGGGAGATATGGCAGACGGTTCACGGACCGCTCGGGCGCCTCAAAGAGAGCATCGACCCGCTTGGACAAACGACCGAATACGAGACAGATGAACTGGGCCGGGTCACATCAGTCCGAAGGCCTCTTGGAAGCGCCACGCTTTTTGAGTACAGCGAGACGCACCAAGTCACTGCCGTGACCGAGGACTTCAACAACGCGCGGCTCGCAGTCTCGTACGGCGCTGGAGACTTGCCCACCTCCGTACGCAATCCCGCGGGAGACCTGCTCACGCTGAACTACTTCCCCAACCGCGCATTGGAGTCAATCGTCGATCCCGGGCTCAATGCCATGCAGTTCGTGTACGGCGACGCGCGGTTTCCCAATCTCCCGACACAGATTCTCGCCGGCGAAGGTCTGACTACCGGCCACGAATACGACGACCACGGGAATCTGGTGCGATTCGTTGACTCTCTGCTCAGAGAGATGGTGATCGAGCGGAACACCAAAGGGGAAATGACGGGGCTGGTGCGCGCGAGTGGGGCGCGCTGGGAGCTCGCCTACGACGATCTCGGGCGGCTTGTGTCGGCCATCGATCCGGCAATGCGAGCGACCTCCATTTCATACTCAACTTCCGGCTGCGGATGCTCCGTCGGTTCTCCCACTCGAGTTGACCGGCCCGGTGGCACACACGTTGAACTCGGGTATGACGGCCTGCGTCGTCTAACTTCTAGGATGGACGAAGGCGGGCGACAAACGCTCTACGAATACTCGCCAGAGGGCACAATCACGCGTGTACTTCGGCGAGACGGCACGGACTTGAGATACGAGTATGACCCGCTTCGGCGTATCCAGGGGGTCCGCGACGGTCTGGGGGGGGCCTTACTCCGCGGATTCGTATACGACGGAGATGGCAACCTGACCCGAGCTGCTACACCCGAATCTGCGATCGACTTTGAGTATGACGGGATAGGCCGCCTGCTAAGTGAGAACACGAAGCTGCTGCTGCCGGATGACTTTCCCGGCGTGGACCGGCTATTTCCTACCGACAGTCTGCCCATCGAGTGGGAGGTCGATTTTTCTTATGACCTCGCGAATCGCGTGACGTCTCGGGGCACGGACGACACGACCGAGTGGTTCTACTACGACTCGAGATCTCTCCTCCGAGAGATTGAGTACTCAGATCGAAATGTGTCAGGCTTGGTAATGAGCATGAGCCACGACTCGCTCGGCCGGCGGACCCGCATCATGAGCCCGAACGGGCTGTCACAGTGGTTTGACTTTGATACCGCCACGCAACTGAATCAGATTCGTGTTGAAGTTGACCTTACTCAAGAGGTCATCGAGCAGATTGACTACAACCAGTATGACTCCGACGGGCGTCTTCTCCAGGCCACGCACTCGACGGCCGGATCGCCAACCCACCAATGGACATACACCTACACGCCGGCCCGGCAGCTCGACACCGCGACGCTCGACTTGATGCCAGCCGGGATGCACGCGGTGAACCAGACGGCCGTATTCGGGCAGGACAATCGGCTGCAGAGCATCGACGGATTGACGGTCAATCATGACGACTCTGGAAGGGTCGTCTCTTTAGATCGACCCGGGGGAATCACGCGCGAATATGAGTGGGGTGCCCTGGGAGAGCTTGTGGAGATTCGTGATCTCGACGGACCGGACACTCTCGTGTCCGTTCAATTCGTGTACGACCCGCTCGGCCGACGCATAGTCGAGTCCACAAACGGGCAGATCTGGCTGCGAAAATTCAGTTCGTGGACCCAGATCGAGCAATTCAATCCGTCTGGCCTGCGGGAGCGCCTGATACAAGGCAACAGGGTTGACGACGTTCTGGCTTCTATCGATGAACGCGGTGAGGCTGTGTTCATTCATCGCGATCGCCGGAATGACCCATTCAGCGTCGCGGACTCTAATGGTCAGGCGCTCGCGGTAGGACCACGCGGGCCATTCGGCCAGCGAATCGTCCTCAGTCCCGGTACGCAGCAAGCCTCAGCATTCGGTCTTTCGAGTCTACCTCTGGAGAACGCCAGCGGACTTGTCGATTCACGGCGACGTTTCCTCGACACAGGGAGCGCTCGTTTCTTGTCGGAAGACCCCATTGACCTGTGGTCGTTTGGAATTCAGCATGGATTTGTTCAAGGCGACCCGGTCAACTACGCGGACCCTCTAGGCGAGAACCGGCAGTTGGTCGCCATGATGACGCTGCTGTCAACGACAACCAGCCTGGCGGCCTACTACGGTTTTACAGACAATC
Organism: Phycisphaerales bacterium; assembly: GCA_028284805.1. Lineage (GTDB taxonomy): Bacteria > Planctomycetota > Phycisphaerae > Phycisphaerales > UBA1924 > JANQQZ01. Next base: position 15,604 of record JANQQZ010000072.1, read on the forward strand.
CGACTTGGGAGGGTGCTGCATGGGCGGCGGCAGGAGGCGTCGTGGGGGGATTGACGGGCGGCCTCGCCAGTGTATACCTCACCGGGCTTCCTGCGTTGGGACTGACACTCGGCGGAGGTGCGACTGCCAACGTGATCTCCGCATGTGGCACTGATCGTGGCCCGACGATAGAGGGCGCGTTGTGGGGTGGTGCCTTTGCTTTAGGCGGTGGTGCTCTTCCACGCTCAGCTTCTTTCGGGCGTCCGGCATCACTCGGCCCTGATTCGCTGCTGGGTGTGGGACTTGGATTGTCTGCATCTGATCCTCATGAGATCGTGGATCGGATCAACGAAGCGATGGATCAGAAATAGGACGTCGGAATGCGAGTGGGACTGCTCTTAAGAATTCTGAACCGGACGCCGACTATCGCTGTCACGTTGTTGGTTCTTAGTGCGGGTGCTTCGGTGGGCGCCCAGCCAGTCACGACCGATTACGACTATGACCCTGCGGGAAACCGCACCTCGGTCACGAACAAGATCGAAGTCTCAGGAATTCAACTCTCCACATTCGATCCGGGCGTCGGAGTGCCTGGGGACATCGTCAATGTCTTCGGCGCCAACATTCCGTTTGCGAACCCGGCAGGAATCATGGTGCTGTTCGACTCAGCCCTCGCAACCGAAGTGTCAGCGTCTCCAACTGTTATCTCTGTCACCGTTCCAGACTTGGCGACCACGGGGCCTCTGACGATTGCGATCCCGGGTGAGGCGTTCATGCAGGTGCTCGGCACGTTCACGGTCGAAGGGACCGCCATTTCCCCCGACTTTGCGCAGGTGCTCCCGGGTGAGTCGGTCCAGTTTGTCGCCGACGCTTTCGGCGACGTGCTGCCTCTGGAGTGGTCGGTCAACGACATCGTCGGTGGGAACAGCGCGACCGGCATGATCACCGTGGATGGTCTCTACACCGCTCCTCCTGCGGCGTCTTCCACGAAATTCCCGGTGGTGGTGCGGGCTCGAAACGCGACCTCCGGGCGCGGCGGTTTCGCAGTTGTCGTCGCGGGCTGCACGGCGAGTTCGCCGATCATGTACGCGCAAACTCTCGGAGATCAGTTCACGCAAGCTGCGGAACGGTTCTGCTATGAATTCTCCGGGATCCAGGGTGAGTCGGTTTCAGCGTTCTATTCAGGAATTGCGCGAGCGAGTGCTGTCCGATTGAGGCGGCCCAATGGCGAGGTGATAGCTGAGAGCACTGTCTGGCTCGAGGGGCACGATCTCACGAGTGTCCTGTTGCCGCAGACCGGCACCTATCGATTTGAAGCTGAGCCCGCACCCAATTCGACGGGAATTGGCCTGTTCGGTGTGCACGTGCTGCGGGTCGGTGACGGCACGCCGATCACGCCTGGCCAGACGGTGGTGGGATCGATCGACGTGCTTGGCGAGGTGGACGAGTACACGTTTACGAGCACGCAGATGGGCCAGGAGGTGA
>JANQQZ010000093.1 GCA_028284805.1 Phycisphaerales bacterium
GGCACATCGGGATCGGTCGATCCGTCATCGACCACGATCAGCTCGGTGTTCGCGTACGTCTGCGTCCGCACCGAGGCCAGCGTCTCGGGCAGGAACTCGAGTAGGTTGTAGTGCGGCACGACCACCGTCACACGCGGCGCACGCTCCAACGAAAGCGCGGGCAGCGAGCGATGCTCCACGCGAGCCTCGCCGACCAGCTTCTCGAACTCCCGTACGACAGCAGTCGGCTCGCAGAGCGCGAGCACCCGGTCGTGCGCTGACGCGCCGATCCGATCGCGTAGCGGCCCGTCACTCAGCAGCGTCCCGATCGCATCGGCAAGCTTCGCGGGGTCTTCTGGCGGGCAGAGCAGGCCGCTCACGCCGTGCTCAGCGATCTCGCCAGGTCCGCCCGCCTCGGTCGCGACCACCGCCTTGCCGCACGCCATCGCCTCGAGCATCGCGTTCGGGAAGTTGTCCCACCTGGACGGGAACACGCACACCGCGGCCCGCGCGATCAACGAGCCGAGCTCGCCTCGTGTGACCCGGCCCGCGAACGACACGCGGCTGCCAAGCCCGTACCGGTCGATCAGCGATGCCAGGTGCTTGCGCATCGACCGCCCGAACGGGCCCGTGCCCGTGTCGGCACCCGCGAGCACCATGCGCGCGTCGACACCCCGGTCACGAAGCAGCGCCGCCGCTTCGATCAGCACATCCTGCCCCTTGCGCGGCTCGAGCCTGCCCACGCACAGCACCGTGTTCGGATCCTCACCCGCCGTGCGATCACCGAGTTCATCGACGCTCAAGCTGTCGAACGGGTAGCGAAGCACGGAGCCTCGAGCGATCGAGCCCAGGCGCTCAGCGCCCATCCGCTCGGCCGTGCGCCACAGCAGCTCGGTCGACGGACTCAGCACGAGATCTGCGTCCGCGACCGACTCATGCTCCATGATGTCGAGGTACGCCGCGTAGTGCGGGTAGGTGTGATCGCCGTCGAGTTCGCGACAGAGCGCACTCGACATATGCAGGCGGCAGATGGTCACCGCGCCCTCGAATGCGCCGAGCGACCGTGCCGCCCGCCCCACCGCGTGACCCTCGGCCCAGTAGTCGGGGTACTCGATCGCATCGAAGGGGCGATCCTGGTGCAGGCGGCGGACCGTCTGGAGCACCGCCAGGCTGTGCCGGGCGTAGGGGTAGTTATGGTCGAGCCTGGGCGGCCCGTCTGCCGGGTCGACGACGTGGAACGTCACCCCGGGGAACAGCATCGGCCCCCGCTCGCGGAGGCCCGGGTGGTCGCGGCTGACGACGTGCACCTCGTGCCCGGCCGACGCGAGCGCGCGGGCCCACGCCGACGCGTACGTCCCGATGCCGGCGCCGAAGAACGGCGCGAACTCGCGTGATATCAGGCAGATGCGCATGCGGAGCCCGGGTGCGGAGCGATCGATCCTGATAGGGTACGCCACGCATGTCTGTCCCGAATGAGAAGCCGCACCGCATGGCTATCGGGCTTTGGCTCGGTCTGCTCGCATGGCCCGCGGCGCTCTGGGCGATCGCGTTCGCCTTCCACCTTGGGATGACCGGGCCCCGATCCGACGACTGGTTCTTCCAGTTCACGCACCCGGGCACGGGCGAGCCGCACCGATGGGTCATCCCCACGTGGTCAACCACGCACCACCGCCCGCTGCATCACATGTACGTCCCGTTCATCCAAACCGCCTTCGCTGAGGTCCGGTGGTTCGCGGTGCTGCTCAGCAGCCTCGGGCACGCACTCGCCGCCGCGATGCTCTGGCGGGTGATGCGTGCGCTGGGGATCGGCTCACCAGCCTCCGCCGCGGCCGCGACGCTGTGGATGCTCTACCCAGTGCTCTTCGAGATCCCGCTCTGGGTCGCGGCGGCCAGCACAGGGATCGCGACCGCGATTGCGCTGGGTGCTGTCGAGCTCGCGCTGACATTCGTCCGGCGAGGCGGCCTCTGGAGGCTCGCGCTCATCGCGGTCGGGGCCTACGCCTGCTGCGGGTTCAACGAGCAGCCCGCGGCGATCTTCGCGGCACTCCCGTTCGCCGTCCTGGCAGCACGTGGCATGAACTTGAGGCGAGCGGTCGCACGGACCGCCGCGGTCACGGTCGGGGCAGGGATCGGTGTGGGGATCTATCTCGCGCTGACGCTGGGCTTCCTGCCCTGGCTCGTCGAGGGGCAGCCAGGCCATGAACGGGGGTCGACCAGCCGGCTCGTGACCTCGCTCGCAGAGCTCGAGACCCGCTGGAACCGGACCAAGGACCGCGCGAACCACATCATGTGGATGCCGGGCGTGTTCCGGGCGGCGTTCGAGAGCGGGCTCGGCGCGCTGCGCGAAGGGCCTCGGCACGCGGGTTGGATCTGGACCGCACCCTGGCTGCTTCTGACCGCCGCAGCGGCGTGGGTCTCGGCACGGGTGTGGCTGCGCCGCGTCCGCTGTGAATCGCATGAGGACCAGGACCCGGCTCCGGTCCGTGTCCGCGTTTCGCAGGTGCTGATCGCCACCTCGATCTTCTTCGCGGGCTTCGTGCCCGTGCTGGTGATCCAGGGCCAGGCGATGTACACGCGGCTCGCCTATGTGCCCGCGGTCGGACTCGCGATCGGGTTCGCGGCGCTGATCGACGCCGCCTGCTCGATCGGCTCCTGGCGACGGCAAACACGCACGGGCGCGCTGCTTGCGGTGTTCCTGGGCGTGATCCCGGCCGCCTGGGCTCTCGCGATGCTCGGGATTCAGGACGGCCTGTACCGCCGCGTCGTGCAAGACCAGCGCGAGTCAGCCGAGCTCCGCAGGCTCGTCCCAGAGCCGCCGGTCGATGCCGCGGTCATCGTCGTGTATGCCGACCACTTCGTCATCAGCACCGGCAACGCGCAGTTCGATGGTTTCTCCCCGGGAGCCACCAACATCTCCTGGGCCGCCCCCGACTTCGCCCGCGAAACCTACGGGCGGTGGGACGTCTGGGCGATCTCCGCCATCCGGGCACACCGCGGCCCGGTGCTGCACGCCGACGAGCGAGGCGTGCTCGTCGACCGCGCCATGCTCGACCCGAAGTATCCCCCGCCGGGCCTCGAATCCGACCCGCTGCGGATCCCGCTGGAACGGGTCATCGCCGTAGGGATCGACCCCGACGGGCGGGTCCGCCTCGTCACGGAATTGGTCACCGATTCGGCACGCACGACGATCCCGGTCTCGGCCGAGCACGCGCGGCGGCTCGGGATCCCAGGTGTCTCGGTCCGGATTCCCGTCCGAGGACCTGCGGACGCCCAATCCACCGACCCCTAGACTCCGAACGCATTCCCGGAGGTTCCAGATGCCGTACACGCTCCGCCCCGACCAGGGCTTCCAGCTCGACGACGAGACCACCCCCTACCTCGAGGAGTACGTCGACACGGGCGACCGCTGGACCCTCAACTTCGGGCCCCAGCACCCCGCGACGCACACCACCCTCCGCCTCGTGCTCCAGCTCGACGGCGAGCGCATCGCCCGCTGCACCCCCCACATCGGCTATCTGCACTCGGGCTTCGAGAAGCTCGCGGAGGCCCTCGACTACAACCAGTACGTCACCATCACGAGCCGGATGAACTACCTGAGCCCGATCGCCAACGACATCGCGTTCCACCACGCGGTCGAGAAGCTCTTCAACATCGACATCACGCCCCGGTGCAAGGTGCTCCGCACGATCATGGCGGAGCTGAGCCGCATCCAGGACCACCTGCTCTGCGTGGGTGCCGCGGGGCTCGACCTCGGCGCCTTCACGGGCTTCCTGTTCATGTTCAACCTGCGCGAGAAGATCTACGACATCTGCGACTTCATCGCGGGCCAGCGCTACCACCCCGACTGGACCCGCGTCGGCGGCGCCATGCAGGACCTGCCCGACGAGCAGATCTTCAAGAACATGGTCAAGCGGTTCATCAACGAAGAACTACCCACCGCGATCGACGACCTCGAGAGCCTCGTCAAGCGCAACCGCATCTTCATCGAGCGCTCCAAGGGCATCGGCATCCTGACGCACGACGAGTGCATCAACTGGGGCGTCAGCGGGCCGCTCGCCCGCGCCTCGGGCGTGAAGCGTGACCTGCGCAAGGACGAGCCCTACCTCTGCTACGCCGACAACTGGGACGGGCAGGGCGCCAAGCCCGTCGAGTTCAAGGTCCCGCTGGCAGAGGACGGCGACGCCTACAGCCGCATGCTCGTCCGCATCGAGGAGATGCGACAGAGCCGCGAGATCATCCGCCAGCTCATCGACAACATCCCCCAGGGCCCCATCGACGTGTTCGCCGACGGCAAGATGACCAAGCCCCGCAAGGAGGACGTCTACGGCTCCATCGAGGGCCTCATCCAGCACTTCGAGCTCATCATGAGCAACCGAGGGTGGAAGCCCCCGGTCGCCGAGGTCTACGGCGCCCACGAGACCGCCAACGGCGAACTCGGCTTCTTCATCGTCTCCGACGGCGGCCCCCGCCCCTGGCGCGTCCGCACCCGACCGCCGACCTTCATCAACTACCAGACCGCCCCCAAGATGGCCGAGGGCCACATGCTGGCGGACATCGTCGCGGTGATCGGGTCGATCAACGTCGTGGCGGCGGAGTTGGATCGCTAGGACGCGAGACGCCCCAGCCTAAACAGAATCACTCAATAGGTCTTTGATCGCACGAACTACTGGCTCGGCTGCGATGCTCGTACCTACGCCGCGGATGTAGCTCGGAAGCGCCACCTGCCAAGCGGCCTGCCCGAGACTGAGAACCGATCCGGCAGCCACACTTAAATAGTGGGCCGAATGCAGCGAGACCTCACGGTTCACACACTCGGCCGCGTCGTAGCCACGCTTCGCCGCTTGAGCGGCGAACACCGCTGAAGCTGCGGCCCAGTCGGCCGCGTCGCCGATTGCATCGAGCAATGGCGTGGCCTGCGACACAATCTCGGCTCGAAGCTCGGCATCCTCGGGAGTGGACTCGGGTTGAGGCGCGTCGGGTGCATGCTCGTCATCGGCCTGCTTGGCCGCAGCAAAGTGCTCGGCAACCAGTTGATTGATCTCTTCAGCAATCTGCTCAATCTTGGCTCCGTCGGCATCCTTGAGTGCATCAATCTGTCGCAGATCGAACACCAGAAAGCGTTCGCGCTCGTTCACGACACACCTCCAGAGTCGGAGGTAACCCGCGAACGGATATCGAGATCATGCAACTTCAGGCCCGAGCCGCCCAGTTCTTTATGGCGAAGGCTAATCGCGGCAAGAAGCTGCGTTGTCTTCTCGGCAAGCTCATCATAACTCACTGAATCAGGCACGCTGACGCGTACGCGGAGGCTGTGCTCACCGTCTTCAATACCAACTGCCGCCTCAGCATCTCCAGCCGCCTCGCGACCTTCGTCCGGCCACCCCTCTGGCTCCCCCTCCGGCCAAATCGCGCCCAAAGCGTCCCTCGGCACCTGAGTATCATCGTTCCACCGGCCGGCTTTCGCCATCGATATCAGTGCGTCAAAATCGGCACGGATTTCTTGGACAAGCGACTTGGTGTTGAGACTAGAAATACTCGCTGCTGTCTTCAGAGCGGTTCGTACCCGTTCAGCACTTCTCGAAGTTACAGCATCGAGGATATCAGTAACTGTATAAATGATAAGCGCAGCGTTATCGTTTGGAGCAACGGCGGCAATAGCGTTCATTGATCGAGCCAGCGAAGTTGCCTCTTCAACCGAAGAGGATTCTCGGCCGAATTCGACCAGCCTTTCGACTAGTTGAACACCGCGATTCAGACTTTCGAGCCTATCCGCAGGCAACCTAGCCCAGAACAACCTGAGCAATGGCTCAACGCGTCGAGCGCACCTCGCTGCAAGCGCCAGTCGCGCAAGCTGTGGCAACTGCTCGATCTCATCGACTGCTGGCAAGCTCGCTGGGCGCTGCTCATCCGCCATCCACCACCTCCGTCAGTCCGAGAATCTAAGTCTACCACATTCCGAACCAACCACAAACCCCTTGGCCTCCACCCCCGCCTCTGGTAGGCTGAACCCACGTGGCCGCCCGCGAAGCGGCCGCGAGTGGGATAGTGGGCGATCCCTGTGCCGGGGTGGGAGCGGTTCCCGTGGGCCGGCGGGGGATCACAGGACAAGACAGGAGGTTCATCATGAACCGAATCGGGATCGCGTGCGCGGTCGGCGTCATTGCGTGCGCCGGCGCCGCGGGCGCGCAGACCAACATCGTGAGCGGGTCGGCCAGCATCACCGAGACCGGGCAGGAGTTCACCTACTCCTTCGTCATGCAGCCCGGCTCGGTGGGCGAGGGCACGCTCCGCGTCTTCGGGCTGGGCGACTACAGCGTTGTGCCGCCCAGCAGCGAGACCATGACCTGGGACGTCGACGGGATCGCGAGCGACGTGGGCTTCAGCGCCGACGCGTTCACCGGGCCCATCGACCTGTTCCAGAACGCGGTGGACCAGACCTGGACCATCAGCGCGGCGGACATGGCGGCGATCACCGCCGACGGCGTATTCACCGTCACGCTGACGAACGCCGCGAGCGTGAACTTCTTCGTCGATCAGCCCGAGGACTTCCTGGCCTTCGAGCTGACGTACGAGATCATCCCCGCGCCGGGCTCGGCCGCACTGCTTGGCCTGGGCGGGCTGGCCGCGATGCGTCGGCGTCGCTGAACAGGCAGCGCCCGCACAGAACACCCAACGGCCCCGGGCTGCACGGCTCGGGGCCGCTTTCGTGTCCGAGAACCCTCGGGCCCCCAAGCCCGGGCCCTGCACAGCCGATGCTCTCCATGCGGCGAGAGGCCGCCTTGGGGGGAGCGAGCGATCGGTGCGTCTGGGCGCAATCGGGTACCGCTGCGGCACGCGGGCTTCACGATCCTGGAGCTCGTGGTGGTCGTCGTGATCCTGGGCATCATCGTGGCGATCGCGATCCCCCGCGTGAGCGGCGCGAACCAGAACGCGCTGGTGAACGCGGCCGCGACCGACTTCCGCCAGCTCGAGCTCGCGCTCCGCATGTACCACGCCGACCACGGCGCGTTCCCGCCCAATCAGCCCTACGGCGACCATCCGCCGGAGCTCAAGCTGTACTACCCCGAGGACCGGTGGGACACGGGCCCGGCGCTGGGCGGGGTCTGGGACTGGAACCCGAGCTACGGCCCGCTCCAGCCCAACATCTCGATGTTCAACTTCGAGCACGACACCGATCTGCTTCAGCGCTTCGATGACCGGTTCGACGACGAGCGGCTGACCACCGGCGCGGTGCAGTACTTCGAGGACAGGCACTTCGCCTGGAAGGTCGTGCCTTGAGGATGTCGCGCGCCTTTACGCTGCTCGAGCTTGCGGTGGTCATCGTGATCCTCGGAGTGATCGTGTCGATCGCGATCCCGCGTGTGACGAGCGCGAACGAGAACGCGCTGCTGAACGCGGCCGTGACCGACTTTCGCCAGCTCGAGTTGGCGCTCCGGATGTACCACGCCGATCACGGTGCCTTTCCGCCGAACTCCCAGCTGGGCGTGTTCCCGCCCGAGCTCAAGGGCTACTACTCCGAGCGGGCGTTCCTCGCGGGCCCGACGCTGGGCGGGCGGTGGGACTGGAACCCGACGTTCGGGCCCGTCACGCCCAACATCACCATGGAGCAGAACCCGCCCGACGTGGATCTCTGGCTCAGATTCGATGAGCGTTACGACGACGGCAATCTTCGGGGCGGCAAGGTCTGGCGACACAACACGCGCTACCTGATGTGGCAGATCGTGCCCTGAACCGGCTACCGTGCCCTCCATGGGACGACACCAGACCTCGTTGAGATTCGCCGCACTCGTGATCGTCTTCGGTGCGCTCGTCGGCTGCTCGCGATCGGCGGTGCTGACCAACGCGACGGACCGCCCGGTGCGCGCATCCCTGACGCGTGAGCTGATCGGCTCGGGCGACCGCACGCTCGACGTCGCCACCATCGCGCCCGATGGAACCGTGACTCTCGGGCCCGTGACAATCGTCACGGAGCGCGTCACGCTGATCGTCGAGCCAACGGGTGGGCTGGGCGGAGCCGTGCCGATCAAGCAGCGACTGGGCTTCGGGACTTCGGAGTACACGATCGTTGATGACGAGTTCGCCCCGGCAACGATTCGGCTCGCACCGGGCGGGCCGAATGACTCAATTCTGACAGATGAATCGGCTGGTGCGACTCAAGAATAAGTCTCAGAGGCCCTGGTTCACGGGCTGCAGAACTCCGTGTACCCTCCGGTGGAGGTGGTAGTCATGCCGAGTCTTCTGAGCGTTGCGGCGGTGCTGACCGGGCTCGCCGGGCAGCCCGAGACCGACTGGTACAAGCCCGTGGTCGATGAGCCACACCCGCTGATCACGGAGGTGCTCTTCCGCGTGCCGCCGGGCGACGAGGGCGACGCCTTTCCAGACGGCACGCGCGATGCCTCGGGCGATGAGTTCGTCGAACTCTACAACCCGCACAAGCGCGCGATCGACCTGCAGGGTTACACCATCAGCGATCGCAACCGGGGCGGGCAGGGTGAGGTCGTGTTCACCTTCCCCCGCTTCCGCCTGGAGCCTGGCGAGACCGTGGTCGTGTTCAACGGGCACGGGCAGAAGAACGCCGGGCTGGGGCGCGACGAGCGGGCACCGACCGCCAAGCACGACGAGCTGGGGTGCTACGTGTTCACGATCGGCAACGAGAGCCGCTTCAGCGCGTTCAGCAACTCGGGCGACTGGGTGCTGCTCTCCGACCCCGAGGACAACCCGGTCCATGTGGTTCACTGGGGCGAGTTCGAGAAGGCGCTCCCGAGCGCGACGCTGGTCGAGTCGGTGCTGAGCTCGGGCGACGGCAGCGCGTGCCGCTGGTACCCCGGCGGACCAATGGCCCCGCACACGCAGGTCGACGGGCGGATGATGTCGCCCGGCGAGTTCCCGGTCGGGCCGACGCCCGAAGAGGCGGCGTCGATGGCAATGCCCTCAAACAGCGGAGAGGGCGGCAGATGAGGCCCACAAGCGCGATCATCACACGAAGCAGGCCCTGGGTCCGGTCGTTTGGTGCGACAGCTGCGATGCTTGCTTGCAGCGTGTCCACCAACGCGCAGTACACCTATGAACCAATGCACACCTTCCATGGCGACACCGCAAACGACACGTTCGGGTGGTTCAGCCGATGTGCCGGCGACGTCAACGGCGACGGCTTCGGTGACGTCATCGTGGGCGCCTGGAACGCCTCGCTCAATGGGATTCCAGTCGGAAGCGCTCGCGTGTTCTCGGGAACGGACGGCAATGTGCTGCACACTTTCTACGGGGAAGATGCCGACGGTCGCTTCGGCCAAGCCGCCAGCGGTGCCGGCGACGTGAACCGCGATGGCCTCGACGATGTGATCGTCGGCGCTCGCCTCGCCGATGGAGGAGTCGGACTCGCACGCGTGTACTCTGGAGCAACAGGTGACGTGCTGCACGAGTTCCGTGGAATCGGATCGTCGGACTACTTTGGCACTTCGGTGAGCGGCGTGGGCGATGTGAACGGCGATGGACACGCCGATGTCATCTGCGGTACGTACAACGCCAACTCTGCACACGTGTACTCGGGAGCCACCGGGCACGAGTTGTTCGCTTTCTACGGCACCGACCCAGGCGATAGGTTCGGTCGAAACGTGAACAACGCGGGTGACGTTGACGGTGACGGCTTGAACGACTTCATTGTTGGCGCCCCCTATGCCGACGGAGTCCATTGGCACAGCACCGGTCAGGCTCGTGTGTTTTCGGGAGCCACGGGGCAAGAGCTCTATACCTTCTATGGAGTCTACACGGGTAACAACTTTGGTCATTCTGTCAGCGGAGCGGGCGACGTCGATGGAGACGGATTCGATGATCTGCTCGTCGCCGCGCCCTTCGATAACGAGAACGGCAACGCAGCTGGCGCCGCCTACCTCTTCTCCGGAGCCACAGGAGACCGGCTTGCCAAGTTCCTCGGCGACCACGCCAACGATCGCTTCGCGTATGCCGTGAGCACCGCCGGCGATGTCAACGGCGACGGGCTCGACGATGTCATCGTGAGCGGGTATCTGAGCTCCCATCAGTCCGCCGCGTCTGGCGCGGGCTACGCCATCGTCTACACCGCCGTGCCCTGCCAAACCGCCGACACCAACTGCGACGGCGAGTGCACGGCCTCTGACTTCAACGCCTGGGTCTCGGCCTTCAACGACCAGTCCGCCGCCTGCGACCAGAACCGCGACGGCCTCTGCACTCCAGCAGACTTCAGCGCCTGGATCCTGAACTACAACACCTGCACGCCCGGACGCCGGCGCCGCTCCACCCGCCACGCCCCCTACACTGCCGCTCTGCGACAGGAGCACCCATGGCCTGGATCACCAAGAACAGCTCGACCGCCACGCCCAGCACCGATGCCGCGCACTCCGGCGACTACCTCACCAATGACATGAAGTCGGACCTGACCGACCGCTACCTGCCCAGGTTCGAGACCAAGCACGCCGCCCTGCTGCCGGCGCTGCACATGATCCAGCACCACTACGGCTGGGTGCCCGAGCGGGCCATGCTCGAGATCGCGAACTTCCTCGAGCTCCCGCCCGCCGAGGTCATCGACACCGCGACCTTCTACGAGGAGTACTGGACCAGGCCCAAGGGCCAGCACGTCGTCGCCGTCTGCCGATCGATCGCGTGCGAGTTCTGCGGCCAGCCCGAGATCACCGAGGCCTGCAAGGCCAAGCTCGGGATCGACGTCGGCGAGACCACCGACGACGATTCCTTCACCTTGGTCGAACTCGAGTGCCTCGGCTCCTGCGGCACCGCCCCCGTCGCCCTCATCGACGAGACGCTGCACGAGAACCTCAAGCCCGAGGACATGGCACGACTCATCGATGAGTCAAAACACCACAACAACCAGCATTAAGCCACATCAAGCTAGCGTACATTCAGTCGATAAGTTCATGAATGACGTTTTTGTCGTCACCAGAATACGCATATCGCAAGCAACACAATTGATGTACTCTACTCGTGATGAATCATCACCTAGTTAGCCACAGGAGTGCATCATGCGAGTACAACATTTGATTCGCGCAGGCTGTGCTTTCACTTGTTCATGGTGTCCTGCCTATGCCGCGATGTCGCAGTTGTACACCGCCATCCGAGATGCAGACAACAACTTTGACCTGGTTGATATCAACCCTACAACCGGCGAAGTTCAAACAATCGTTCCGCTGCAATTGCCTGCCGGCTTTACCCGGCTCGTTGGACTCGCCACACTTACTGGCGACTGCCGAGTCTTCTTGGTCGAATCAGATCTGGGCGGCACCGGCCACGCCTCGCTTTGGGGGGTTGATACAAATACCGGGATTGCTGAATACATCAACGATATCACAACCAGCGACGGCCGAAGAACCCTGTTCGTCGAAGGTGTCACTTCGGATGGCGATTCAATTTGGGTGTCATTCAGGACGCAGAGTACCAGTACCGACACGATCGGATTTCTCGGAACGAGCGGCATCTTTGCGGAAACGCTCTCGATTGGAATCGATCAGGATGACCTTGCACTGTCTTTGTCGGGGCAACTCGTTTCGGCCGAACTATTCTTCACGCAACCGCGATATGACCTTCTGTACAGAGTCGATACCGAAGGAACGCCAACCTTGATCGCGCAGTACGGCCCCGTGCAAAGAGGCCCGCTTCTAACGCCTGCGATCGGATTCGTCGGCGAACGCCTTTACGTTGTTCCGGATGCCAGCTCTGAGCCGAACGGCAACCGTTTCGGGAACACGATCCGTGAAGTGGACTGGCAGAACGACGGTCAGCTTAAACCGTCCGTAAGCCTGACACGAACAGGGTTCTTTGAAGCAGAGATGATGCAGATCGACGGTCGGTACGGCGGCCCGTGTGAACCGTGTGTGCCAGATGTGAACCGAGACGGCATGCTCACGACAGCAGACTTCAATGCGTGGATCCTCGCCTTTAACGACCAAACGCGAGAGTGCGACCAAAATGGCGACGGGCTCTGTAACCCCGCCGACTTCAACGCCTGGATCCTCAACTTCAACGCCGGCTGCCCGTAGGCGTCTGGCCCCGATCGCCGGTCGGTGTGCGCGCGCGAGGGCTTCGACGCCGGATGCTTGCGGCGACTTCCTGCAATTTTTTCTAATCGTCTAGCCGCACGGGCTTGCGCGATATCGCGGCGCGCGGGTGTGCCTGCGGTGTGCGCACGCCTCTGGGCGGGCGCGGGACTGGTGAGGGCGTTGCTCGTTTCGGGCAGGCCGATCTGGTCTTGGGCTTGGAGGCGGACGCATGCGGAGCGCGGGGGGACGGTCGGACGGGGAAGGCGCGGCTCGCACGATCGGTGCGTGCGGCGGGCCGGGGGCGGCGGCGGGGCTGGACCCGGCATTGATCGATCTGTTGATCCGCCGACAGGCGGAGGAGAACGAGGAGCTCGAGCGGTGGCACGGGTACTACCGCAACCCGGCTCGTCGTGTGGGCACGGTCGACGCGGCGGGCGCGAGCCAGACGACGCGCAGACTGGCGCAGGAGTCGGGCCTGCCCGCGAGGGTGACGGGGATGCACCGTCACGGGCTCGCGGACGACCGGTCGTTCGGTCGGCGCGAGGTGGTGATCGAGAACGACATCGCGTGGCGCGTGCAGGTGATGATCGACTTCCTGTTCGGCAAAATGCCGCTGCTCGTGAGCGCGGCGGGGCAGGAGGACACGCGCGAGATCGTGGAATCGATGATCGATGCGGCCTGGGACGCGTCGGGAGGGCTCGAGACCCTGCAGGACGCGGCGCTGATGGCGCACGTGTTCGGGCACGTGGACCTCGTGGTGCGCGTAGACGAGGTGGCTCTTCGTGCGGCGGGGCGGCGGGCGTCTCGCGTGCGCGCCGGGAGCGGGTCGGGTTCTTCTTCGCATCGGGCCTTGGTCGAGCTCGCGGCGGAGGCGGGGAGGGCGTTCCGGATCGAAGCGGTGGACCCGCGGCGGAGCGTGCCCGTGCTGGATCCGGACGACTACCGCGTGCTCGAGGGGTACGTGATCCACTACGAGCGTGAGTCGAACGGCGTGGAGCGCGTCGGGCTGCGTCGGGGCGTGTTCGGCGGCGAGGGCTGGGGGCGCCGGCGCGCCCGTGAGGTGTACACCGAGGTCTTCGGGCCCGATGGGCACGAGGTATGGATCGGAGGCGAGCTCGTGGAGCGCGAGGATGGGGGTGTATTCGAAGGCGTGGTCCCCGTCGTGCACGTGCAGAACCAGAGCCAGCCGCTGGTGTACGCGGGGGTGGGCGAGGTGGAGCCCCTGATCCCGCTGCAGGACGAGCTGAACACGCGGCTGAGCGACCGTGCAAACCGGGTGACGATGCAGTCGTTCAACATGTACCTGGCGAAGGGGATCGACGGGTTCGATCGGGCGCCCGTTGCGCCGGGGACGGTGTGGAGCACCGACAACCCGGATGCGTCGGTCGAGCGGTTCGGCGGGGATGCGTCGAGCCCGAGCGAGGACAGGCACATCGAGCAGATCCGCTCTGCGATGGACAAGATCAGCGGCGTGCCGCCCGTGGCGTCGGGCGTGGTCGAGGCGAGGATCGGGAACCTGACGAGTGCGAACGCGCTGCGGGTGACGATGGTGGGCCTGCTCGCGAAGACGAACCGGAAGCGTGTGACGTACGGGCGCGGGATCCGCGGGGTGTGCGCGCTGATGCTCGAGGCGGCCTCGCGCGTCGGGCTGCTGGAGCTCTCGTCGGGCGACCGGGAGGTCCGGATCGAGTGGCCCGATCCCTTGCCGATCGATGAGCAGGAACTGGCGACAGCGGTGCGTGTGCGGCGTGAGCTGGGCGTGCCTGCCGATCGTGTTGCGGAATCGCTCGGGCTCGTGCCGGGCGAGGGCGAGCAGGAAACAGGTCTGAACGAAACGGGGGTGACGGATGCCTGATCTCGATGAAGGTGCTGCAGGGGATGGTCTGGCCCGAGGCATTGTCGACGGCAACGTGGACGGGGAGGTCTCGGACGATCTCGCAGTCGCGCCGGACGACGCTCCGCAGGATGACCCGGACGGGTGCGAGGCAACGGCAGAGGCGTTGGCGG
>JANQQZ010000099.1 GCA_028284805.1 Phycisphaerales bacterium
TCTCGCTCGTCTCGAGCGCGCGGGGTTCTGAAACCTGCACCATGCCCGACTCGGCGCTGGTGTACGTCTGGCTCTCGGCACGCAGCGCCGAGGGGGCGACCGGGGCGGCTCCATCGGCCTGGAGATCGGTGTGGCTGATCCGCCCGACGTGCCAGAGCTGGAGGACGATCCTGCCGCCCGCTTCATGCACGGCATCGGTCACCTGCTTCCAGCCCGCGACCTGCTCGTCGGAGTGGATCCCGGGCGTGAACGCGTAGCCCTTGCCCTGCGGGCTGATCTGCGTCGCCTCGGCGATGATCAGCCCCGCCCCGGCGCGCTGGCGGTAGTACTCGGCGTTCAATTCCCAAGGGATATCGCCCGGCTGCTTGCTCCTGCTGCGGGTCAGCGGCGCCATGAAGATGCGGTTGGGTGCCTCGATCTCGCCCACGCGGACGGGGCTGAGCAGGTTCGAAAAATCGGACATCGGGGAGTCTCCTTCGGGGGTTCAACCATCCAACGCGCCCCGTCGGGCCGCTGTTCCGGTATTTGGAACATTTATTCAATAAATCAGGCCGGGCCCGAGTCCAGGTAGGATCCCCCGATGAGTGCTCCCTGGACGCCTTCGGTCGAGTTGCACCTGCGGATCCGGGTCGCCGAGCATCGGCGTGAGGAGCTGCTGGCCTTCCTACGCGAGGCGATCCCGGTGTACGAGGCCCCGGGCGGGATCCGCGTCTCGCTCCAGCAGGAGCACGGCGACCCGGAGCGGTACATCGAGCGGGTCGAGTACCGCAGCGAGGCGGACTTCGCCGACGATCAGGAGCGCGTGGAGCGCGATCCCATATCGCGCGCGTTGGTGGCGCGCTGGCGCGAGATCCTGCTCGAGCCGCCCGTGGTCGAGGTCTACCGCCCAGTCAGCCTGGCGTGATCTGCGGGATCTGCGTCAGCGCCCGATCGATCCGCGCGAGGGAGCGGGCCTTGCCGAGCGCCGCAAGCGTGACGCCCAGGGGTGGGCTGACGGCGCTCCCCGTGATCGCGACACGCACGGGCTGGGCGAGCTTGCCCAGCTTGGTCTCGCGTGACTCGCAGAAGCTCGCCGCGACGGCCTCGATCGCTTCGGGAGTGAAGTCGGCCAGCCCGTCTAGCTCGTCGCGGAACGCACCGAGCAGGTCCAACCCCGTGGGCTCGCCCTTGAGCACGTGCTTCTTGACCGCCTTCTCGTCGTACTCGATCGAGCTGTCATCGGCGAACAGGAACGCGATGGGCTGGCGGCACTCGCTCAGCACCGCCGCCCGCTGCTGCACGGCGGGCGCGAGCATCAGCATCGTCTCGCCCGAGAGCTCGTCCAGCAGACCCGCGTCGTAGCGGGCCGCCCAGGCGCGCCAGGCGTCGACGAACTCGGCGGGCTGCATCGCCTGGATGGTGTCGAAGTTGAAGGCCCGCAGCTTGTCGCGGTCGAACTTGCTGGCGGTCTTGCCGACGCGTCCGAAGTCGAAGTGCTCGTCGAGGTACGCCCGGCCGAAACGCTCGAGGTCCTTGCCCTCGTCGGTCTTCACGCCCGGGTTCCAGCCCAGCAGGGCGATGTAGTTGATCACGACCTCGGACAGATAGCCCGCGCGCCGGAAGTCTTCGACATCGATCTCGGGCAGATCGACCGACAGCTGGGCGGCGATCGCGATCAACCGCTCCTGTGGCAGCTGCACCGTCTTGTCCTTCAGCCACTTGGCGAAGTGCCTCTGCTCGTCGGCGGAGCCCGCGTTCGCGAGCGCGTCCTTGACACCCTCGGCCTGCTTGACCGCCGCGCGCACGGCCTTGTCCTTGTCGCGCTTGCTCATCTTCGAGCCATCGGGATTGAAGATCAGTGGCAGGTGCGCAAACGTGGGCACCTCGAACCCGAGTGCCTTCATCAGCGCGACGTGCCTGGGCGTGTTGTTCAGGTGCTCCTGCCCGCGGACGACGTGGGTGACGCCCATCAGCTCGTCGTCCACAACCACGGCGAAGTGGTAGGTCGGGAAGCCGTCCTTCTTGCGGATGACCAGATCATCCAGCTCCTCGTAGGGGAAGGTCACCTCGCCCAGGATCTGGTCGTTTACAGTCACGGGCTCGGGGGGCATTTTGAAACGGAGCACATGCTCGTCGGTCTTGGCGCGTTCCAGAGCGGCAGCGTGGTCGTAGCCCGCGGGCTGGCGGTAGATGAACGTCTTTTTCTCCGCCTCGGCGGCCTTGCGCATCGCGCTGAGCTCATCGGGCGTGTCGAACGCGGGGTAGACCATTCCGGCATCGAGCAACTGCTGGAAGAAGCGGTCGTAGTGCTCGCGGCGCTGGGATTGCTCGAAGGGTCCGACGCCCCGCTCGTCGCCCCCACGATCGCCATGCTCGGGGCCGTCGTCCCAGTCGATGCCCAGCCAGGCGAGGTCGTCGAGGATGCCCGCCGCGGCTGCATCGCTGGAGCGTTTCTGATCCGTGTCCTCGATGCGCAGGACGAACCGCCCGCCGTGACCTCGGGCGTAGGCGGCGCAGAACAGGGCGGTGCGGGCCCCGCCGATGTGCAGGTGGCCCGTGGGGCTGGGGGCGAAGCGGGTGACGACGGGGTTTGCGTGCTGATCGGTTGGGTTGCTCATGCGGGGCAACGGTATCCGCCTCCGCGGAGGGGGCGCGACGAGCGGGATCTGATATAGTGGCTTGGCTCGGGACGGAGTGTGTCCCGAGGCGACAACTCACCCCGGGCCGATTGGCCCGACGTGCCGCGTCGATGCCCACCGTGTTCTTGGGCGGCGCGCCGACCCGACACGACGCACCCGATCGGCCCCCCGGCCTCGCCGCGATTCGCGAGGACGAAAGGAGCGCCGAAACGATGGCCACTCAAGCACATGCTGGTGCCCGCCCGCCCGAGGAGATCCGCAACGTGGCGCTGGTCGGCCAGGGTGGTTCGGGGAAGACCACCCTGACCGAGCGGCTCCTGTTCTCTTCGGGCGTCATCCAGCGGATGGGCAGCGTCGAGGACGGCAACACCGTCAGCGACTTCACGGAAGAAGAGCACCACCACCACCACTCGCTCGGTCTGGCGATGACGCACTTCGAGGCCGAGAGCCGACTCTCCGGACGCAAGGTGCTGGTCAACCTGCTCGACACGCCCGGTATGACCGACTTCCTGGGTCACGCGATCGCGGCGCTGCCTGCGGTCGACACGGTCGGCGTCGTCATCGACCCGGCCAAGGGCATCGGCACGGTGACACGCCGGATGTTCTCGATCGCCAAGGAACGCGACCTGCCCAGGTGCATCATCGTCGACAAGATCGACGAGTCGGGCATCGACCTCGCGGCGGTGGTCGAGCAGATCCGCGATCAGTTTGGGACCGAGTGCCTGCCCATCAACCTGCCCGCGGGGGATTCGGTCATCAACGTGTTCGAGCACGAGCACGCCGAGGGCGCGGAGCCGACGTTCTCGTCGGTCGAGGATGCGCACCAGCAGATCCTCGAGCAGGTGGTCGAGGTCAACGACGAGCTGACCGAGACGTACTTCGAGGGCGGCGAGCTCGATCCCAAGAAGCTGCACGAGGCCTTCGAGGAGTGCATGCGCCAGGGGCACCTTGTCCCGATCTGCTTCTGCAGCGCCAAGACCGGCGCGGGCATCGACGATCTGACGCATGTGATCGCGGACTACCTGCCCAGCCCGCTCGAGGGCAACCCTCGCCCGTTCGTGAACGAGGACGACGAGGGCTCCGAGTCGCCCTACGGGCACGAGCCGGACCCGGGCAAGCCCTTGCTCGCGCACGTGTTCAAGGTGAAGGCGGATGCGCACTTCGGCAAGCTGGGCGTCTTCCGCGTGCACCAGGGCACGATCAAGGCGAAGGACGAGGTGGTCATCGGCTCGAACAAGAAGCCGGTGCGGATCGCGCACCTGTACAAGCGCCAGGGGGCGAAGTCGATCGAGGTTGACGCGCTCGGGCCTGGCGACATCGGCGCCGTCGCCAAGGTCGACGACATCCACTTCGGATCGGTGCTGCACGGGGATCACGACGCCGACCGCGTGCACCTCAAGAAGCTCCCGATGCCCAAGCCCATGTTCGGGCTCTCGATCGAGCTCAAGAACCACAAGGACGAGAGCAAGTTCGCCCCCGCGACGCACAAGATGATGGAAGAGGACCCGTGCCTGGTCATCGAACGCGTCGAGGCGACCAACGAAACGGTGATGCGCGGGCTGGGCGAGCTGCACCTGCGCGTCGTGCGCGAGAAACTGCTCGAGCAGTACGGCATCGAGATCGAGACCGCGCCGCCTAAGGTGGCGTACAAGGAGACCATCACGGGCACCGCGGAGGCGACGCACCGGCACAAGAAGCAGTCGGGCGGCTCGGGTGAGTTTGGCGAGGTGCACCTGCGCGTCGCGCCCATGCAGATCGACCCGAGCCTGGGCGACGAGCCCACGTTCGAGTTCGTCAACGCCACCGTCGGGGGCTCGATCCCCAAGCAGTTCATGCCCGCGATCGAGAAGGGCGTACGCGAAGTGCTCAAAACGGGCGCGTTCGCGGGCTATCCGCTGACGGGCGTGCGCGTCGAGGTCTTCGACGGCAAGCACCACCCGGTCGACTCGAAGGAGGTCGCGTTCATCAAGGCGGGCAAGCGGGCGTTCATCGAGGCGGTGCAGAAGGCGCGTCCTGCGCTGCTCGAGCCCTTCGTGCATCTGGAGGTCACCGCGCCGAGTTCTTCAATGGGTGACATCACGGGCGACCTGTCGACGAAACGCGGGCGGGTGCAGGACACCGACATGCTCGGGGCCGACATCGTGATCGTGAAGGCCGAGGCGCCGCTGAGCGAGCTGCAGAACTACTCGACCATGCTCAAGAGCATGACGGGCGGGGCGGGCAGCTACACGATGGACTTCAGCCACACCGAGCAGACGCCCCCGAACGTGCAGCAGGAGGTCATCGCGGCCTTCTCGGGGCACGGCGAGGAGGACTGACCGATCCTGGCTCATCCCGGCGGTGTCGTCTGATCGCGGCCCCGCCGTTTCCAGAAGGTCCGAGAATATCGGCGATTTCTGCCCGAGGCCATCGGACGCACACGCGCGAGCAGCGCTCTACACTGGTCCTCGGCCAACGGAGACCCCCGACGCATGGACCGCATCGACACGTCACTGCTGTCATCGCTCACGCTGAAGCCGGCGAGCACGCCCGTGGGCCCGCGGGCGATCGATCCGTCCCCCCGCCTGCGGATGGTCGATCGACGCGACACAGTCGAAATCGGCAGCCAGGCTACGCCAACCAGCACGGCCAACCCGCTCGTCGCGGGCACCGTCGCTGAGGTGAAGCCCGCGGGTGTGGCTCCGGTGATCGATGCGGCGCGCGGGATGGCGGCGAATGCCGCGATGCGCATGTACGGCTCGCCCGCGGATCAGAACGCGGCCGCGACGCGGATGGTCTCGAACACGACCGGCTCCACGCTCGACATCACGGCGTGAATCGGCCTTCCCCGGCTCCGCTCGCTCGGCACTTCGGGCTCGACCCGGACACCGTCTTCCTCAATCACGGCTCCTTTGGCTCCTGTCCCGACGTGGTGCTCGATGCGCAGCGCGAGCACCGCGACCTGATGGAACGCGAGCCGGTGACGTTCTTCATGAAGACCGCCTTCGGGCTGATGGATCGCTCTCGGGATGCGGTCGCGGGCATGATCGGCGGGCGCGCTGAGGACTTCGTGTTCGTGAACAACGGGACGAGCGCGGTGGCGACGGTCTTCGAGAACGCCTCCGCGGGAATCGGGCTGCGCGACGACCGCCCGCTCGGGCCAGGCGACGAGATCCTGGTCTCGGACCTCGAGTACCCCGCGTGCCTCGCGAACGCGCGAAGGCTGGCCGAGCGAACGGGGGCAGCGCTGCGCGTCGTAGAAATCCCGAGGCTCGCGGGGACCATGACTCCGGCACGGTTCACCGAGCTGCTAATGGCGGGCGTGAACGACCACACTCGCTTGTGCCTGCTCAGCCACGTCATCAGCCCGACGGGCTGGGTGCTGCCCGCGACTGAGATCATCCGAGTCCTCGAATCGCGCGGCGTGACGACGATCCTCGACGGCGCACACGGGCCCGGGTGCGTGCCGATCGATCTGGACGCGATCCGGCCGGCCTTCTACACGACCAATGCGCACAAGTGGCTGTGTGCCCCGAAGGGTGCGGCGATCCTGTACGTGCACCCCGATCTTCAGCAGCGCTTCCGCCCGCAGACGCTGAGCGTGTATGACGGAGCACCTGCCGGCTTCCTGAACCGCCCGCGGTTCAACCGCGACTTCGACTACGTCGGAACCGATGACGTGAGCGCGAAGCTGGCGGTGGCCGACGCGATCGAGCGATTGCCCCAGATCGCCGGGATGTCGTGGCCCGAGATCGTCGAACACAACCATGCGCTAGCACTCGAGGCGGCCTCGCTGCTCCGCGACCGGCTCGGCACCGAGGCATGCCAGACCGACGACATGGTCGGTCCGATGGCGATGATCGAGCTGCCCACGATGCCAGCGGCACACCGCGAGCGGCTCGAGGCCCGCCCCAAGGTCTACCTCGATGCGCTGCAGGACACGCTCTTCGAGCGGCATGCCATCCAGGTGCCGGTCTACTCGATCGGCGGCGGCCGTCGGTACGTGCGCATCAGCGCGCAGGTCTACAACACGGTCGACCAGTACGCCTATCTCGCGGAAGCTCTGCTCGAAGAGCTCGATCGAGAGATCCGGGGTTAGCCGAGCCCGTAGTTTGGTCTGAGCTTCGACTCGAGGTACTCGACGAGCGGGTCGGGTGAGAGGTCCTCGCCCGTGGCTCGCTTGGTGAGCTCGTTCGCGCTGTAGCGCCGCCCGTGCTGATGGATGTGGGTGCGCAGCCAAGAGAGCAGCGGCGCGAACTCACCGCGCGCGACCTGGGCATCGATGTCGCCAAGATCGCGTCGGATGGCGCGCCAGAGCTGGGCCATGTGCAGGTTGCCGAGCGTGTAGGTCGGGAAGTAGCCGATCAGGCCGAAGCTCCAGTGGACATCCTGCAGGCAGCCCTCGCGGTCGCGGGGCACGTCGACGCCCAGGAACTCCTTGTAGCGATCGTTCCACGCGGCGGACAGATCGCCCGTCGACAGGTCACCCGAAATCAGGGCACGCTCGAGCTCGAAGCGGATCATGACGTGCAGGTTGTAGGTGCCCTCGTCGGCCTCGACGCGGATCAGGCTAGGCGTCGCGGTGTTGACCGCGGCCGCGAGCGACGGGGGGGTCTGGTCGGAGAATGCTTCACCCATGAGCCGCTGCGCGTGAGGCAATGCGAAGTGCCAGAACGCCTCGCTCCGCCCGATGGCGTTCTCCCAGAGCCGGCTCTGGCTCTCGTGCATGCCCAGGCTGACGGCCTCTCCGCAAGGCAGCCCGTGCTGATCGGGCAGCTCGGCTCGCCCGTGGCGCTCGCCGAGGGGGAGGCCCTGCTCGTAGAGCCCGTGCCCCATCTCGTGCATCGTGCCGTAGAGAGCATCGGTCCACGAATCCTCTCGGTAACGGGTGGTCATGCGTGTGTCACCCGGCGCAACGCCCTCGCAGAAGGGGTGGACGGTGACATCGAGCCGCCCGCGCTCGAAGCTGAACCCGCAGGACTCGGCGACGAACCGCCCGAAGGCTTCCTGCTTCGCGGCGGGGATGTTCGCGTGCAGGACGTTGGTGTTGGGCGGCGTGCCGTTGTCGGCGATGTCCTTGATGAGATCGCTGAGCCGCTGGCGGAGCGGTGTGAAGACGGCCTCGATGTCAGCGGCCTTGGCGTCCGGCTCGTACTCGTCGAGTAGTGCGTCATAGAGCTCGCCGCCGTCTGCGAGGCAGGTGGCCATCTCACGCGTGAGTCCGAGCACGGTGTCGAGGTGCGGGCGGAAGGCAGGGAAGTCGTTGTTCGTGCGCGCGTCCTTCCAGGCGTGCTGCGCTGCGCTGCGGGCTTCTGCCAAGCGTGAAACAAGATCGGCGGGGATCTTCGTGCGCCGGTCGTAGTCGCGCCGGGCCTCGCGAACGTTGGCAGCCTCGATCGTCTCCTGCGAAACGTCGAGTTCGGATTCGCAACCCGCGATGAGTTCGCCCAGCTTTGGATCGCTGACACGTTCGTGATGGAGCCTTGCGATCAACGCCGCGTGCTCCGCTCGCGACGATGCGCCGCCCGAGGGCATGTAGGTTTCCTGATCCCAGCCGAGCACGTTGCCTACAGCGTGGAGCGTGGCGCACTCGCGGAGGTAGTCTGAAAGCCGCTGGTAGGTCGACGCGCTGGTCACGGGGTGGTCTCCGGGCTCGTGGTGCTTGCGGCGAGGGTTCGTCGGGCGTTCTGCGCGGCGACCAGGGTGTACGCGGTGATGAGCACAGGATCGTTCTCCATCCAGCGGTCATCGACCACACGGACGGAGCCATCGGGCTCTTGCAGTTCGATCAGCTTGTTGGCGAGGTCGGCGGTCCAGTCGGCGTCGCCTGTATCGGTCGGCAGCAGCAGCTCGCCTCGCGCACCGAGGGCTCGCCCGAAGACGAGCAGGAAGTAGTAGTACCCGTCCGTGCCGATGCCCGGGTTCTCGTCGAGCGTGTAGTTGGCGGCCATCCAGTTCATCGCGGCGGCGACGCGCGGGTCGTTCTCGTCCAGCCGGGCGTAGGCGTAGCTCTTGAAGCCCGCGTAGGTCATGCTGCCGTACGCGCGGAGGCGGCTGGCCGCGGCGCCATCGCTCAGCGTTTCCTGGATCTCGCCCGCTTTCGATTCGCCGATGCCGAGGTCGCTCTCGGCACCGGAGGGGCTCGTCGAATAGATGAACCCGCCCTGCGTGGAGCCCGCTGCGTAGGGCATGTCGTTGACGCTGCCCAGCATCTGCGTGCGTTCGAGGAATGTGAGCGCACGCTGGACAGCCGGGTCGTCCCCGGGCACGCCCGCGTCTTCGAGAGCCTGGAGCCAGAAGGTGAGGTTGGAGTTGTCGGGCCGGCCGCTCCGCCCGTAGCCCACACCGCCGTAGAACGGGTGGGTGCGTTCGACCGCATCGACCTCGTCGGTAAGCGCGGCGGGCACGTTCGCGGTGCTCCCCCACTGCAGCTCGCGCAGGAAGCTCACCGCGGGCTCGATGGCGGCGTCGGCCTCGGGCAACTCGTCGCGCGCGAGCGACAGCGCCGAGACGCAGATCGCGGTGTTGTAGCTGGCGAGCAGGCGGTCGTAGATGCCGCCGTCGGGCTGTCGGTAGCTCAGGATGAACTCGAGGCCCTCGAGCACATCGGGGTCAGTGGTGTCGATCGCGGGGTCCATGAGCATGCCCGTGATCGCGAGGCCCGTGATCGCGGGGAACACGGGCCTGCCCTCGGCAACGGACCAGCCTCCGGTGTCGCCCTGCTGCGACCGCAGGTAGTCGATCGCGCCCGCCGCGAACTGTTCGAGCTGCTCGTCGGTGCTTTGGGCGACTGCCAGCGGAGACACCAGCGCTGCCAGCACAAGGGCGATCCATCGGACGTTCATGCGCTCCCTTTCGAACGGTGTCGGTTCTCGGCGTCGAGAACGATACCCGCCGCGACGACGGAGGCGGTCTCGATCCGCATGGCGTGCCTGCCGAAACCGGTGATGCGGGCCCCGGCTGCACTTGCGGCATCGAGCTCGGCCTCGGTCCAGCCTCCCTCGGGGCCCACGAGCAGCGTGAGGTCATCGAGGCCCGAGGGTTCGTAGGGATCACCGCTCGCGTCGGCGAGAATCGCACCGGGGCGGAGTGCGTCGGCGAGCCCGCAACCGGGCACGATGGTCATCGCCCAGGCTCGGCCGCACTGCTTGGCCGCTTCGAGCGTGACCCGGGTCAGACGATCGAGCTTTCCGTCACGCGGGTCGACGACAGAACGCTTGGTGTGGAGCGGCGACCACGCGGCGACGCCGACCTGGCTTAGCTGGTCGATCATGGACTCGAGCCGGGGCCCCTTTGGTGCGGCAGACGCGACCCGAATCTGAGGCACAGGACGGGGCAGGCGGTCGATCTCAAGCACACGGGCACGGAGGGACCACCCGGCTTTCTTGCCCAGTTTGACAATCTCGGTGACCTCTGCGCGAGCGACGACACCGTGTCCATCCAGAAGTTCCAGGGGCTGGCCCGGTTCGAGGCGTTTGACGCGTGCGGCGTGGTGCGCCTCTTCGCCCGTGATCTCGACAAGTTCGTCGTTGTCGGTGACAGGCTGAGGGAGCATGATGCGGTGCATGGTCGACCCCGGAACGGGTGTGGCGACGGAGGCCCCGGATCGCGGGACGGGCCTTGAGTGCGGGGCCCGGCCGACCGATCATGCCAATCGGGGTGTGTACCGACGATGGCCGAGCCGCAGGATAGCCTGACCGACAACCAGCTTGACGAGCATGTCGATGCGCTCGTGCAGGAGATGTCGGGCTTGGCTGAGGAGCACGAGCCCGAGCCGGCGGCCGAGCCCGGAGAGGGCGAGGCGGAGTCGCTCGACGGGCAGGTCGAGGCGATGCTGACCGAGGCGGTCGAGCAGGCCGAGGTGGAATCACCGGCACCCGTCGAGGGTGAGGCCTCGGACCAACCGCCTGAAGTCGAGAACACGGAGCCCGAGAGCTCGAGCCCGGACACGGTGGAGGACCTTGACGCCGAGCTCGCCGATCTTGCGGACGAGCTGCTCGAGGGTGACTTCGACGATGTCGACGATGTGCTGGCCGCGGGCAACCCGACCGAGCCGATACCGCCCCCTGAGCCCGAGGCGGCGGAAGCGGCAGAAGACGAGCAGGCGCCTGCGTCGGAACCCGCTTCGCCCGAGCCCGCCGCGGATGCGGAGCCAGGAACCGATGCTGAACCCTCGCAGGCGACCGAACCCGAGCCGGGATCTGTTGCAGACCAGCGCGAACCCGATGAAGCCCCGGTCGAAGCCAGGGCGCCCACCGAGACCGCGGCTCTGGATGCAGCACCGGGCGGGCTGAAGCACCGGCTGACGACCGCGGTCTACGAGGCGGCGGTCGCAGCGAACAAGCCGCTGGATGCGAAGCCGACCTATGCGCGCGACATCGTCGGCTGGTTCGCCGCGGTGACCCTGTTCAACGCGCTCGCGGTCTGGGTGTTCTTCCTGCTGGTGCGGAGCCCCGATCCCGGGCCTTCGCCCGCCGACGTGGTCACGCTGGAGGTTCCGGCAGAGGCGTCCGCAGCCGAGATCACGGATCCTGGCTGATCGAGGCGCGCCAGTCGGCGTCGAGCTCGTCGAAAGACATCTCAAACGCCTCGACGGTCGCGTCGTCGAGTGTGCTGCCCGACATCATGCCCTGCAGCCACCGGTTCCGGGCGCTGCGCCCGAAGCGGTCCGAGGCATAGGCCACGAAGTGCAGGCCCTGGACGTAGACGTAGCCATAGTCGTCCGGGTCAGTCTCGTAGAAGTTCGTGATGTCGTCCCAGTCGGCGAGTTGGTCGGTCGTGTGCCACTCTCGCACCATCCGCGTCGAGCGGTCGTACGCCCGGCTGAACCTGTTCGCCCCGAGTTCTGCGGCGCCCTCGAGCACCCACCACGGCATGCCGTGCGCCCGTTCGATGGCGAGCGGAATGTCGGGCCCGCCCATGGCGAAGGTGAGCGCGTGCCCGTACTCGTGAGCGAGAACCGACTTGAGCCACGCGGTCGATGTCCGTTGTCCGATGAGCTTGATCGACTCCCCTGGCTCGTTCCACCCGCCAAGATCCTCGACGTAGGACGGGAAGATCGAGAACTTCAGCTCGAGCATCGTCGGGTACATCTTCACGACCTGCGGGTGATCGAGCATGCTCTCGAACCCCTCCTCCACGTGCGCCTTGATCTCGGGCCAGTGCCTGGTCACTTCCCGGGCCAATGACGACGCGCCGTTGGCGTAGAGGACACGCAGGCCCTCGGCGTCGCGCTCGCGCCAGTCGCGCCCGCCGAAGTGCCACTGGCCGTCCTCGTTCACGAAGCGGGTGTGGATCTCGAGCTCGCGGTCGTCGCCGTCCCAATTCGGGGTGTTCCAGGTGATGCGGACGGTCGCGGTTGCCTCGCCGTCGTCGCCGATCTTGGGCTCGGAGATCAGCTCGTAGGTGAGCACGTCGGGTGCGATGCGGGTGATGTCCTTCGCCCAGGCGCGCTGCTCGATCAGGAACTCGGGCTCGTCGGTCGCGACGTGCTCGAGGTATGCCTCGGCGTCACCCGCGATTGCGGCAGAGGCCATCGCGTCGAGGGTGGACGAGAGGTCCTCCGCGAGCGCAGGCTGGGCGAGCACGGGGACAGCCGCGATCGCGGCAACGACGAGCGAGAATCTGATGATCATGCGTCGAGTCTACGTCGTCAGAACCCGAGGCTCAGGCCCACGCTGAAGCCTGTCAGGTCGTTACCGATGATCGCAACGGCCTTGGCCGATGCGATGCCGCCAAGAGGGAGGGCATCGACGAGCCGGAGGCCCGCGCCGACCTGGAAGAAGCGTCGAACGCCGAACAGGTCGCCCTCGGTGAACTGCTTGACGCCCGCGAAGGCTTGCCACTCGATGTCGCCTCCGGCGAGCGTGAGCGGGGTCGGCCCGAAGAGGTCGGCGCGGGCGGTCACGTACTGGAGCGTGGTCGAGAAGTCCTGCGCGTCGTCATCGCTGCGCAGGGTTTCGACCCAGCGGACGTCGTACCTGGCGGCGAAGCTCGAACGCAGGTCGTTGGGCAGAGGACGGTCCCACTGTCCACGCGCCGCGACACCCAGCCCGCCGACCCATGAGTCCCAGTTCAGCCCGATGCCATCGACGATCGCCGCAGCCAGGGGGGCGCCGGGCCCGCCGTAGTCGGCGCTGTTGTTGACGTACGCGATCGAGACGTTCGTGAGCGCCGCAAACCGGAGCCCCTCGATCGGCTCGATCTCGGGCCCGAGGCCGATCAGGCCGCTCACGGTGGTGAAATTGGACTCGACCGACGCCTCGGAGCCGGGCAGCATGCCGTCGAAGATGTCGGCGTTATCCTCGCCCGCGTTGGCGATTGCAACCACGCCCTCGGTCCTGAGCGCGACCATGCTGTCCCCGAAGACATCGAAGCTGCGTGAGCCCGGGAGCGAGAGCAGCGAGATCGTCGTCCCTTCCTCGTTGTCGATCTCGTAGCGGGCGCCGGAGAACTCGATGTCATCGGACAATTGCACGAGGCTCGCGACGGACTTGGCGAACTCGACGCTCCGGAGGTTCCCCCGGAGCTCTTCGCGCAGGTCGTCGATGGTCGGCTGCGCACCGATCGCCGTCGTACCGCCCACGCAGAGCAGAGCAACGGCACACCGCATCAGAAATCGGCCTGCTTGGGTGCGCGGGGGAAGGGGATCACGTCGCGGATGTTGGCCATGCCCGTGCAGAACTGGATGAGGCGTTCGAAGCCGAGCCCGAAGCCCGCGTGGGGCACGGTGCCGTACCTGCGCAGGTCGCGGTACCACCAGTAATCGTCTTTGTTCAGCCCCATCTCATCGATGCGGGCGTCGAGGACATCGAGGCGTTCCTCGCGCTGCGAGCCGCCGATGATCTCGCCGATGCCCGGGACGAGCACGTCCATCGCGGCGACCGTCTCGCGCCCCTGCGCGTCCGGGTCGTTCATCCGCATGTAGAACGCCTTGATCGTCTTGGGGTAGTCCGTGACGATCAGCGGCTGCTTGAAGTGTTCCTCGGTGAGATACCGCTCGTGCTCGGACTGCATGTCCAGACCCCACTCGACGGGGTACTCGAACGTCTTGCCCGACTTCTGAAGCACCTCGATCGCCTCGGTGTAGGGCAGCCGCCTGAAGTCGCTCGCGATGATGTGCTTGAGGTTGTCGATCAGGCCCGGCTGGATGCGCTGGTCGAAGAACGCCATGTCGTCGGCCCGGGCGGTCAGCACGTCATCAAACAGGAACTTGAGCATGTCCTCGGCGAGCTGGGCGTTGTCGGCCAGATCCGCGAAGGCGATCTCGGGCTCGACCATCCAGAACTCCGCCAGGTGACGGCTCGTGTTGCTGTTCTCAGCGCGAAAGGTCGGCCCAAAGGTGTAGACCCGGCTCAGCGCGTTGCAGTAGGTCTCGACGTTGAGTTGGCCCGACACGGTCAGATGGGCCTCGCGCCCGAAGAAGTCCTCGCTGAAGTCGACGCCGCCCTCGTTGTCACCCTCTTTGATGCGAGGCGGGTTCATGGCGTCGAGCGTGCTGACGCGGAACATGTCGCCCGCGCCCTCGGCGTCGCTGGCCGTGATGATCGGGGTGTGCACGTAGTAGAAGCCGCGGTCGTCAAAGAACCGGTGGATGCCCATCGCCAGGCGGTGGCGCACGCGGGCGACGGCACCGAACGTGTTGGTCCGCACGCGCAGGTGCGCGACTTCGCGCAGATACTCGAAGGTGTGCCGCTTCGCACTCGCGGGGTAGGTGTCCGGATCCTCGACCCAGCCGATGACGCTGACGCTCGTCGCCTTGACCTCGACCGACTGCCCCTTGCCTTTGGACTCGACCAGCTCGCCTTCGACCTCGATCGAGCAGCCCGTGGTGAGCTTCTGGATCTCGCTCTCGTAGTTGGCGAGGTCAGCGGGGGCGACGACCTGGATCGGGTCGAAGCTGGTGCCGTCGTGCAGGTTGATGAAGCTGAGCCCGGCTTTGGAGTCGCGCCGGGTACGCACCCAGCCCTTGAGGGTGATGGTCTCGCCCGGGGCTTTGGCGAGAGCGTCGGCGACACGGATCCAGGACATCGGCGTTCCTCCGGCGGGCAGCTGGGTTCGCCCGATGCTAGCAGCCAGGGGTTGGAGACCCGAGTCGTGGGCGATCAGCGCGATCGGTTGAACTCGCCGTACTCGACGAAACGGGTGTTGTAGGCGTTCTCGAAGACGAGCCGCCCGCGGCTGTCGACGATCTTCATGTAGAGGTCGTTGGCACGGAAATCGGCGCGCTCGGGCTCTGTGACGTCGGGCCCGTCGGGGAAGTCGAAGGCGTCGACGACGCCGTCGATCATCGCCATGTGCCCCTTGCCTCTGTGTCGCTTGGTGAGCTGGTCGCGGTTGCCCCAACGCCCGTCGGTGATCTCGGAGTTGAAGACGTAGCCGCTCTCCTCGATGAAGACGGGCAGCGTGCGCAGACGCTGATCGTGGAGCAGGCTTCTGGAGGCGAATGGCGCGATGATGTCGGGCGGGGTATCGCCCGAGTAGCTGTCGCGGTCGAGGCGGTAGACGTTCCACATCTTCGCGACGTCGGCGCCGTTGGCGCCCTCGTACATGGTGTAGTCGAAGTCGACGCCGTTCTCGAGGTTGTCGAAGAGATCGCTGGCGTCCGAGCCATCGACGGAGCGGCGTTTGTTCTTGGGGCAGGCCATGATCTCGTTGACGTCGTCGACGTAGGTCCAGATCGCGCCGGGTTCGGGGTCGCGTCGGGGGCGGTCGATGCGAGCCCACCGCTGGGCGTCCCAGATCTGACCCCGGTGGTCGTTGGCGTAGATCGCGGTCGCGGTGCCCGCCTGCCTGAGCCGGATCTGGCAGACGGTGCTCAGCGACGACTCGCGGGCGGCGCCGAGCGCGGGCAGCAGGATGCCGATCAGCAGCGCGATGATCGCGATGACGACCAGCAACTCGATGAGCGTGAACGCACGACGGGGCATGGCGCGGGGCCCTGAAATGGAACCGCCCTCAGCGGGCGCGGTTGACCCAGCCATAGGGCAGCGAGGAGCGGTTGTCGCCCTGCTCAAAGAGGTTGTCCCAGAAGGCGAACCCACCGGCTTGGTCTGCGACCTTGATGTAGAAGTCGTTGGCGGTGAAGTCCTCACCTGTGCCGTCCCAGACCTCTTCGCCGCCCGGACCGTCGCCTGGATCGAGGTCCTCGACGACGCCATCGATCATGAGGATATTGCCTTTGCCGCCATGACGCTGGGTGAGCTGGTCGTCGTTGGCCCATCGCCCGTCGAAGCTGACGGCCCCCTCGGAGACGCCGTTGTAGAAGAACGAGCTCTCCTCGCCGAAGATCGGCAGGGTGCGCATCCGGAGTTCATCCGGAAGCAACTGATCCTTCCTGAAGCTTGCGACCCGATCCGGTGCTGTGTCGGTCTCCCAACGGTCCCCGTCGATGCCCACGCGGTCGAGGCGCCAGACGAGCCACTGCTTCGAGACCTTGGCGCCCTGGGCGCCCTCGAGGAAGGTGTAGTCGAAATCGATCTGGGCTCCCTCGTTGGTGATGTCGGTGGAGGCGTAGTCGTTGCCGTCGGCGGAGCGGCGTTTGTTGGTGGGGCACTCAGCGATCTCGTCGACATCGTCGACGTACTCGTACATCGCGCCCTTCTGGGGGAAGCCGGGCTCGCCGAAGCCGGGCTCGAAGTCGTCGTCGCCGACGCGGTTCCAGGTGTAGGCGTCCCAGATCTGGTCCTTGTGGTCGTTGGCGTAGAGCTGGGTTGCGAGCCCGATCTGACGGAGGCGGGTCTGACAGATGGTGTTCTGCGCGCTGGCCCGGGCTTTGCCCAGGGCGGGCAGCAGGATGCCGATCAGCAGCGCGATAATCGCGATGACGACCAACAACTCAATAAGTGTGAAGGCACGACGACCGGTAGAGGTGCGAGCAATCATGATGAACTCCTGAATCCGGCGGCGAGACCCGCTGGTGTACAGAAGCATACAACCCTCGAATCGCGGTTGGAAGCGGGTTTTGCTCTCAATCGACCTCGACGGGGAAAATACATGTCCGCTGTATACAGGATCTTGTGTTCCACTCGGGCGAAGCCCCGCGAGGTACGCCGGGAGTGTCCGGACGGGCGGTGATACCGTTCGGTGTGATGCCTGAAGCCATGCCCAGTGTGCCGCCGCACCCCCTCTCGCTGACCTGCGAGGCGTGGGCGGACGCCTGCGCCGCGCACCGGGGCGGGCGGCAGTGGGCGACCAAGGCGTACAAGAGGCTCTTCCGCGAGGGCGACAGCAGCGAACTCGTCGAGCCCTGGCGCGGGTTCGACCCGTTCCTGCCCGTCGTGGGCGAGCAGGTGAGCCCCTCGGGCGGGCCCGAGGGCGACACGGTCAAGATCCTGACCGAGATCCCGGCAGAGGCCGACGGCAAGAGCACCGCCGAGCGCGACGCGGCCGACCAGGGGCGGACGCTGCCTGTCGAATCGGTCGTGATCCCCATGATCGGGCGCAAGGGCGAGCTGACCTACACGCTGTGCGTCTCGAGCCAGGTCGGGTGCGCGATGGGCTGCGAGTTCTGCGAGACGGCCCAGATGGGGCACGTCAAGAACCTGTCCGCCCAGCAGATCGTCGCGCAGTGGTTCACCGCCCAGCACGCACACGGGGCTGCCCACGGCAAGCACATCAAGAACATCGTCTTCATGGGCATGGGCGAGCCCCTCGACAATGCGGACAACGTCATCCGCGCGATCGGCGTGCTCAACGACCGCTCCGCTGCGAACATCGGCATGCGATGCATCACCGTCAGCACCGTCGGACGCGTGGACGGCATCCGGAAACTCCGCTCGCAATGCGAGCAGCACGGCTGGCGCAGGCTCGGCATCGCCATCAGCGTGAACGCCCCGAACGATGAGATCCGCGACCAGATCATGCCGGTGAACAAGCGGTGGAACATGAGCGAGCTGCGCGACAGCCTGATCGGCTTCCCACGCTCGGGGCAAAACCGGATCATGATCGAGTACGTGCTGATCCCGGGCGTGAACGACCGGCCCGAGCACGCGGACGAACTGGCGGAGTACGTATCCCCCCTGCTGTGCGCCGTGAACGTGATCCCCTACAACCCGCGTCGTGACTCGCCCTGGCCCGCGCCCGAGGAGCACGTCGTCGACGCGTTCGTCGAGAGGCTGCGCTCGCGGAAGGTGTTCACGAAGCGCCGCAAGACCAAGGGCCGCGACCAGATGGCGGCCTGCGGGCAGCTGGGGACCGAGCACATCCGCGGGCGGAAGCTGGTGGGCGTGACGACGGGCGAGAGCGGCTGACGTGCTCGGCTGGATCCGGCGACACTGGCGCATTGTGCTCGCGGCAATCTACGTCGTGCTTCTCGGATCCATGTGGTACAGCGAATGGGCCCAGTGGCACTTCCGCCCCGGGATAATGCAGGATCTTGAAATCGAGAAGGGCGCGCGATTGCTCGATCGCGTGCCTGCCGCGTCGGTGGGTGCGCTCTCAGAGGATCTGACCGAGGTGCCGGTGTTTGACATCGGTCGATCCGACGCTCCAGCGGTGATCCTGCTGCATGGCACTCCAGGCTCGTCGTGGGGCTTTGATGCGTTCGGTCCCGCGATCTCGTCGCAAGGCCGGCGGGTGATCTGGTTCGATCTGCCGGGCTTCGCCGCGATGGGGGGTGCGCGGTCTGGGGTGTTTGAGGATCTGTCTGCGTCGACATATGCCGAGTACACGCTTGCGGTCATGGACGAGTTGGGCATCGATCGGGCGCATGTCGTTGGGTGGTCCAACGGCGGTGCCGTAGCCCTGAACATGGCGCACGCCTCGTCCGATCGTGTCGCGAGCATCACACTGCTTGGGGCGGTTGGTGCACAAGAGACCGAGGGATCGGGCAGTTGGTTCTTCGAGCACGCCAAGTACAAAGCGGGGCGAGTATTCCTCGAATGGGGCGCACGGATCGTGCCTCCCTTTGGGTTCATTCCGCTGGATGAACGCATCTCGTTCATGCGCAACTTCGACGACACCGACCAACGACCGCTCGCTCGGATCATGCGGGGGCTGGACACGCCCACGCTGATCCTGCACGGACGGGATGACTTTCTCGTCGCCGACTGGGCGGCCGAGCATCATCACGAGCTGATGCCCAGTTCGTCGCTCATCATGACCGGCGACGATCACTTCATGCCGTTCCTGGCTGCCGAGGAGACGGCGGCACACATCGCGGGGTTCATCGAGCGCTACGACGACCCGAGCACGTCGTTCGTGCGCACAACTACGGACCTCGCTCCGCGGGTGAAGCCGTTTGGTGAATTGGGCGATGCGGCACTGCATTGGTTGCATTTCGCGCCGGTGCTGGTTGTGCTGCCGCTGGTGATGCTCGTGGGCTGGCTGCTGCCCGGGCGGGCGTGGGTGGCGGTCCTGGTCGGCGCGACCGAGCTCGACATCGGAGTCGCGTGGCTCGGGCTCGCGATCGGCAAGGGTGTGCGCACGGTCCGCAACGGGAACGCAAGCAGGCCAACCAAGTGGGTCGGTGTGCTGGCGGAGCCTCTCGCGCAGCTCGGGCTGGGCTTCTTCTTCGTGCAGCTGATCGCGAGGCCCGTGATCCGTCTGGGGCCCGACTGGTTGCACGGCATCGGCTGGATCGCGAGCGTGCTCTTGCTCGCGGTGCTGATGCGCGTGCTGCCCATGGTCATGCGTGACATCTGGACCACGCGCGGGCGGCAGCGCCTGCGTGCATCACTCGCTCGGTTGACGAACCACGAATGGTGGGCGAGTTGGGCGTTCTACGGGCCGTTGATGCCCTGGTTCGTCTGGCTGAGCGTGAAGCATCGGCACCCGCTTGCGTTCACGGCGTGCAATCCGGGCATCGCCAACGGGGGAGGGCTCGCGGGCGAGAGCAAGAGCGCGATCCTGGGCGGCCTGCTCGCGTCGGGCGACGAGCGCGTGCTCTTTGGAGAGCGGGTGCCTGATGGAGGCACGCCCAACGAACGCGCCGGGTGGCTCATGGAGCGTCTCGACGACGAACCAAGGCTCGGCGGGCTGCCCATCGTGATGAAGCCCGACGCGGGCGAGCAGGGGCGCGGGATCAAGGTCTGCCGATCGCGCGAGCAACTGGTCGCCTTCCTGGAGGCAACACCCGGGGCGGTTCTCGCGCAGCGGCTTAGCACGCTGTCCAGCGAGGTTGGTGTCTTCTACGTGCGTGATGACGAGGGCGGGCGGGTGTTCTCGATCAACCGCAAGGTCTTCCCGGTGCTCGTTGGCGACGGGCGACACACGATCGAGCAGCTAATCTGGCGGGATAATCGCTTTCGCTGCCAGGCGGATACGTTCCTCGCCCGGTTCGCGGATCGGAAGCGCGATGTCCTCGAATCGGGCGAGGAACTCGTGCTCTCGTGGGCGGGCAACCACCGCCAGGGGTGCGAGTTCCGCGATGCGCCCGAGCTGATCACGCCGGAGCTGGAAGATGCGATGCGCGCGATCGCGGACGGGTTCCGGGGCGAAGACGGCACGGGCTTCGATTATGGGCGGTTCGATCTTCGCTACGAGAGCGAGGCCTCGCTCTCGCGGGGAGAGTTTGACGTCATCGAGGTCAACGGTGTGACCAGCGAGGCGGCGAACATCTACGACCCGCGGCGATCGATCTGGTTCGCCTGGCGCACGCTGGCTCGCCAGTGGGCGGTCGCGTACACGATCGGTTCACGGAACAGGGCCTCCGGGCACCGGGCGCTTTCGGCGCGCGAAGCGTGGGCGCTGGTTCGGCGCCACCTGCGCGAGCGCTCGGCGCTGAGCGAATTGGTCTAGCGGTCTGGGGTGGCGTAGACGCGGAGCTTCAGCTCGTCGCCCGCGACGGCGATGCGTGTGCCGTCGTCGCTGGCGGCGATGGCCCTGATCTTGCCCGCGTCGGCCTCGTGGTGGTCGATCTCGGTCTGGCCCGCGATCGGGACGACCGCGACACGTCGGCTTGAATCGGCGATGAGCACGCGGTCCTTGCCGCAGGCGCAGGCGTGCGTGGGCTGGCTCGGCGCGCGGAAGCCGGCGGCGGTGGTGCGTCGCTCGGCGTCCCAGATCGTGAAGGTCTTTGACGTATCGAACGTGGCAACCCGGGCGGCGTCGAGCGGGACGAGGCCCCGGATCGCCGAGCGCGTGGGCTTGGTGCTGACGACGGGCTTGTCGCTGGCTTCGTCCAGCATCATCAGTCTGCTCGAGCCCGCGACGACGAGCTGCCCAGCTGCAAAGGCGAGACGCGAGTGATCGTCGGTCGTGAGCGTCCAACGCCTGACGACGTCCATGGTGACGAGGTCGTAGAGCGTGAGGGCGTGGTCGGCGGTGAGCGCGGCGAGGCGGTTGCGGGCCGCGTCGGCGACGGCGTGCTGCACGGGAGAGGAGCCGCCCTTCTGGTTGGCGGCGGCGGTGATGAGCCCGCCTAGCGGGACGATGGCGGAAACGATGTTGCCCGCCACCTTGGCGGTGTCGTTGACGGTTTTGACGATGCCCGTGGGTGGGCTGACGCCGTGCTTGAGGGCCTCGACGGTGGTGTATCGCCCGGTCTCCTCGCCCGTGTCGAGGTCGATGAGGCGGGTTGTGCCGTCGTCAGAGGCGAGGACGAGGCCCCGCTCATCGGGCCAGAAGGTCGCGAACCGGACGGCCGCGTCGTGCCGGATGAGCTCTGCCTCGGCGGACTCCTCGCCTATGAGCGTCCAGACCGCGACTGCCCCGTCGCGCCCTGACGACAGCACGACGTCGTGCCGACCCGGCGCGAAGGCGAGACTGGTGATCCGGTCGCGGTGACCGGCAAGCGTGGCGATGTCGTGGAGCGGGGTGGGCATCGTTCAGAAGATCATTCGGATTGATCGGCCTACGGCTGCAGCCTTGTGCTCGACCAGGGCTCGCCCTCGTAGCCCTCGCCCCCTGGCGTGAGCTGGCGGGTCCACTCGGCCCGGTCGTGGAACCGGCCCTTGCCCCCGATCCAGAGCTCGACACGGCGGGCCCAGAGGCGGAAGCCCCCCCAGTGCGGTGGACGGGGAACGGTCACCTGGGTGTCCGGGTCCTCTCCCGCGATCACGCTCATCGGCACGTCGAAGCGGTCCAGCACGCCCGCGTACTGCTCGAGCAGCTCGTCGCGGGTGCGGATGGGTCGCGATTGGTCGCTCGCCCAGGCCCCGAGCTGTTTGAGCAGGTGGCGTTTGGCGAAATAGGCGTCGCTCTCCTCTGCGGGGCTGCGGGTCACGGGGCCCTCGATGCGGACCTGGCGTTCGAGCGCATCCCAGTGGAAGCAGGCGGCCGCGACGGGGTTCGCAGAGAGCTGTGTGCCCTTGCCGCCCTCGTAGTTGGTGTAGAAGGTGATGCGTCCCTGATCGGCGTTGACATCGCGGCAGAGAACGATGCGGCTGGCGGGCGTGCCGTCGGCGTTGAGGGTGGCGAGGTTCATCGCGTTGGGGTTGGCGGTGATAGGCCCGGCGTTCTCGCCCCCGGTGTGGGCGAGGGACCACCAGTCCTGAAAGAGGTCCCAGGGCGATGCGGGCAGGTCGTCGGGGAGCGTGCCTCCCTCGGCGAAGGGGTCATCGGCGACGGTTGTCGGCGGGCGATCGGGCATGGGGGATGGTACGACGGGTGACGGCTCGTGGATGTTCTGTCGGTAGACAAGAACTTGCCGCCGAACGGGGGTGATGCCCGGTTTTCACCGGGCGGATCGTCGATGCGCGGGGTACGCTCATCGGTTCACCCGAGCGCACGGAGGCAGGGGTCTTGGCCGACGATCAGGGACGTGACCACGGAGGGGGTACCGGCAGGCCGAGCGGTTCCGGACGACGGGACCGCGCGGTCTTTACGAGTGTGGAGCGGCTCTTCGACAAGCTGCCCCCCCACTCGCTCGAAGCTGAGATGAGCCTGCTCGGGTCGATGATCCTCGACCCGCAGGTGATCGCGGACGTGCTGCCCATCGTGGGCTCGCCCGAGTCGTTCTACTCGTCGGCGCACGCGGCGATCTACAAGGGCATCCTCGAGCTCTACGACCAGCATCAGGCGGGCGACCTCGTGCTGCTGGTCGACGTGCTGCGCAACGCGGACCAGCTCAAGGACGTGGGAGGCGAGGAGTACCTGGTGCAACTCGCCGAGAGCGTGCCCGCGCCGACCAGCGCGGTGTACTACGCGCGCACCGTCGCGGACAAGCACCGGCTCCGCTCGCTGATCGAGGCGTCGGGCAAGATCCTGTACGACGCCTACCACCCGGGCGAGGGGGCGCAGGCGGTCAACGAGGTGCTGGACTCGGCGGAGAGCAAGATCTTCGCGATCGCCGAGCAGTCGCAGACGGACGAGGCGCAGTCGCTCGAGGAGCTCTTGCAGGAAGAGATCGAGCACCTCGAGGCGATCGAGGGCAAGGGCGTCAGCGGGACGCCCACCGGGTTCACCGACCTCGACGAGATGCTGACGGGCCTGCACGCGGGCGAGATGGTGATCGTGGCGGCCCGCCCCTCGATGGGAAAGACGGCGCTGGCGCTCAACATCGCCGAGCAGGTGGCGATGGGCGGGGCGTCGCTCGGGAACAAGCCCAAGGCGGACAAGTGTGCCGTCGCGCTGTTCAGCCTGGAGATGTCCAAGTCCGCGGTGACGAGCCGGATGCTCAGCGCACGGTCGGGCGTGGACAGCCACAAGATGCGCTCCGGGCGGTTCACGCAGGACGACTTCCAGCGTTTGATCCGGGCGTCGGGCGAGCTGGCGGAGGCGCCGATCTACATCGACGACTCGCCCAGCCTGTCGATCCTCGGGCTGCGTGCGCGGGCGCGCCGGCTCGTACGGAAGCACGAGATCGGGTGCATCGTGATCGACTACCTGCAGCTGCTGTCGTCGCCCGGGTCGGCGAGGGAGAGCCGCCAGGTGGAGGTGAGCGAGATCAGCCGAGGGATCAAGGCGCTGGCGAGGGAGCTCGACCTGCCCGTGATCTGCCTGGCGCAGCTGAACCGCGGCCCGGAGCAGCGCGAGGGCAAGCAGCCCCGGATCAGCGACCTGCGCGAGTCGGGGTCGATCGAGCAGGACGCGGACGTGGTGCTGCTGCTGCACCGCGAGGAGTACTACCACATCGGCGACGAGGACTGGCAGATGGACAACCCCGACAAGGTGGGGCTGGCCGAGCTGATCGTCGCCAAGCAGCGGAACGGGCCGACGGGCGTGGTGAAGCTCACGTGGGACAACTCGACGACCCGGTTCAAGAACCACGCCGACTCGCGGGGGTCGGGCTACGGAGGGGGCGGCGGGTACGGCGCCGGGGTGGACTACGGCGGCGGCAGCGCGAGCTATTCGGAGCCCAAGCCCCAAACCGACCCGGGCGTGGACTCACCCGCGGGAACGCAGGGCTTCGGCGGGTTCGGGGGTCGCCCGAAGACCGGGCCCGCGGAGAACCACCGCGATGGGGGCGGGCCGACCGAGCACGACCGGGACGACGAGTTCGGGGGCGACGAGATCGCGCCGTTCTGACCGCCGGTTCTCGTGCCAAGCTTTTGCGCCATCGTCCCCTTGTGATCTGATAGTCTGATCTACGAGACCGGTCCGATCGACCCACCGTGGGGGGCGTGATGAAGCTGCTCGACCAATCGCTGCCGTGCGCCTGCGCTGTGCATTTGACCGCATCGGCACCGGATCCCGAAGCGATCGGGAAACGGCTGCTCGGCGCGAAGTGCAAGGCCAAGGGGAAGCGCACGAAGGAGGGAGGCTGGATCCTCGTGGCGTCGCACCCGCTCTGGGGCGAGGCCGAGGTGCTGTATCGGAAGGAGGCGCCGAGCCTCCCGCCGCTCGACATGCTCGAGTACATGCCCGGGCTGGTGCGCGCGGATCCGCAGCGGTTGGCGTCGAGCCGATCGGCCCTGCTCGTTCGTCATACGGGAAGCCAGGGCTCGGTCCCGGCTGACCGGAAGGCGATGCTGTGGTTCTCACGGATCGTGATGGGTGACGAGGGCACGACGGCCTACGACATCCAGTCGGGGCTTTTCTGGATGCCCGACGCACTCGACGACGAGTTGTCGCACGACGCGGGGCTGAGCACGCGGATGCTCTACATCGTTCACGCGGTGCGGAGCGAGTCGTCTCTGGCGCACGGGACCTGGGTCCACAGCCACGGGCTGAGCGCGCTGGGCGCGCCCGAGTTCGACGTGCTTGATGCGGATCCCGGGCTCGATCCGCAGATCTACGACGCGATCGTGGCCTCGCTGCTCGACGGGGCCTCGGCGGGCGACGAGGTCGCGGTCACGATGAGCGCCGGCCCGGCGTGCCTCGTCGATGTTGAAGAGTTCATGGCGAAGGCGAAGCCCGAGTGGACGGGGCTCCGCGATCACGACGAGGACCACAGCGGGAAGCGGGTCGTGGTCTGCGATCAGCCCAAGAAGCGGCTCGGGTTCGGCGGGGGCAAGCCTCAGCCGTACGCACCGTGCCGCGACGCGGGGTCGGTGCAGGGTGTAGCACTGCCCATCGAGTACGGCGCGATGCTCGCGGATCGCGCCCGAGCCTCGCTGCCTTTCCTGTGCCGGGCGTTGGTCGAGTTCGCAGGATGGGAGCTCGAGCCGGTCGTGAAGCTGAAGCTCGATGCCGACTCGGGCGAGCACGAGTTCCCGTGGTTTGCGCTTCACGGTGTGTCGGAGGACGGGATCGACGCGACGCTTCTCAACGAGCCGTTCAACATCAGCGGGCTCCGCGCGGGGGACCGCAGGACCTGGCCCGTGCTCCGGCTCTCGACGTGGATGATCGCGACGCCCTTCGGGATGCTGTCGCCCGATGCGCTCCACCCGGCGCGTTCACTGCGGAACCACTCGCCGAACGAGTTCGCGGCGACCTAACGAGCGTCACTGGCCCGTCACACGAAAGCGGGCCCCCCGCGTAAGCGAGAGGCCCGTGAAGGAATCGTGATGTTTGTACGGGGCTCAGCCGCCGCCCGTGACGGCGTCGACGCCCTCTTCGATCGCGTCGCCGGCCTCGTCGGCGGCTTCGTCGATCACCTCGCCGGCCTCGTTGGCGGCGTCGTCGATGGCCTCGCCCGCGTCGTTGGCGGCGTCTTCGAGGGCGTTGCCGGTGTCGGTCGCGGCGTCCTCAGCGGCGGTGGTGTCCGCGGCGGGCTCGCTCGACCGCTCGCAACCGACGAGCGCGAGGCACGAGATAAGAGCGAGAGCAGAGATCTTGTTCAGCATGGTTCGTTCTCCTTCGTTTCTGGCCTGGCCGGAGTGTAGGACTCTGGACGGGGCCAGGCCCGGGGGGCTAGTCGAGCGGCCTGCCGGTACGCGTGAAGCGGGGCATATAGAAGTTGGACTTGTCGAGGCTGAAGGCGACCGCGAAGGCCCGGCCGTGGATGCGCTTGCGGTGGATGAAGCCGACCTTCTGCCCCCACTCGGAGGGGTCGAGGTTCCACTGACGGCTGTCCTTGGAGCCGAAGCGGTTGTCGCCGATCACGACGTAGTGGTCCTCGGGCACCGTGATAGGCGGGAAGTCGCGAATGATGCGCTCGTCGGGGTCGGTGTCGAACATCACCGGGTGCTCGTCGCCCTGGATCGTCTCGATGAAGAACTCGAACTTGCTGGCCTCGACGGGATCGAGAAACTTCGAGACGCTCGGGTCGGCCTCGGTGTAGTCAGACTCCTCGCCGTTGACGATGAGGCGCCCGTTCTGCATCTCGATCGTGTCGCCGCCCTGTGCGACGAGGCGCTTGACGATGCGGACCTCGTCTCCTGCGTCGGGCGAGTAGCAGACGACGATGTCGCCTCGGTCGGGCTTGTCCCACTGGCCGATGATCCAGGATTCCTTTGAGAAGGGCACCCGGATGCCGTAGGCCCATTTGTGGACGAGGATGCGGTCGCCGACGAGGACGGTGGGTTCCATCGAGCCGGTCGGCACGTCGAACCAGTCGATCGCGACGAGACGGAAGGTCATGACGATGAGCAGGATCTGTCCGAGCGGGCGGATCCATTCGCCCCACAGGTAGCCGAGGATGGAGTCGTACTTCTTCTTCTCTTTCTTTTTCTTCTTGCGCTTCCGACCCTTGGCGGTGGGCTGTGCGTCGGGCTCGGTCGGGCCTTCCTCGCCCTTGGCCATCGCCTGGGCGCGGCGTTGGGCCGCGGTGAGCTCGGCGGGTTCCGACGGCGCGCTGCCGCCCTCGGGCGTCGGGGGCTGGGTGTCGTGCTCGTCGGGCATCGTCGGTCGTCCTCCGGAGGGTGGCAGAGGGTAGAACCGCGTGTCGGGGGCCGACGGCAAGCACCGGAGTGTTACCGGGCGAGGAGGGCGACCGCGGTCATGTCATCGTCGCTCGGCGTGCCCTCCGCGAAATCGTCGGCCATGGACAAGAACCGGGCGAGCAGTGATTCGGCGTCGCCTTTGTGCTCTTGCACCGCCCGCGCGAGGTGCTCGGCGCCGAGCTGGGCTCCGTCGGGGCGGGAGCGTTCGTGGAGGCCATCGGAGGCGAGCACGAGGCGGGCGCCGGGCATCATGGGAATGGGCGTGGGGTCGGCGTAGGTGATACCGGGCAGGATGCCGATGGGCGGTCCGTGACTGTCGAGCTCGCGGACGACGGTGGATCCGAAGCGGGCGGGGGGTCTGAAGAACGTCGGGCCGTGCCCTGCGGAGACGTAGGTCGCGCCGATTGGGTCGGCGGCGGGGATGCGCGCGACGGCGAGCGTGACGAAGAGGTTGTCCGGCAGTTCGCTGGCCATGAGATCGTTGAGCCTGGCGAGCTTGGCGCCGAGGCACCCGGGGTCGGTGAAGATTGCTCGCGCGTAGGCGCGGGTGGTGGCTGCGATGAGCGCCGGGCCGATGCCGTGCCCCGTGACGTCGCCCAGGACGACGCAGGTCGCTCCGTCGGAGGCGGTGAACCAGTCGTAGAAGTCGCCGCCCGTGTCGTCGGCGGGGTGGGACCAGCCGTGGACGTCGAGGTCTGGGCGATTGGGCGGGTCGTGCGGCAGGAGAGACTGCTGGATGCCGCGCGCGAGGCTGAGCTCGCGGTCGAGGCGTGCGCGTTCGTCGCGTGCGCGTTCGAGCTCGACTTCAGAGGTCTTGTCGCGCCCGATGCCCAAGAGCCATGCCTTTCCATCGGCATCGGTGAACGGGGCCTCGAACAGATCGATGATCGCATCACCGAGCTTGTTGAGACGGAGCGGTACGTCGCGGGTGATCACGGGCACCCCGGCGTCGAGCTTCGCTCGCACGGCATCGACGAGCGCCCGTGACTGCGCGGCATCGGGAGAGAGGTCCTGGAATCGCAGGCCTCGGATCGAATCCGGGGTGTGCCCGAGGTCCTCGGCAACCCCGCGGTTGGCGAGCTTGTAGGTGCCCTGCTCGTCGATCGCGTAGAGATAGAACGGCACGAGATCGAGGATGTCGCGCAGCGTGCGCAGCTCTGCCTCGAGCTCGGTGATGCGTCGGTGGTGCGGGTCGGCGGTCGCGTCGCTGGGCATGCACCATTGAATGCCTCGTCGGGGTGTCGGACTTCGGTGCCGGCTTGATCTGACACAGAACACAAAATCGGCGGCCGGCTCGGAACCCGGACCGACGGTGCGCGTCATACCTAGCAGCATGAGACCGGCGGGGATCGGGAGTCCCTCGCCGAAGCCCGTGAACGCTTGATCAGAAACGGAGAACGACGATGCGATCGATCCGGACCGCTGGGGTTGTTGTGTGTGCCTTGGGTCTACTCGCTGTCGGCACGACGAGCGGGCAGGTGTGCCAGCCAAGCGTGATCGGCCCTGTGCAGTCCGCCGAGCCCAACCCGCAGTCGGCGGGTTCGGACGGCACGCTGGCGGCCGTCACGTACTCGGGCGGCGTGCTGGTGCTGGACTTCGAGGTTGAGCCGCCGGCGGAGACGTTTGTCCCGTTCCCGGACTTTGTCCAATGGGTCGAGGTGTCGGGCGACAACGTCTACGTCGTTACCAACGAGACCTTTGTCGTGCTCGACGCTTCCGATCGTGCGGCACCCGTCGAGGTCGGCTCCGTGAGCGATCCTCGTCTCGCGGGCATCTGGGCGGGCGGACACGCCAGCCCGACCGGGCGCGTGCTGCTGTGCGACCTCACGGCCGGCGTCCTCTGGGTCGACGCGAGCGATCCGACCGCGCCGGTCGTTGCGGCCGAAGCCAGCGTTCCGGTACCGCACTCGATCGATGTCGCTGGCGACTTCGCGTTCGTGTCGCAGAACGGCACCTTCCGGACCATGACCGTGCTCAACGTGAGCTCGCCCGCGGCGTTCGCAGCGATTGCATCGGTCGACCTTCCCGGGGCCAGCGCGTCGGACGGCATCGCGATCGCCGGCGATGCCGCGATCATCGGTGTCGGCAACGACCTCGCTGTGGTCGACATCTCGACACCAACCGCGCCGCAGTTCGTGCAGTTGGTCGAGATCCTGCCGCGCGTGACGCTCGAGTCGG
Organism: Phycisphaerales bacterium; assembly: GCA_028284805.1. Lineage (GTDB taxonomy): Bacteria > Planctomycetota > Phycisphaerae > Phycisphaerales > UBA1924 > JANQQZ01. The sequence goes on from JANQQZ010000099.1 coordinate 28,922, forward strand.
TGATCGCGTCGGGCGATCGCGGGTTTGTGGTTGGGTTCGATTTCCCCACGCCCGCGGCGGCCCCTCTGGTCGTGCTGGATCTGACCGATCCTCTTGCGCCCGTTGAGATCGGGCGAACAACGGTGAACGGGGCGGTTTCTCGGAGTGTGCTGGTGGGTGACACGCTCGTCGTCCCGAGCGTCGACGCGCAGACCACACTTGTTGACGTATCGGATTGCCGGCCCGAGCCGTGCGTTGCCGACACGAATGGCGACGGCGAGCTCACCCCCGCCGACCTCAACGCGTGGATCATGGCGTTCAACGCGCAATCGGACGCGTGCGATCAGAACGCCGACGGGCTCTGCACGCCAGCCGACTTCAACGCGTGGATCATCAACTTCAACGCAGGCTGTTAGGAACGGCGCTCAGTCCCCGAAGCTGGTGTAGACGCTGCGGGCGGCCTCGATCAGCGGGTGATCGGGCGGTACAAGCCGCTGCTTGTTGGCGGCCGAGGTGATCTCGACGTCCGTCAGCCTGCCCCCCTGCATCACCACGAGCCGGTTCTTCTTGCCCTCTTTGAGCAGTTCCATCGCGTGATGCCCGAACTGGGTGGCGAGCACGCGGTCGGGGGCGACGGGTGTGCCTCCACGCTGCACGTGGCCGAGCACGACGTAGCGCGACTCGATCTCGGTCATGGCCTCGATCTTGTCGGCGAGCCACTTGCCGATGCCGCCCAGGCGGATCGGGTCGGGCGAGTCTTCGATGACGCGGTCGACGATCTGCTCGCCCCCCTTGGGCTTGGCACCCTCGCTGGCGCAGATGATGGTGAAGCGCTTGCCGCGCTGCGAGCGGGCCATGCAGGCCTCGGCGACCTTGTCGAGGTCGAACTCGATCTCGGGGATGAGGATGACATCGGAACCCGACGCGACGCCCGCGTGCAGCGCGAGCCAGCCCGCGTTGCGGCCCATGACCTCGACCACCATGACACGGTGGTGGCTGGCGGCGGTCGTGTGCACACGGTCGAGCGCCTCGGTCGCGACGCTGACGGCGGTGAGGAAGCCGAAGGTGATGTCCGACCCGTGCAGGTCGTTGTCGATCGTCTTGGGCACACCGATGCAGTTGACGCCCCGCTCGGCGAAGGGCGCGGCGGCGGACATGGTCCCGTCGCCCCCGATGCAGACGAGAGTGTCGATGCCGTTGGTCTGCATGTGGGTCATGCAGACGTCGGTCATGTCCATGTACTTGATGGAGCCGTCGTCGTGCTTGCCGATGGCGAACTTCTGTGGGTTGGCCTTGTTGGACGAGCCCAGGATGGTGCCGCCATCGGTGAGGATGTTGGAGACGTCGTCCTTGGCGAGGGGGCGGACGCGGTCCTCGATGAGGCCCAGGAAGCCATCCTCGATGCCCATGACGTCGATGCCGTGGTAGAGGGCGTCCTTGGTGACGGCCCTGATGACGGCGTTGAGGCCTGGGCAGTCGCCTCCGCCCGTGAGGACACCGATTCGCTTGGGGTAGTGGCTCATATCGGAACGGGTATCGGCCGATCGGGCCGATCCGTGCTCAGATCGGGGTGCAATAGACGAGACATCGGAGCGTTTGGCCTGCGGGCCCGCGTGGGCCGACGAGTGAAACCCGCCGATTTCGGGGTCGGCAAGCGTGGGGAAACGCGACATGAAAGCGACACTGACGATCTCGGCTGCACTGGTCTTGTTTGGCTCGGCCTCCGGCCTGACGGCGCAGCCTGAAGGGCTGCTGGGCGGCCCGGCGATGCAGGCAGCCCAGCCCGAGGGCGAGGTCCGCGGCGAGCGGGGGCCCCGGAAGGGCCCGCGGATGAGCAGGGCCGCGTTCCTCGAGCGGTTCGACACCGATGGCGACGGCGAGTTGAGCGATGCGGAGAAGGCGGAGGCGAAGGAGGCGATGCAGGCCCGTCGAGAGGCGAAGAAGGCCGAACTCGAGGCCCGTCTGCTTCCCAGATTCGACGACAACGGCGACGGCAAACTCGACGAGGCGGAATGGGAGGCCGTGAAGGAGACCGTGGGCCCGATGCTCCGCGAGCGTGGGCGGCGTGGACACGAGCACAGGCGGCACATGCACCAGCGGGCGCTCGAGCTGTTCGACGCGGATGAGGACGGCCGGCTCAGTGACGCTGAGAAGGCCGCCGCCAAGGCTCACTTCGAGCAGAAGAGAGCCGAGCTTGTGGAGCGGTTCGACGCCGACGGGGACGGGAAGCTGACAGGCGAGGAGCGCCGGGCCGCGGGGCAGTCGATCCGCGAACGGCGAATGCTCGACGCGAACCGCGACGGTGCTGTCGATGAGCTCGACGTGCAGGCGATCACGGAGCGGTTTACCGCGGGCGAGCGGATCCCCGACATCAACCGCGACGGCGTGCGCGACGCATCGGACGTTGCGGAGCTTCTCGAGCGCATCGGCTCGTACGACGGCTGAACGACCAGTGACAACTCATGTGCCCCGATCCGCGGGTGGCCCCTTCGCGGGCCCCCGCGCTTTCATTGTCTGATCAAGAAGCGTCCCGGCGCGTGGCCTGGGGTCGACCCGACGTCCGGCACGGGTTTCCCGATCCTTTGCTCGCTTGCGTCGGTCCGACCAGAGAAACACCAACCTGATAGACCGCTCAAGCAGTTTCACACTCCAGGCGAACACGATCATGCCCGGCACCAGCAGCGCGAGAATCAGTGCCTGTCTGAGCACGAGCGCAGGCGGAACCACACCCGGGACGACGCGAGTCAGCACGTAGTAGAGCGCGCCAGCGCAGGCCAGGGCGGTGATTGCCGCGACCATACACAATCGGCGGATCGGCGGTGCCTCGCGCAGCTTCGCGGCGTGCGGCGCGACGCGCAGGAGCATCGGCACGGTGGCGATGCACTCGGGGCCGTTGAGCAGGACGCCCGTCCGGTCGCGCATGCGGAACGCGATTCCGCCGCGTCGGGATCGCTCCCACTTCTGCACCGATGCCCACGGGATGTCACGCGGGCCTCGCTGATCGATCACGGTCAGCCCGGATTCGCGGATCGCGGCCCGGAAGGGCGGGCGCGGCCCGCCCGTGCCGGTCAGCACGCCGAGCCCGCAGAGCACCGCTGCCATGCACAAGCCGGCGGCGGATCTCGCCGCATCGGGGAACAGTGGGTGCGCCGGTTGGAAGAGGTACTGGCCGGTTCCCGTCGCGAGGTCGACCGCGAACGCGACCCCGATTGAGCCGAAGAGAAGCAGGAACGTGACCAAGACCCAGGGCGAGTGTCTGGCGGGCCACACGCTGATGGAGGCGTCGCCGGCGTCGGTCGCCCGATCGAACGATCGTGCCCACATCCGGCGCGCGACGCGTCCTTCTGTGAGCGTGCTGAACGCCACACGGTGGATGCGCCCGTCGTGCTCGACGACGACGTCGTTGCCGTGGTCCGAGAGCCGGGCGACGATGGCGTCCTCGTAGGGCACAACCGAGCCCTCGTCCGGTCTCGGGGCGCGTTCGTCGCTGCCGAGCTTGCGTTCCACGACCCGGATGCCGCGCAGGGTTGGCGTGCCCCAGAGCGTCCGCGCGAGGCCCGCGCGGGGAACATGGGTCGGTTCAGCGGACACGTCGGATTCTACTGGCGTGTGCGCATGACCCCCACGACGGCCCGTCGATCAGCGTCGGCGCCGCGTGGCGGCGAGGCCCGCAAGGGCAAGCAGAGCCGCGGAGGACGGCGCCGGGATCGGGCCGAGGAAGGTGATCGTCACATTGAAATCGACCTGGCTCGTTCCATCGTCAAACGTGAGCTGATCGCTGAGATCGGCTCGCGAACGCAGCACGAGATCGGAAGGAAAGACCGTGATCGGCACGTTCGTGAATTGCTCGCTACCCGCGTTCGGCAGGTCGGTGAAGAGCCCAGCGATCGGGTTCTCACCCCCCGGCCCCCGGCCGAAGATCTCGAACGCAGGAACCGGAACGACGGAGCCGACGCCGCCCTGATTGCTTGTGTAGCTGGCGGATCCGCTGAGCAGGACCGGAAGCCCCACGGCCGGCGCAGCGGCATCGAACACGATCTCGAGATCGGCGCGTGCGCCGGGGCCCGGGATGAAATCTCGGGGCGTCGAGCGAATCAGCCGACCCGTGACGTCGATGTCGTACAGGAATTGCGACGGGCTGCTCGTCGGGCGGAAGTTGTGGGGCCGACTGATCGAGAGCTCGCTCGACGCCGTGACCGGTGCCGACAGCTGCGGGTTCTCCTCGGACACCTCATGGCTGAACGAGACCCCGGGCAGCGGGCTCTGCACGAAGGCGATGGTGTCGGACTGTCCCGCCCCACCATCGAACGCGCGAGCGAAAATCTCGGAGCTGACCGAGATGCTCGTTTGGGCGTGAATCCCACCCGCCGCGGCCAGGAGGGCCGCTGCGGCAACGTATCGCTGGGTATCCATCGGCTTCTCCTTCTCGTCCCACGCACAGCGTACAGACCGCCTCGCCAGGTCCAAACCGGGGCCGCGATGAAACTCTGTAAATTCTCGGTGTGGATCGCCCGCAGCGCTGCGACGGTGCCGCCGGTACGATCCACCGATGGCCGACGCCCCCGCTGCCTCTGCGAGCCCGAGCACACCGCCCGTCACCGACGCCGCGATGTACCTGCACCCGCAGACGCTGGCCCGGCTCGGCTCGTTCGAGCTCCGCTCCAAGATGATCGTCGAGGGCGTGATGAGCGGCATGCACCGCTCGCCCTACCAGGGCTTCAGCGTCGAGTTCGCCCAGCACCGCCCCTACGCGCCGGGCGATGACATCCGGCGGCTCGACTGGAAGGTCTACGCCCGGACCGACAAGCTGCAGATCAAGCAGTTTCAGCAGGAGACCAACCTCGACCTGGTGCTGATGGTCGACAACTCGGGCAGCATGGCCTTCGGCTCGATCCCGTTCGAGTCCGCCTCGGGCGAGGGCGTGAAGGAGGGCCCGGGCGGGCGGACGGCCTGGAGCAAGTTCGACCACGCGACTGGTACGGCCGCGGCGATGGCGTACATCACCCTCCAGCAGGGCGACCGCGTGGGGCTGGTGACCTACGCAGACGAGATCACGGGGATCGTGGATCGGTCGGGTCAGCGATCGAACTGGCGCCCGATCGTGGAAACGCTGAGCACGCAGACGCTCGATCGCCCGACGGACTTCGGGCGCGTGGTCGATCAGACGCTGGCGAAGGTGAACAACCGCTGCCTGTTCGTGGTTCTCAGCGACCTGTTCGAGGACCCGGAGCACATTCGCAGCGCGCTGGCCCGCATCAGGCACCGCCGGCACGACGCGATCGTGTTCCAGATCCTCGACGAGAGCGAGCTGGAGTTCCGGTTCCGCGAGCCAACGGTGTTCGACGGGCTCGAGGGTGAGGCGAGGGTGCGCGTGAACCCGCAGTCGATCCGCGAGGACTATCTGTCGGCCCTGCGCGAGCACCTGCAGGCGGTCGAGCGGGCGACGCTGAGCTTCGGGTTCGACTACCAGCTCGTGAAGAACGGGTCGTACCTCGGGCCCACGCTCGCGCAGTTCGTCGCGGTGCGGAACGCGAAGATCAAGAAATCGAAGATGGGGTGATGAACCAGTGAGCTTCGTCAACCCGATCTTGTTCGCGCTGGGCGTCGCGTTCGTGGCGCTCCCGATCGTGCTGCACTTCCTGCGTCGGCGGCGCCCGCCGGTCTTGTGGGGCGCGATGCGGTTTCTGCTCGAGGCGTACCGGCGTCGGCGCCGGCGCATGACGCTCGAGCAGCTGCTCCTCCTCATCTGCCGGTGCGCGCTGGTGGTGCTCGTGGCGCTGCTGATCGGTCGCCCGGTCTTCGGCGGGGGAGCGGGCGAGGCGGGGCCCCGCGAGGTGTTCCTGGTGCTCGACAACTCGATCGCGTCGTCACGCACTGGTCCAGAGGGCACCGCGCTCGACGAGCTGAAGGCACGGGCGTCGGCGGTGCTGGACGGGCTCGACGCGTCATCGGGTGACCGCGCGGCGCTCATCACACTCGCGGGGCCGGCGGAGGGCGTGGTCTTCCCGCCTTCGGGCGACATCGCGGCGGTGCGCAGGCTGGTGCAGCAGACCGAGGCGATGGAGAGCGCCGCCGACCTGGACGGCGCGATCCGGCTGATCGGTGAGGTCGACGCCGACGCGGAGCCGGCGGGTCGGAGCGTCGTGGTGCTCAGCGAGCTGCGCGAGGGATCGGTCTCGATGGAGGTGCCGTTGCCGCCGGTGCCGGCCTCGATCGAGCGGCTTGTGGTCGCCGAGCCCCAGGGCATCCAGGCGGCAAACGTCGCTGTGACCGAGGTCCGGTCGCTTCGTTCGGTCGTGATCGGCGCGGGGCGCGTCGGCGGGCAGGCATCGGTCTCGCTCGGGCGTTCGGGGCTCACCGACCTTCCGACCGTCGAGGTTGGTGTCGAGCTGTGGGCGACGGGCGGCGGGCGGCTCGGGCGGGGCGTGGTGGGCTTCGAGGCCGGGCAGGTATCGGCGACCGGGCTGGTCTGGTTCGAGCTGCCCGAGGCGGCCGGCTCGGAACCCGTGGTGCTTGAGGCCCGTCTCGTCGACGCGGACGACAGCTTGGCGGCGGACAACGTCGCGCGTCGCCCGATCGACCGGCGTCGGTCGATCGAGGTCGGCGTCATCGCGCGCCGAAGCCTCGTCGGGCAGGCGGGGCTCGATCGGTTCGACACGGCGGACTGGGTGCGCCTGGCGCTCGCGCCCGATGCCGGCGACGCTGACCTGCGCGTGATCGATGTGCCCCCCGCGGGCGTGGACGCCCCGAGGCTGTCGACACTGGACGCGGCGGTGCTGCTCGAGCCCGACGCGTTGGACGCAGCAGCGTGGTCGGATCTGCGAGGCTTCGTCGACGGAGGCGGTCTGCTCGTGGTCGCCCCCTCCGCGGACGAGGACGTGCAGCTCTGGACCGACGCGTTCCTCGAGGCGATGGGACTGGGCTGGTCGATCGCGCGAGAAGCAATCGCGCTCGAGGGCGTGTCGATCGCGGGTGACTCGGTCCAGGCGGACCGCGGGATGCTCGCCATGCTCGCGGGTGAGTTCGAGACGCTCGCCGCTGACGTGGGCGTGTCGCGCATCCTGGGCGTCGACCTCGCGGGATCGGCATCTCGGGTCGAGCTGGCGACCACGACGGGCGAAGCCGTCCTTGCGGTGGGCTCGCCGACAAGCGAGTCGGGCGTGTCGCGCGGGCTCGTGGTCTTCCTCGCGTCGGCGCCGACGCCTTCTTGGACGGAACTGCCGACGCGTCCGCTGATGGTCCCGATGCTGCAGGAGTTGATCCGTCAGGGCGTGGGGCGCGCGCGCGGGTCGTCGGTGGCGGTCGCCGGCGCGGTGCCCTCGATGGGCGGGGGTCTGGTGCCTGCCTCTGGCGGGTCCCCGGTGTCCGAGCCCCTGCGCAGCACGGGTGTCTTCAGCGTTGGCGACGGGCGGGGCGGCTCGCTCGGACTGCTCGCGGTCAACCCGGACGTGTCCGGGTCTCGCCTGGACGCGGTGGACCGTGTGCGGCTGGGGGCGTGGCTCGCTGAGGCCGCGGGCGACGACCGACGCCTGGCGTGGCTCGACGCGGATGGCGGCACGACCAGCGCGAGCGGTCGAAGTGTCGCGAGCGAGGCGGGTCGGCTCGTGCTCTGGT
>JANQQZ010000046.1 GCA_028284805.1 Phycisphaerales bacterium
TCGACACCGACCTCTACCTCTACGTTGCCATCTACGCACCCAACGGCGACAAACTCGCGCAAGACTGGCACTTCTCGGGAACCGACCTCACCGCGGCAAGCGTGCCGCAGACCGGCACGTACACCGTCGTCGTGCAAGACCTCTACGGCACCGGTACGGGGGACTACGCCATCACCGCTGTCGTCCCCGACAGCCAGAGCCATGTCGACAACGTCGATCTTCCCAGCGGGACCTCGACCACAGGCACGGTTGGCTTCGGTGACATCGACACTTTCACCATCGACGCCGACGCGGGCGACGACGTCCGCATCGCGATCAGCGAGCCCGGTGTCGACACCGACCTTTACCTCTACGTGGCCATCTACGCACCCAACGGCGACAAACTTGCGCAAGACTGGCACTTCTCGGGAACCGACCTCACTGCCGCCAATGTTCCGCAGTCCGGGACCTACACCATCGTCGTGCAAGACCTCTACGGCACAGGCACCGGGGACTACGCGATCACCGCTGTCGTGCCCGACGGCCAGGCCGACGCGGGCAGCGTCGCGCTGCCCAGCGGCTCCTCGACGACCGGCACCATCGGCTTCGGCGACATCGATACCTACACCATCAACGCTACCGCGGGCAACGACATCCGCATCGACGTAGGCGAACCGGGCACGGACGCCAGCCTGTACCTCTACGCTGCGATCTACGCACCCAATGGCGACAATCTCGCGCACGACTGGGACCCGACCGGGACGGATGTCACCGCTCTCAACGTACCCCAGACCGGCACTTACACCGTGGTGATCCAGGATCTCTACGGCACGGGCACGGGCGAGTACGAGATCTCGTCGCTGGTCACTCCGTAACGGGCAATCGCAGGACAACTCCGCATCGCCCGGCGGCAGCGTCGGGCGATGCCTTTGATACAAGACGATCAGGCGGCCGCAGTGAGGGGAGTCGGCGTCATGTCCGGAACAGCAGACGGTTCGCTGAGCGAGATTCTGGGAACGTGCCTCGAGTCCCTCGACCGAGGCGAGGAGCCCGAGATCGACGCGCTGTGCGGGGGCGATCCCAAAGTCGCCGCGGCGGTCCGTGAGCGGCTCGCGCTCTGCCGCGCGATCGACGATGCCATCGGCGTGGACACTCCCCCGCAGCCTGCACCCGCTCAGGGCGAGGTCATCGGCGGGTGGCAGCTCGGGCGCCCGATCGGCGAGGGCGGCTTCGGGAGTGTCTACGAGGCCCGGCGCGTCGATGGGCACGAGGACCTCGCCGCGGTCAAGCTGTTGCACCACGGTGCCCTCTCACCCGAAGCACGCTCACGCTTCCGCACCGAGGCGCACGCGCTCGCGGTGGTCCGCCACCCGAACGTAGCCTCGATCCTCGATTCCGGCGTGACCGAGTCGGGCACGCCCTACCTCGTGCTGGAGCTCATCGACGGCTCGGCGATCGACGCATACTGCCGCGCGCACAGCCTCGGCACGCCCGAGCGGGTCCGGCTGATGCTCACCGTCTGCCGCACGATCGAGCACGCGCACGCGAAGGGCGTGCTCCACCGCGATCTCAAGCCCTCGAACGTTCTCGTGATGCGCGTCGGCGGCGCGCATGTGCCCAAGGTCATCGATTTCGGTATCGCCAGATTCATCGAAGGGATCGGGCCCGACCGGACGCGGGTCACGGCCGAGGGACAGGTGCTCGGCACCGCGCGGTACATGAGCCCGGAGCAGCTCGGCGTTATCGAAGGCTCACCCGACACCCGGAGCGATATCTACAGCCTTGGGGTGATGCTCTACGAGCTCGTCGCGGGTGTGCTGCCCTACGAGAGCTCCGGAGACAAGATCTCAAGCGTCTACGAGCTCCAGCAGCGGATGCGCTCGAGCGAGCCCCGCGGCCTGACATCTCGGCACATCCGCGACGGCGCGGTCAGCGCACGAGAGCTCGGCTGGATCGTGATGCGATGCCTCGAGGTCGATCCCTCGCGCCGGTACGCGACCTGCCGGGAACTCGCGGATGACTTGGAGCGCCTGGTCTCGGGAGAGGCGGTCCACGCCGGCCCCAGGAGCCGCGTGTACCTGGCTCGGAAGTTTGCTGCGCGTCACCGGGGGCTGGTCGGCGTCGTCTCCGCGGCCTGCGTCGGGCTGATGGTTGCGGCGGTTGGGACGTCATGGGGGCTGGTGCAGGCCCGCGCCGAGACCGCGCGAGCGGTTGCAGCAGAAGCTGATTCGCAGCGCATCATTGACTTCCAGTACAACATGCTGCGCAATCTCGACCCGTCGGTCGTGGGCACGTCGATCGCCGCGGAGACGCTCGCGCGCACCGCTCCCGACACGCCGGGCGGGTCGGAGGAGCTAGCCGCGGCCGCGGCCTCTGTGATCGACAGCCTGTCGATGACCGATGTCGGAACCCGCGTGCTCGGGACCAGTGTCTTCGACCCCGCGATCGCAAGGATCGACCGCGACTTCGCGGACGCGCCCCCGCTTCAGGGCAAGCTGCTCAACTCGATCGGCAAGGCGCAGGTCGAGACCGGTCTGATCGACGAGGGCCTGGTGACGTACCGCCGCGCCTACGAGCTGCTTGACAACAGCCTGGGCCCGGATGCCGAGCAGACCCTCCTCGCGAAACGCGACTACGCGGACGCCCTGCGTCAGGCGAACCGCCCCGGCGAGGCCCTCGTGATCTTGGAGGGTGTCGCGACGGCGCTCGAATCGCACCGCGGGCGAGGGGACCCCGACACCATCCTGGCGATCATCGACGAGGGAACCGCGTTCTACAACTCGCAGCAGCTCCACGAAGCGGAGGAACGCTGGAGAACGGCCTTCGAGCTGGGCATGGAACACCTGGGCAAGGACGACGAGATCACGGGCGTCGCACGCGGCAACCTGGGCCTCGTGCTCACAGACCTTGGGGACCACGAGCGCGCTGAGGGCCATCTGCGCGCGATGCGATCGCACTGGATCGACCGGTCCGGGCTCGATCATCACCAGACGATCATCTCTTCGGACAACCTGGCCCGATGCCTCGCCCTCCAGGGCAACTACGACGAGGCGCTCGGGCTGTACCGCGACACCATAGAACGCGCCGAGAAACTACTCGGGGCGACCCACCACGACACGATCCGGATCCGAGGGACACACATCCGCGTGATGACACTCGCCGGGAACTACGACGCGGCGCTCTCAGCCAGCGAGCGCCACCTCGAGTCCATCCGAGCCAGCCTGCCTGCCGATCATCCCTCCGTGGTGGCGGGACTGTATGGGTACGGCAGGCTGCTGATCGCGCTCGATCGTCACGACGAGGCAGAGAGCATCCTCGGCCCGGCGTCTCGCGACGCGGATCGAGTCTTCGGTGCAGAGACGCCTTATGGAGCGCAGCTGCGCGTCGCGCACGCCGAAGCCCTGGCCGGCACGGGGCGATACGAGGAGGCGATCCGCCTGTTCGACTCGGCCTACGACGTGCTTGCATCGCAGCTCGGCGAGAGTCATCCCGAGACGGCGCAAGCCGCAGAACTCGCTGTGCGTGTGCTCAAGCTGGCCTCGGAAGGATCGAACGGTTCAGAACCGGATCCCCGCCTCGCCGTATGGCGTGCCCGGGTTGGCGAGCCTGGCTCGTAGCGCGCGTCTCTTCAACGCCCGTCCGCGAGGGCTTCTGCTAGCTCGGCCTTCGCCTGGTTCAGGCGCCGCTGCACCGTCTTCGTCGAGACCGACAACGCTTCGGCGATCTGCTGATGCGTGAGCCCCGTATACGCGAAGAGAATCCACGCATCTCTGAGCTCTTCCGTGAGCCGGTCGGCCGCCTCGTGGAGCCTGAGTGAATCGATCGTGCCTTGAGAGCTGTTGCCGCGGTCGCCCGCGCCTGCATCGGCGCCACCGAGCGTGCCGGTGTGATGATGGCTCGCTACACCCTGAGGGCCGAAGTGCTTGCGGATCATGCTGATCGTCGCCCACCGCGCGTGCTGGCCGACGAGCACGAAGAACTGCCCGACGTGCTCGGGCCTCGCGTCGTCAACCGCACGCAGCACCCGGAGGAAGACCTCCTGCAGGATGTCCTCCTCCTGCTCCCAGCGAAGCACATAGGAGTACGCCGACGCCTCGCGACGCACGATGCTCCGGATCCGCTTCTCGGCCTGCTCGAGCAGGTCCGACCGCGCGAGCGTGGTGTTCTTCAGCTCGTACAAGCGATCGAGCGATCGCTGGATCCGTGCGGTCGTGTGAGCCAATCCATCATCGCCCATGTAAGAAGGATAGGGACTCCACCGGCCTGAGCCCGAACAGATCACGTTAGTCGCTGACCGTGACGTCGATCCAGGCCAGATCAAACCGGGCGAGGTACTTCCGAAGCCGGTCGGAGTCGTTCTGGGAATTCCGCTTGGCGCGCGAGGCTGCGAAGAGCTTCCGCCCGGCATCGGAGAGTGACCGCGAGCCGCGGCAGACACGGATGACCTCCGCGAGCTGCACACGGTCGAACAGATCGATCTCCCCGCACCGCTCAGGACCGAGCAGGTTTTCAAGCTCGGGCGCCGCGGCACCAGCGGATCCGCTGGCGTGCCACGACGAGGCGAGACGGCCAATCTCATCGTCGACGACCTCCACGGAAATCCGCCCGCCCGGCGCGAGCGTCGCCATCCGCGTCAAGGCAGCGCCGAGGTCACGGAAGTTCCCGGCCCAACTCGCCTCGGGCCCGGTCGCGAAGCTCAGGAATCTCCTCCGGGCCTCGTTGCTGAACCTGACGAGCCGACCCCGATCTCGAGCGTACCGCTCGATCTCATGGTCGAGGTTCGGTTCGATGTCCTCCGGGCGGTCCCGCAGCGAGGGCAACTCGAACGTCCAGAGGTTGATGCGAGCGAGTAGGTCTTCTCGGAAATGGCCTTCGCGCACACGTTCAGTGAGATCACGGTTGGTACCCGCCAGAAGCTGGAACTCGCTATCGACTTCGGTGTCGGCGCCCATCGGCAGGAATCGCTTCTCCTCGATCGCCCGCAGCAGCATGGCTTGCTCGTCGAGCCCGAGTTCCCCGATCTCGTCGAGGAACAGCATCCCACCGTCTGCCGATCGGAGCAGCCCGGGGCGGTCGGCTGCAGCCCCCGTGAACGCGCCCTTCTTATGACCGAAGAGCGCCGACATCGCGCTGTCGCCTCGCAGGGTTGCGCAGTTCACCTCGACGAGTCTGCCCTCGACCATCCGCCGGTGCTTCCTGAGTTCGTAGATGCGCGCCGCGAGCCTCGACTTGCCCGCGCCCGTCGGGCCCGTGAGCAGGATCGGGTCGGTCGTCCGGGCGGCGACATGCTCTAGCCGCTCGATCAACTTGTTGAAAGTTGGGTTCCGCGTCTCGATACCACTCTTAAGCGAAGCGATCGCGTCCGTGTGCTCGCGTTCGAAGCGTGATGCCAGACGGTCGTAGCGCGACAGATCAAGATCGACGATGCTGAGCGATCCGGGGCCGCCTTCGTCTCGGACCGGGGGACTGGTCTGAATGAGTCTGGCCGGGAAGTACCGGGCCTCCGTGAGCAGGAAGCTGCAGATCTGCACGACGTGCGTGCCCGTGGTGATGTGGATGAGATAGTCCTCTCGCTCGGCATCGAAGTCGTACCCGGTCGCATAGTCGTGCATGACGCCGTAGACCTCTTCGAAGTCCCACGGGTCGTCCATGTCGACGATGGTGGGGACGACCCGGGTCTCGGGCGAGACCGAGGTGATGTCCTCGGCGACCGTGCCCGCGAGCTTCGTCGCGTGCTCAGGGTGCAGCAGCTCGAGCCGGTCGACCACGAAGTCCTCGTGCTGACAGAGCGAGACGGTCGGACGCCAACGCCCCCACCGCTTCTGGCCCCTGCCCGCGGCATCGAGGGTCGTACCAAGGAAACCGATGACAACGGTCTTCTTGCGAACACGTCTCTTTGAACGTTGTCTTGTCATTTTCCTTGATTCCTTCGTTGCCCTGAGCGATACTTCTCTCACGATGTTCTGGCACGCCTGCACCAACTCGATCCCAAGCCGGAAAGTGGCACGCCTGCGCGATCAATTCGCGGACGCGTTGCCCATGCCCTTTGCGGCATATCCGGGCGATGGCTTTGAGTTGAGGCCGGCGCTGGCCTGACGCACGACGCGTCGGCAGCGGGTCTCGCAAGCCGACGCAGTCTCAGCAGCACAGATTGTCGAACCCGAATTCGAATGTGCTGACCGGCTGATCCCCGCGTTTGCTTGCGATTCCTTCTGTGGAACGTCGACCCTGTGTCGCGCTCCGCCGTGGTGCGCGCATTGATCGGATGAACGCCGGGCGCAATCGGTGTGCGCACACGGCAGCAACGCGGGCTCGGTACGCAAGTGGCTGAAGCACGCCGGCTGTAAACCGGCGACCCACCGGGTGAACGCCGCAGGTTCGAATCCTGCCCGATCCACTTTGATATGCATGGATAAACCACAATATGACAGGATCGTATCACACGATTTGCCAAAAACCAAAATCGGCCCTGAGAGGCACAGAAGAGCGATTCGAGGGCCACAAGAGCTTTGGCACGCCTCTCGCAAGACCCCGCTCGTCACCAACGACAGGAGACTGGACCATGGCACGCCGCAAGATCAACTCGACCCGCCGCAGGCTGACCGCGAGCGAACTGCGCACCGCGCACCTCGCGGACGGACGGACCGAACGCCGGCTCGCGACGTCATGCGTGTTTCTCTTTGGCGGCGCGGAGACGAGGGTCTCAGTGCTTCCGTTCGTCATGCCTCGCCGTCCGGCGACGCGGCGCCCGTGGGCATCCCGCGTCTCGCGACATCGGGTTCTGCCGGCGAGGGATGACGTGTCGCGTTAGCTCAATTGGAAGAGCACCAAGCTGCAAACTTGGCTGTCGCCGGTTCGAGTCCGGCACGCAACACACTGGCAGGCCGGGAGGCCAGCGGGTTCGAATCCCGTCCAGATATGGCTCTGGGAATCCATCCACCGTGGGTCGAGGGCCCACCAACCGCTCGCACGCGGCCAACCCCGAGGCGTCGGACGCTCTGCGTCCTTCGACCGAGGGCGAGGCACCGGCGATGCAGCCAGAGGGTCGGCGGATACCGACGCCTCGAACGCCGAGACGCTCCGTTCGAACGAGGTGCGCACACGCATCGCAACCGAGCGAGGTCGATCGGCGGGAGAGACGTCTCAAGCCGACCCCCGCTGCGGGACCGGGCGGACGGGCGCACGGAAGCTCTCGGCTCGCATTCACAGTTGTTTGTTCACACCTCATGCACATCAGCAACAACGAAAGGAGCTCAGCCATGAGGACTACCTACCGCATCCGCAAGCACGAGCTCGGCCTGTGGTTCCGCCACGGCGATCTCGTCGACATCCTCGACCCGGGCGTGCACCGCGTCTGGAACACGCCGTTCCGGGGCGGCAACAGCGTCGAGATCGTGGACACCCTGCGCCCGCAGTTCGACCACGATCGGCTGGGTGCGCTCGTCCGCGACATGATGATCGCGGACAGGCTCACGGTCGTCGACCTGAACGACGAGCAGCGCGCGCTGGTCTGGGCGGACGGCCGCCTGATCGCGATCCTCGGGGCGGGAACCTACGCGTTCTGGAACGCCCCGGCCCAGATCGTGGTCGAGCGGTTCAGCGTCAACGACGCCCGCTTCGATCACCCTCGGATCGAGTCGATCCTGGGCTTCCCGGGGGGCGTGAAGCACTTCGATGGGGTCCGCGTGGACGCCCACGAGCGCGTCATGCTCTTCCGTGATGGTCAGCTCGTCGAGCAGCTCGGGCCCGGGCACTTCATCTACTGGAAGGGCGGGCCCAGGGTGACCTGGAAGTCAGTGGATCTGCGCGAGCAGGTCGCGGACATCCAGGGCCAGGAGATCATGACGGCGGACAAGGTGACACTGCGCATGAACCTGGTCGTGACGCACCGCGTGACGGATCCCGCTAAGGCCGTGACCGAGGTCGCGGACTGGGCGCAGGCGCTGTACCGCGAGGCCCAGCTCGAGCTGCGTGTCGCCGTCGGCGGGCGCACGCTCGAGAAGCTGCTCGCCGACAAGGACGAGGTGGGAAACGAGATCAAGAACCGACTCGCGCCGCGTGCGGCGGAGTTCGGCGTCTCGGTCTCGGGCGTGGGCCTGCGTGACGTGATCCTCCCCGGGGACATGAAGGTGATCCTCAACGAGGTGATCGTGGCGCAGAAGCAGGCCGAGGCCAACCTCATCCGTCGTCGCGAGGAGACGGCGGCCGCCCGCAGCCAGGCCAACACGGCAAGGCTGCTCGCGGAGAACCCCGCCCTGTCGCGCATGAAGGAGCTCGAGGCCCTGCAGGACATCCTGCGCGGGACCAACGCGACCTTCGTGCTCGGCTCGGGCGACCTGGCCGACCAGATCGGCAGCCTGCTCCAGAAGCAGGCATCACCCTGAAGCGTCCCCGTTCGTGCGAGCGGGCGGGGCGCATTGACAGAACAGCACACGCCTGGGTGTAGCTCAGCTTGGCAGAGCGCGTGCCTTGGATGCACGAGGTCGCGGGTTCAAATCCTGCCGCCCAGATTGGAGAGCAACGACTGCCCCGTAGTTCAGTTGGATCAGAACGCCGCACTACGAATGCGGAGGCCGCAGGTTCGAGTCCTGCCGGGGCAGCTTGAGATGTGAAGAAGACGGCTCCGTAGCCCAACCGGCAGAGGCGGCGGTCTCAGAAACCGCACAGTGCAGGTTCGAATCCTGCCGGAGCCATTGGACAGCTTGAGAGGCTCTGTAGCTCAGTGGTAGAGCAGCGCATTGAAGTCGCGCGTGTCGCAGGTTCGACTCCTGCCGGGGCCATTGATGGGTTGGCGAGACAGCTCCGGAGCTCGGCTGGCAGAGCGCCGCTCTCATAAGGCGGAGGCCGCGGGTTCGAATCCCGCCGGAGCGATTGTCGGACAGATCGGGGGCCCCGTAGCTCAGTCGGCCAGAGCACCGGCTTGTCACGCCGAAGGTCGTGGGTTCAAACCCCACCGGGGTCGTTCAGAAAACCGATGGCGGGCGTAGCTCAACAGGTCAGAGCACCGGGCTGTGATCCCGGGGGTTGAGGGTTCGAGCCCCTCCGTTCGCCCTTGACAGCAACGGAATGTAGGTATGCTGAACGGAGTACACGAATGGACACGATCAAGACGTATGTCGATTCAAGCGGGGACGGCGGCATGAGCCGCGAGGACTGCGCCCGACGGCTCACGCAGCTTGTCCATCCTGACATTCGGAGGCGGTACGTCGCTTCGGGACGACTCGATGCGCTGATGAGCGCTGACATCAACACTTTCAACGCTCAGGTGGAAGCCTCGGTCGATGCGGCCGCGGCGATACTCGGCTGCTCAGTAGCCCACATCCTGCAACAGTTCGCCCACCGCATGATCGCCGACAGCAAGACTGCGTCTGATCTCATGAGTGCAGCACTGGCTCCCAACACATTGCAGACTACCCGGGAGGACCGGGTGCTCGACCGTATCACCGATCGCATCCGAAACAGCGAAGAGGGTCCGGAGCGTGACAAAGAGACCCGGCGATTCGCTCGCGTTTCTGCGTTCATGTTGTCGCGTTGCTGTGAAGACGACGACGGCGATGGGAACCGGCACATGACCACCAGCATCACCTTGAACGTCGTCCTTTCGGCTCTCTGGTCACGCTTCGATTCCAACGACACCCAGCCGGTTATGGAGCACCTGCTACGCAGCACGAGCCACTCGCACCTTGCAAACGATGTCATCGATCGGCTAGGCCCGCGCGGCGTACGCTATCTTCCGACGCTCCTCGAGCTGTTCGAGGATGTATCGGGCCCGCGCAGCTTTGCATTCGACAGTACCCTCGCGGCACTCGCGAAGCAGGACGCCGCTCTGACCAAGCGCATTGCCGAGCAGCTCAAGGCCCAGCATCCTTCGATGCGATACCGCGCTCATAGACTCACAACGCTCATCGGTCCCAGCGTGGCGAAACACCTGCCGGGTTCTGTTGACTTTCTGTTTGATCAGGCCCGTGCGTCAGTCGGCGATAGCTCGTTCGCGTGGCACGATAACGGTACGAATGAACTGCTCAGAGCACTCGCCGCAGTGGGCCGGGGACGACGCGATGTCGTTGACTGGTTCGTAGAACTCACAGGCTCGAAGGACTATGGCATCGCTTACGCCGGTATCGAGGGGCTTGGATTCCTCGCAACAGCACCCGAGGTGTCAGTTCCCCGGCTCACAGCCATACTGCGTTCACATACACCGGCATCGGACTGCGAGGACGTACACGATGTTTGCGATGCAATCTGCATGTCGTTGATGGCGTTCGGCCCCGCAGCGACGCCGGCTGTTCCGTATCTGTTGATGCACCTACACCCGTTTGACGACGACGAGCTGTCCGACGCTGTTCTCGAAGCACTCGCGGCGATCGGTCCGCAGGCCTCCGCAGCGTTGCCAGCATTGAGAGTCGCGGCTGCCAGCAACCCTCAGTTCGACCCGGCAGACGTTGAGTACGACACGCTTGCCAGAGCTATCGCCGCCGTCACTGATGAAGAAACAAGCATATGACTGACGTTACCACACCTTTCATCGAAACAGGCGAGGCAACGGCGATCCTGCCACTACCCAACGACGCCAAGCCGGTAACCGTCATCGGCACCGGGGCCATTCGAGCGACGTTTGACGATGCCTGCGTCCGGCAGACCATCAACTCCGCGATGGCGCCGGGTGTGTCGCACCTGGTGCTGAACCCCG
>JANQQZ010000115.1 GCA_028284805.1 Phycisphaerales bacterium
ACCCGGTCCGCCGCCGACCGCCCGCCCGGACCGCTTGGGTCGCCGATCACGTCGTTGCTCAAGACCGCCCGCACATCGAGCCCGGCCTCCACCGCCGCCGCCGCGTGCTTCCGCGCACCGAACAGCCCCTGCTCCTCCCCAGCGACGGGCATCAGCACGACCGTCGCATCCAGCCGCTCGCGCATCAGAAGCCGCGCGAGCTCCAGACAAGCCGCAGTCCCGCTCGCGTCGTCGTTGGCTCCCGGCGCATCGATCTCGCTGTCGTTCACGTCGCTCGCCCGCGAGTCGTAGTGCGCGATCACGTAGTACAGCCGATCCCGCGCTTCAGGCATCGAGCCGGGGATCGTGCACATCACGTTCACGACCTCGACATCCCGCCCGATGCGACGACCGTCCGACTCGACCAAGTGTGTGTCGAACGCAACAGTCACATCGTCGCGTCCAGCTTCCAGAGCGATCCGTTCGAACTCGGCTCTCAGCCACCGCCTCGCCGCCCCGATCCCGCGATCGTCGCTCTCGGTCTCGCTCAGCGTGTGCCGCGTGCCGAACCCGGCCAGCGTCTCGACGTCCGCGAGCAGCCGCTCGCCAGAAACGCCCCCGCGAAGCCGATCCACGACCTTCCCGGGCGGATCCCCCACTCCGAGACCGACCGAGAGACCCACGCTCGCCGCCAAAGCCGTCATCGTCATCACACTCATGCCGCCAGCATACCCTGATCGCATGAGCACACACCCTGGACGTATTCTCCGCGAGCTCTGCACCCAAGGCACCGTCGCCGCCCCCGGCGCGTACAACGGCCTCATCGCCCGCGAGGTCGCCCGCGTGGGCTTCACTGCCACCTACCTCTCCGGGGGCGCGCTCTCCGCGTCGTCAGGAGTCCCCGACATAGGCCTGCTCACTCTCGACAGGTTCGCCGAGCGCGTCCGAGAGATCGCCCAGCACTCGGGGCTTCCCGTCATCGCCGACGCCGACACAGGCTTCGGCGAAGAAGAGATGGTCCGGCGCACCGTCATCGAGTACAACCGCGCCGGCGCCGCCTCCTGCCACATCGAGGACCAGGTCTTCCCCAAGCGCTGCGGCCACGTCGCGGGCAAGACCCTCATCGCTCTCGACCACTGCGTCGATAAGATCAAGTGGGCCGCAGAAGCCAGCGACGACTGCTCCGAAGGCGACTTCATCGTCTGCGCCCGCACCGACGCCCGCTCCGTCGACGGTCTCGCCGCCGCCATCGAACGCTCACACGCCTACGCCGAGGCGGGTGCCGACATGCTCTTCCCCGAGGGCCTCGAATCCGAAGACGAATTCGCTCGCTTCGCCGACGAGATGAACAAGCTGTGCGATCCCGCCCCACTGCTGCTCGCCAACATGACCGAGTTCGGCGCGACCCCACACATCCATCTCGATCGCTTCGGAGAGCTCGGCTACCACGTGGTCATCTACCCCGTCACCACCCTCCGCGTCACCATGCACGCCGTCCGCCACTTCCTCGCAGACCTTCACGAGGGAGGCACCGCCGCGGAGTGGGAGGAGAGCATGCAGTCGCGAGACGATCTCTACGCGCTGCTGGGCTACAACCCGACCGGCGGCGGTTACAGCTTCCCCGCGCCCTGACTCGTATACAGTCCTCTGACTTTCATCGCCACACCATCCACACACACCGACAGGGGAGCAACGATCATGGCCACCAGCAAGCCCGCGGGCCTCGAAGGCATCGTCGCAGGCGACACCGAGATCTGCTCCGTCGCCCAAGGCGACCTCATCTACCGCGGCTACGAGATCTCCGATCTCGCCGAGAACGCCTGCTTCGAAGAGGTTGCCTATCTCCTGCTCGAGGGCCACAAGCCCGACGCCGATCAACTCCGCTTCTTCAAAGACGAGCTCATCTCCAACCGCGCGCTCCCACCTCAAGCCATTGACACGCTCAAGACGTGCGCCCCCATGCTCGAGCAGGGCACGGCCGTCCCCATGGACGTCCTCCGCTCAACACTCTCCGTCATCGGGCACACCGACCGCGACTGCCAGGACAACTCACCCGAGGCCAACCTCGCCAAGGCCAAGCGGATCACCGCCAAGATCCCCACGATCATCGGGCACATGCAGAACCTTATCGACGGCCGCGACCTCATCGGCGTCGACACCGGAGGCGACGCCAACCTCTCCCACGCCGCCAACCTCCTCTACATGATGACCGGAGAGCGTCCAACCCCCGAGGCAGAGAAGGTCATCGACGTCAGCCTCACCCTCTACGCCGAGCACGACTACAACGCCAGCACCTTCACCGCCCGCGTCATCGCCGCCACCCTCTCCGACATGCACGGCGCCCTCACCGGCGCCATCGCCGCACTCAAGGGCCCACTCCACGGCGGCGCCAACGAGGCAGCCATGGTCATGCTCGCCGAGATCCAGGAGCACATCGCCAAGGGAGGCACCGTCTCGGACTGGATGCACAACGCCTTCGAGACCAAGAAGAAGCTCATGGGCTTCGGTCACCGCGTCTACAAGAACGGCGACCACCGCGCCCCCATCCTCCAAGCCCTCGGCAAGAAGGTCGCCGAGCAGAAGGGCGGTGAGTTCGTCCAGCTCTTCGAGATCGGCGAGGAAGTCGAACGCATCATGCTCGAAGAGAAGAACATCTACCCCAACGTCGACTTCCCCTGCGGCATGACGTACTACACCCTGGGCATCCCCGTGCCGCAGTACACCCCCATCTTCGTCGCGAGCCGCGTCACAGGCTGGGCCGCCCACGTCATGGAGCAGCACGCCAACAACCGCCTCATCCGTCCGGTCTCCAACTACACCGGGCCCGCGGTCTCCAAGTGGAACGACGCCTGATCCAGGGCGTGACGGGCACACGCACCATCTCATCGATAGCTGTCATGGCGATCGCCTGCGCGCTCGCCAACGCATCACCGCGCGTTCAACCAGCAGGCCCGCTCTTCGAAGCCGCGTTCGAAGGTCCGGCCTCGTTGAAACCTATCGAACCGATTGCCCACCCAAAGAACTTCGAGGCCGTGCCAGATCCGGACGACGACTCGAACAACACGCTCCGGGTCACAATCCCCGAAGGCCAGCACTACGGCGGCTCGTTCAGCGTGCCCACCGCCGATGTCCTGGATGAAGAGCCCACCCGCATCTTCATGCGGTACCGCCTCCGCTTCGATTCAACCTGGAATCCACAGCACTCGGGCAAGCTCCCCGGTTTCGGAGGCACCTACAACCGAGCCGGCTGGGGAGGTAAACCATCAGACGGCACCAACGGCTGGTCGGCCCGAGGCATGTTCGGCCCCATCGATGACCAGGGACGCACACCCGTCGGCTCCTACATCTACCACGCTGATATGGTCGAGAACGACCAGACCTACGGCAACAGCGAGTGGTGGGACATCCGCCTCGAACGCGAACGCTGGTACACCATCGAGCAAGAGATCCAGATCGACTCCATCGGCGAGGAAGGCGGGAACGCGGACGGCTGGATCCGCGCCTGGGTGGACGGCCAACTCGTGTTCGACCGGAAACGCTTACACGTCAGAGACAACGATGCCCTGTGCATCGAACGCGTCTGGGCAAACTTCTACTACGGCGGCAAGACCCCGGCGCCAACCACCATGTCGCTGCTCATCGACGACTTCGCAGCCTTCAGGACTCGAGATGACACTCAGGACCCGAGCACCCCGCGATAGATCGAGTCCACTTCGCTGACATGCCCTGGGTACGTCTGCAGCTCACTCGCCGCATGCACCCCTGAGGCGCTCGGCACCGCGATCTCACCAGTGACGACACGTGTGATCTGTCGCGCAAGATCCTCGGGCCGGCCGCCCGCAAAGAACAACCCATTCCCTATCTCTGACTCATCAAGCGACCGGATCGTGTCCGCCGCCCCGCCGAGCCGCGATGCGATCACCATCTTCCCCGCGTGCAGATGCTCCCACATCACCAAAGGCGAGTTGTCGAACCACACGTGAGGCAGCAGCCCCACGTCGTACTCCCCGCCCGCGTTGATCAGCTGCAAAATGTCGTACCCGCCCAAGAAGTTGACCTCGGGGAACGCGGCCAAGCGCTTGCGGAAACTCCAGTCCTTCCCCTGCGCCCGGATGATGAACTGGCACCGCTGGCGGACATCCCGCTCAAGCAGCATCACCGCACGGCACAGCACCTCCAGCCCCTTGTTGGGCCGAGTCGTCCCGAAGAAACCAAACCGCAGAGGACGCGTCGCGGCCGCCGGATCCCACGGGCGTTTCTCGTAGAACGGACTCCGCCTCGCCTTCCGATTGATCTGATCGAAGTGAGGCTGCCCGTACCGCACCACCCGGATCTTCTCCCGTGGAACACCCATGCTCGCGTGCAGCTCTCGGTTGAACTCGCTCGGGGGCGTGATCAAATCCGCGGCCTTCATCGCCTCGATCCCCGCGAGCCGACGACGCCCGTACTCGTTTACAACGTTCAGATGCACATCACCACTAGACGTAAATCGCTCATTTTCGTCGAGTTCCAACGGCACAGGTACCTTTGCTTCACCCGGCTCACCGTCGAAGAAACGATGTCGCAGCAGCCCATCGTCATCGCCCGACACCGCATGCCCGAGCGCCGCCGAGTCCTCGGGCAGCAGATTCCGTCGATCACGGCTCGGCCCGTCGTCGCCCTCGCTACGCCGAAGCACACGCTTCGCCTTCAGCTTGACCAGTTCCGTCTGCTTGGGCCCGAGCCCCCGTTCCGCGATTCCGTGCACCACCCGCTTCGCACGCTTCACACCAGGCGCATCCGCCTCGAGACACCCGACACACCGCGCCCCACCCGCGTAGTCCCGGCAAAGCTCACGCTCGCCGTGGAGCAGATCGACCTGAGGGCACGCGTACCAGTAGTTGTGCGGCGTGACCACCACCGCCCGCCCGCTTGTCTTCATCGCCGCGATCAGATCGAGCCCGAACCCCTCCAGCGAGTGCACGTGCACCAACTCGACGCGGTGCTCATCAAGCCAACGCAAGACAAGCCGCGACTGCTCCGGGCACGCGATCTCCCTCGCCTGATTCCGGAAGTTCGCCGCAGAAGGCGACAGGTTCGGGCTGTTCACCACCTCGTCGCACCGCACGCCGCGCCAGACCTCACGATGCCGAACCCGCATCCCGGGCACCGCCGAGTACGCCATCCCGCTCGAGAGGTAACACACCTCGTGCCCCGTGATCACCAGCCCCGCGGCCAGCTCGGACGCGCTCAGGTTGTACCCAGTTCCCTCAGCCGCCTGCAACGCGAGCCTCGCCCAACCCAGAATCGCAATCCGCACAGGCCGCTCGGTCCGAGGCCACCCCGCTGGTGCCCGCGTAACGCTCATCCAGTCGAAACCGGATCCGACCGCGTATCGCGTCGAACCGTCAGCCCATGCGCAACAGACCGCACAAGAGTCCGTGCCCACGCCACGCCGAACGACACAACCGCACCCAGGCCGCCAGGCTCGATCGTCGCCCGTGAGAGATCATCCTGGGCGACATGCAGCGTTGCTCTCCCCAACAGCAGCGGAAACTCACACGCCTCGTCGATCACCACGACCGCATCAGGCCGGCGCTTCCAGAACACCGCCTGAGCACGCAGCTTCCCAAGTCTCGTCGGTCGGTACCGCACGATCGGTACCCGACCCGCACCCGACATCGGCGCATCACCACCGTGAGCTGCACCAGCATCGTCTTGCTTCAGGACCACACGCCATCGCGGCATGTCCCCTGCCCGCCCCGATGCGATCAGCTCATTCACAACACCCGCACGCCACGACTCCGCCGCATCGAAACCGGCACGCCCCGCAGCGATCACCACGACCTCGCCGCGCAGCGCGCCAACCCGGGCAAGCGCGTCCACCGAGTCACACCGCTCGGCCTGGAAATCCAGCTTCCCGTCAACGCCACGCACCGCGTCCGAAACCGCCCGCACGGTCAGCACCGCCTCGGTCATCCGCCTGTTCAGCGCCGCCGACTTCGCCTGGCGAAGCAGCCGCCAGCTCCACCTGAGCCACACCCGACGCAGCGACGCACCCTCGAGATGCTTCGCGTTCATCCACAGCAGATTGCGGTGCAGGTAGTACCCACGAACCGGCGTCAGCTTGTGCGTCCAGGGCGTGTGATACACCACCGCATCCAACGCACACACAACCCGCCACCCCGCCCGCTTGATCCGCAGACACCAGTCCGCGTCGTCGCAGTAGATGAAGAACCGGTCGTCCCAGTACCCCACACCCTCGATCGCAGCCCAGCGCACCAGCATGCTGCACGCGCTCACGATGTCAACGTCGCGCACACCCTCGACGGTCTCACGCAGCGATTCCACCTCGCCCTCGCGCGCCGGGCCCATCACGCCGGCCTCACGGTCGTAGTAGATCGTCGATTCGATCGTCGTCCGCCGGTCGCCCAGATCCACCGTGCGCGAACCGACTAAGGCGATCCGCGTGTCCGTCTCCGCGGCACGACGCAGACGAACCAGCGCATCTGCCGGCAGATCGATGTCGTCATCGAGAAGCCAGACGAAATCAGGACCACCCGTCGTCCCCGGCTCCCCGAACAGCTCGCGCACCGCCGCGAAGCCCGTGTTGAACCCGCCGCATCCCCCGAGGTTCGACCGGTTCTCCACCACGGTCAACGACCCCAGCCCAAGGCGGTTCGTCACCCCCGTCGCCCGAACACGGAACGAAGCCAGCGACCCCACCGAAGAGCTGTTCGAAGCAACACGCTCGGGTGCAAACCAGTCCGAGAGAGCCTCAGAGGTCCCGTCATCCGACGCGTTGTCAACGACAACCGCGTGCAGCAAGGCATCACGCGTGTCCATCGCGCCGAGACGCTCGAGCACGCGGCGGACATCCGTACGCCGATTCCAGGTCACGATCACAGCGACCACGCACACCGCACGCGAACTCCGCGCCCCCGCGGCAGCAGTCTCACGCTCACCCGACGCTGTCGCTGTGAACTCGATCAACCCTGCTCCGAATCCTTCCGGCTCGGCCCGCCCCACCGGGCCTTCCGCGACGATAGCACGCGCCCGTACAACCCGACGAGAGCCGAAACATGCTCTCCCATCGTGATCCACGGGCGAACCGAACCACGCAGCTCGCTCAACCGACCCGACTCCCGGATCAGGCCAGCGATCACGCGTGCCAGATCGACACGGTCGTTTGCCCGGAACAGCACGCCGTCAACACCGTCGCCAACGATGTCCGGGATCCCACCGATCCGGCTGCCGATGACCGGCACGCCCAGCGCCCGGGCCTCGATCGCGGTCTGAGGACCGTTGTCCTGCCAAACCGAAGGGACCACGACCGCGTGTACTCCCGCCAGCAACCCGGGCACGTCGGACCGGGCGTACCGACCACCAAACGTCACGCCAGCGAGATCACCCCGGATCTCTCCCACACGCGCCAACTCCGCGTCGACTCCCGTCCCGTACGCAGACAGATGCACGCGACGCCGGTACGCAACCTCCAGCAAGGCCAGCGCGTCGCACAGCACACCCAGCCCCTTCGGATACGAACCGAAACCGAGGAACACCAGACGCAAAGGCAGCATCTCGGGCGGAGCCGCCGGTCGCTCGGAGTCGGACACCCCAGCAGCCCACGACCCAATCGGCAAGGTCATTGTCGTCGATCCGGAAACCCCCATGCGAACGCAGATCTCCGCCGCCGCAGAGGACACCGCCGCCACAGCACCGCACGCGTTCAACGCATCCACGAACGCCCGCCGACGCACGCCGTACCGACCAGCTACCCGGCCCGACGCCTCCGCGCTCGGCAACCCATCTTCAATGGGAACCCACAGCGGATGCTCGTACGCCCACAGCGCACGTGTCTCCGCCGTCGGCTCACCAGTCTCATAAAAGCTCATCACGGGCGCGCGCTCAGGCGGCGCGATGCTCGGCGGCGAACCCGCCCCACCCGCCCGGCGCCGACGCTCCGATATCCGGTCGATCGACGCCTCACACGATTCGCACGCAAGCCCACCCTCGTAGTCCACGCAAGGCGAACGCCGCCCACGCAGCAGATACACCTGCGGGCAGAACGCGTGATAGTTGTGCACACTGAACACCACCGAAGCACCGTGCCGACGGGCCACGCCAACGATCCCCGCGCTGAAACCCTCGAACCCGTGAACGTGCACGACATCGGGCCGAAACCGTCGGCACACCCATCCGAACGCCCGCTCCACCGCCCGGCTCAACGCCTCGTCCTCGGGCCCGCCGAACTGCCAGAGCGACGGCGCAAGCACCGGAGAGTTCAGGACCTGGAACCGGCATACCCCCTCAACAGGGTCCATCTCTTCCGCGCGGCACCGCCCGACACCCCGCCCGAACATTCCGGCTTGGTACACATGCCCGGCGCTCACCACACCCACCACGCAGCCCGCCGACGACAGCTCACGCGCCAGATCCGCCACATAGCCGGCGATCCCGCCCGATCCACCGGCGCCCCCTCCGTGAGATGCCGGACTCACGAGCAGAACCCGCACGCGCACCGCCTTTCTCAACCCAGACGCAAGCCCGACCGCCCTTCGGACCGTATATTCATACAGAACCACAGGCCCACGCGAAAGCCGGCCCGCGCAGGAAACCCCCAGTGATCAACAAGTGGCTCCAATCCAAGCGCATCGCACTCCAAGAGCGCATCGCCTTCCTCCACAAACTCCGCCTGCGGGCATTTGCCATCGTCGTCGGGCTCGTGCTCGCAGTCGTCGGGGTGATCAGCATCGTTTCGGCACCCGCCTGGCCCATCGTCGCGGGCGCCTTCGCCATCGCGGCCGTCGCGGTCAATTCCGTAGCCTCGAGACTCACCATCACCAAGACCATCTGCATCGGCTGCGGACAGAACCTCGCGCAGCAGCCCATCGGGCAGTACGGCGTCGTCTGCCCCAAGTGCGGCACCATCTCCACACCCGCCGACGCCCCGCGCCTGGCCGAGCACGCCCAGCCAATGCCGTCCGATCCGGACCACGCCGACACCAAGACCGCCTGACCAGGCGGGCCGCTCCGCGTTACCCCGAGGCGTCCTCACCAGCGGTCACGCCGGCCTCGTTCAGAGTCTTCGCGTGCTCGTTCCACTCGTCCGCGGTCACGTCCTCGACCTTCGCCGAAGCGACGATCGCATCAAGCGCCTTCTGCTCCATGATCTGCTGGTAGATCGTGTTGATCTGCCCAGACTTGATCAGGTGGTCACGCAGCGCCTCGGGCCGCTGGTTCTGACGACGCGCCATCCCAACGATCGCCCCGTTCAATTCGGCCTCGCTCACCGAGACCTCCTTCATCTCGGCGACACGCGACAGGATGAACAGCAGCTTGAGCTCTCGCACCGCATCCTGCGCCGAGGCCGCACGGAGCCGCGCGATGTTCTCCTCGATCTTCTGGGCGTCCACCCCGCGGTACATCAACTCCGCACGACGACGCTCGAGCACGCTCGACGCCTGGCGAGCCGTCAGACGCTTCGGCAACTCGAAGTCCACGTTCTCCAGCAGGTGCTTGGCGACCTGCTGCCGCAACAGCACGCCGCGATCGCTCTCCAGCTTCTGCTCCATCTGACCACGCAACGCCTCACGCAGCGCGGCCTCGTCCGCCATCCCGACACGCTCGGCAATCACCGACGCCTCCGCGGGCAGGATCCGTGCGACAGTCTCGACGACGAACGTGACCACGAGGTCCGCGCCACGCGCCGCCTCGTTCTCGTGGTTCTCGGGGCCCTTGGTCGACACCGTTACCTCGTCGCCAGGCTTGGGCGAGCCGAGCTGCTTCTTCAGGTCCGAGACCAGCACACCCAGGATCATCCCCTCGTCTTTGTCCTTGGGCAGCTGCACCACGGCACCCTCGATGTCGTGGATCACGGTCTCGCCGGCCTTCATCACGCCGCGCCCCGTGAGGTAATCGCCTGGCTCGCCGACCTCGCGATCCTCGAGCTCGCCCTCGGCCAGGCACAGCTTCTCGACCTCCGCCGAGATCATCTCGTCCGTCACCTCACCGGTCGGACGCTTCAGTGCCAAGCCGTCCAACTCAGGAACCTCGAACTCGGGCAGGATCTCGACCTCGATCTCGAACTTCAGCGGTTCGCCATCGACGATCTCCACCAGGTCGAGCTGCTCGGAGAACGGATCGCCCACGACCTTGAGCCCGTGCTCCTCAACCGCCTCGGAATATGCGGTCGACACCAGTTGGCCCTTCGCCTCCTCGCGGATGCGATCGCCGAACCGCTTCTCGACCAGCCCACGCGGGGCGTGCCCCTTGCGGAACCCGGGCAGGGCCACCTCGGTCAGCAACGCATCGAACGACTCGCCCAGCCGCTCCGCGATCGTGTCCGCCGACACCTCGATCGACAGCGTCCGGCTCGTCGGCCCGTTCTCCTTCACCGTGCTCGTGCTGATCTTCTCGGCAGTCTCGGACATCGTCGCAACCCTTGCTTCTGCGGGACCTTCCACCCTCCCCCGCCGATCCCGGCGAGGCGAGGGCCAGTCTAGTTCTCTCCCGACCGCAAACCAATGAGCCCGTCAGGAATCGCACCCCCATCCGCGGGTTGACCCGCACCGGCCGCCCCCGCATCATCACCATCCGATGCCGGAGTGGCGGAATTGGCAGACGCAGCGGATTCAAAATCCGCCGGGGTAAAACCCGTGGGGGTTCGAGTCCCCCCTCCGGCATTCACATGTGTACGTGGGCTCAGATGCCCTTGTAACATGCCCCGGGCGTAGACACCCCGCCGGGACAGCCCGGCTCAAAAGGAGGTCGGGCGATGAGCGGAGCACGAGACAAAGTCGTAGTCATCACCGGGGCGAGCAGCGGCATCGGCGAGGCCACCGCACGCGTGCTCAGCAAAGCCGGGGCAAGCATCGTCGCCGTCGCACGCCGCAAGGACCGGCTCGACCAGCTTGTCTCCGATATCGAAGCCAGCGGCGGTAAAGCGATCGCAGTCGAAGCCGACGTCACCTCGCTCGACGACATGCAGCGAGCAGCAAACACCGCCAAGGACACATTCGGCAAGCTCGATGTCTGGGTAAACAACGCGGGCGTCATGCCCCTCTCACCCGTCGAGATGAACCGCATCGACGAGTGGACCTGGATGGTGGACGTCAACATCAAGGGCGTGCTCAACGGCGTTGCCGCCGCCCAGCCGCTCATGCGCGAGCGGGGCTCGGGCCACTTCGTCAACGTCAGCTCGGTCGCGGGCCACCTCGTCTTCCCGGGTGCCGCCGTGTACTGCGCCACGAAGTTCGCCGTGCGAGCGCTGAGCGAGGGCATCCGCATGGAGTCGGACGGCTCGATCCGCGTCACCAACATCAGCCCCGGGGCGATCAAGACCGAGCTCGCCGACCACATCGCCGTCCCAGAGATCAAGGAAGGCGTCAAGCAGTTCACGGACATCGCGATCGACGCCGACGCCATCGCCGAGGCGATCCACTACGCGGTCGCCCAGCCCGCCGACGTCGATGTCAACGAGATGATCATCCGCCCGTCCAAACAGCCGCTCTAAGCCTGTTTGACGCAGCCAGACGCTCTACATACGGACGCCGGACTGGCCCGACAACTGCTCATCGAGCAGTTCCCTGATCTGGCCGATCAAACCATCTCGGCGCAAACCGCTGTCGGCACCGCTCACCTGCTGCTCCGCCTGGGTGAGTCGCTGGCGCTGCGGTTCCCACTCGGGCCAGACGCCGCGTTGCAGTGCGCCAAAGAGCACCGCTGGCTCAAGACCGTAGCGACCGGTTTGCCTGTACCCGCCCCGGTACCGCACCGCATGGGCCGCCCGACAAAGCACTACAACGCGCCCTGGTCAGTCGTCCCGTGGTTCGAAGGGCGAGCCCTCTGGTCCGAACAGAACGCCGACCGCGACGCACTGGCTCACGACATCGGCCGCTTCGTCGCAGCACTGTCGGCCCGCCCCACAGACAACGGGCCTGCTCCGGGCACCCATAACTTCGGACGCGGGCTCCCACTCCAACAGCGCGACGAACCGACGCGCACCGCGCTGCGACGCGCAACCGATATCATTCCCGTCCGAGCGCTCGAGCAGATCTGGGACCGCGCACTGGCCGCTACGCCGGCGCCAACCGGAACCTGGATCCACGGCGATCTCCACGGCGGCAATCTCATCATCAACGCGGGAAGGCTCGGCGCGGTCATCGACTGGGGCGGTCTTGGAGTCGGCGACCCTGCGTGTGACCTCGCGTTCGCGTGGTACGAACTGGGGGCCAACCAGCGAGCCGTGTTCCGAGAGCAAACAGGAGCCGATGACGAGGCATGGACGCGCGCCCGCGGCTGGGCTCTGAGTGTCGCCGCGATCCAGCTGCCGTACTACCGGAATCGAAACCCCGACATGGAACGCCTAGCACGGCGAACACTCGCAGCGGTGTTGGAACCCGACGCGTAGGACTGCGGCAAGCAACGCTCGCTCCCCGATCTCGAAGCCACAGCGTGTCATCCGAGGGTCCACGGCCCGCCAGCCGTGTGTCCGAAGCCTGGGGGCACAATCCCGATACCATGACCGCGACCGACGCGGCAAACACGGAGTGGCCCGGCTCAAGACGCGTTCGGCCAAGGCACCTGATCACTCACACCCAAGGAACACACCAACAACGAACACGAGGTCCCATGATGAACCTGCTCGCGTCCACAGCGCTCGCCGCACTCGCACTCACCTATCAGCCAACCGCCCAACAGTCCTATCCCGGCGTCTCACGCCCCGCCGACGTCCGTGAGCTCGCCTTCGGCGTCCGGGGAACCGTCGCCAACACCCTCGTCGAGCCGGGCGACCGCGTTCAGCCAGGTCAGCTGCTGATCCGCATGGACGACAGTGTCCAGGCAGCCCAGGTCGAACTCGCCGAGGCACAGGCCGGGGACGACTCGACCATGCAGATCGCAGCGCTGACCGTCCAGTTCCGCAAGGACGAACTCGACATCACGCTGAACTCACGCGACCAGGGCGGCGCGAACGATCAGGACGTCCGAGAGGCCCAGTTCGCCTTTGATCGGGCCCAGCTCGACCTCCGAGCCGCCGAGGCCGACATGCGATCCAGAGAACTCACCCTCCAGCGCGAGACCGCGCGCCTCGACGAGATGCGCATCCTCGCGCCCATCGCGGGCGATGTCGTCGACGCCGCGAAGCAGGCAGGCGAGACGGTCGACGAGCTCACCACCGTCGTCACCCTCGTCAACATCGATCAGCTGCACATCGACGTCACCGTCCCCCCCGCCCTGGCCCGGAGGATGAGCGTGGGCGACCCCGCCACGGTCGAATGGCAGGACATCGAAGCCGATCTCGCCCAGGACGCCAGGATCATCTTCATCCCCGCCACCGGAGACCCCTCCGTCAGGCAGATCGCGATCCGGGTGGAAGTCCCCAACCCCGATCGCCTGCCCAGCGGCCTCCACGCCCGGGTCAGCTTCCCGAATCAGCTCGCCCAGGAATCGGAATCCGAGTGAACCGACCGGCAACCGCCCGCGAATCGACACCACAACCGACAACGGGCTCGCCTCGTCACCCTTCCCGATCTACGCTTCCTCTCGCCGACCGCCGCTGGCGACAAGCCGCCAGACCAGGCCGACGAACCCGAAGTGGCACCCCGACCTCAATAGAGCACCGAAAGGCGATCTCACCATGGCCGACCAGCCCCAGCAGCAGCAGGTCCAGCTCCGCATCGACGAGAGCAAGATGACCACCACCTACTCGAACATCATCCGCACCTCCACCACAGGCGACGAGGTCGTCCTCGACTTCGGCATCAACCTCCCCGTCCAGGGCCCCGAAGGCCAGCCCGCACTCCAGTTCAACGTCGGCTCCCGTGTCGTCATGAACTGGGCCGCCGCGAAGCGTCACGCCATCAGTCTGGGCCAGGTCATCCGCCAGTACGAAGAACGCAACGGCGAGATCCAGATCCAGCCGCCAGCCCAGCAGGGCCAGGGCGAAGGCCCCCAGCTCGCCGAGTAACCCCGGCGGCGCAGCGGAGTCACGCCACAGCGCATGACCACCGAAGAGTCCACCACTCCTAGCCAGACGCCCGTCGAAACGAGCGACACCCCGCTCGCTACGCGACCGCGCCAACGCAACGCCGAACTCATCGAGTTCCTGTCTGTGCTTGTGCGCTTTCAGTGCCGGCTCCTCGGCGCCGACACCGGGGCCATCTACCTCGTTCAGAGCGCCTCACGCACGGGCGGCATCGCCGCGTCCGTCAGCGGCACAGCAAGCACCCTCGACGAACCGCTCTCCAAGCGCATCACCGCCATCGCCGAACGGGCAGTCCAGGACAACGGACGCCCCATCGCCGAGCCCATCGAGATCACAGGCCCCGGGGCGCTCTACGGCAACGAACCCACCCACCTCGCCCTCGCAGTCCCGCTCCGAGCCGAGGGCAACGTCGAGGGCGCCGCGGTCGTCCTCGCCCCCCGCGCCACGCGAGATCCAGACGAGGCCCTCGCCAAACTGGGCCTGACGACCAGCCGCTTCGAGGCCCACCTCTGGCGTCGCTCCGCCCTCCAAGAAGCCGAGCAGAAGGTCATCCTGCGAGAGACGCTGGTCCTGCTCGACCGAGCCCAGCAGGGCACCGACGCCAAGGCCATGTCCTCGCTGATGGCCGACGAGCTCAGAAGGCGATTCGCCTGCACACGCGTCTCCATAGGCATGATCAAGGCCGACCGCATCCGCGTCGTTGCGGTCTCGGGCTCCGACGACCTCGACAAGCACGCCCCTGCCGTCGAGGCCCTCGAAGCCGTCATGGAAGAAACCTCGCTGCAAGACGCCGAGGTCATCTACCCCGCCCCCGACGCGATCGAGAACGACCCCGCCCAGCGCCGCGTCATCAGCGAGCACGCGCGCCTCTCAGAGGCCTTCGGGCCCTCCTCCATCGTCAGCATCCCGCTCCGCATCGAGGGCGACCTGGTGGGCGTGATCGTCCTCGAGCGCGACCAGAACGATCCCTTCCCCGCCGCCTCGCTCCCGCTCGTCCGACTGATCGCCGAGTTCGTGGGCCCGGCCGTCTACACGCGCCGCCTCGCCGACCGCAGAGCGCCGCAGGTCCTCCGCGACGACTTCCGCGATCTCGGCGCCGCCATCGTCGGCCCGCGCCACACCGCCAAGAAGCTCGTCGCCCTCACGCTGATCGTCATCCTCGCGCTCGCCGCAGGCGTGCCGATCCCCTCACGCATCGCCGCGCCGATGGAACTCCACGCCGAGACCTCGCGCGCCATCGTCCCGCCCTTCGCGGGCTACCTCGCCAAGGCCCACGTCCGCCCGGGCGACCGAGTCGCCGCGGGCGACCTGCTCGTCGAGATGGCAACCGATCAGCTCTCCCTCAGCCTCGCCGAGGTCAACGCCAACCTCGACACGCTCCGCACCCGACGCGACGACGCCCTCGCCAAGGGAAGACGCTCCGACGCGCGGGCCATCCAGGCCGAGATCGATGAGGCAAGCGTCTCCGTCCAGCTCATCGAGCGCAGCCTCGCCGAGTCCCAGATCCGCGCCCCCATCGACGGCACCGTTAGCATCGGCGACCTCGAACGACTCGAAGGTGCCCCCGTCGACGCCACCAAGATTCTCCTCGAGATTGTGGGCGACACCACCATCGCGGTCATCGAAGTCCCCGAGGCCGACGCCGACCGCATGAAGCAGGGGCAGACGGGCTGGATCACCACCCGAGGCCAGGCCGGACGCCGCATCCCCGTGACCGTCGCGCGGATCAACCCCGTCGCGCAGCTCCGCGAGGGGCGGAGCGTCTACCTCGTCGAGGCCTCCATCGACCGCGAAAGCCCGCAACTCCGCCCGGGCATGACAGGGTCAGCCCGCCTCCGCGCAGGCTGGTCCACCACGCTCTGGGAACTCGCCCGACCCGTCGTCGACGTCGTGCGCCTCCGGCTCTGGTGGTGACCCCGTGCCCAAGCTCCTCGATCAATCCCACGGCGCCGCGTCGCAGACCTTCAGCGATCTCTGGTTCCGAGTCGCCGACACCAAACCGAGGCTGAGCCCACACGCACGCTTCATCCGCCAGCGACAAGGCCCAGCGGTCCGCTATGTCGTCGAAGACCCCGCAGGCGGCGCGTACTACCGCCTCAGCGAGGCCGCACGCTTCTTCGTAGGCATGCTCGACGGCACCCGAACCACCGACGAAGCCTGGCACGCCTGCCTCGCACAGCTTGGCGACGAGGCCCCCACCCAACGCGAGTGCCTCGACCTGCTCGCCCAGCTCCAGCTCTACGGCCTGCTCGTGGGCGACCAGCCGCTCGCCCCCGACATGATCGCCGAACGCCAACAGCGGTTCCGGAGCCAACGCCGCAAACGCAGGACCGGCAACTGGCTCTTCTACCACATCCCGCTGCTCAACCCCGAGCCCGTCCTCCACCCGCTGCGAGGCATCCTCCGCCTCGCCTGGGGCTGGCCCGGCGCGATCGTCTTCACCGCCCTGTCGCTCTGGGCCGTCTTCGAGCTGATCGTCAACATCGACCGCATCGGCTCCAGCTTCAACAACGTCCTCGACCCGAGCAACATCATCTGGCTCGCCGCAGCATTTCTCGCCATCCGATTTCTGCACGAGCTCGGGCACGCTACCGCATGCAAGGCCATGGGCGGACGCTGCACCGAGATCGGCGTCATGCTCATCGCCCTCATCATGCCCCTGCCCTACTGCGACGCCAGCAGTTCCTGGCGCTTCCCCGACACCTGGCGCCGCGTCCTCGTCGCCCTGGGCGGCATCTTCATCGAGCTCGCGCTCGCCGCCGGCGCCACGATCGTCTGGGCCCACGCCGAGCCCGGGCTCACGCGCACACTCGCCTTCAACATCATGATCATCTCCGGCGCCACCACCTTCGTCTTCAACCTCAACCCGCTCCTGCGCTACGACGGGTACTACATCCTCTCCGACCTCACAGGCACGCCCAACCTCGCAAACAGGGCCAAGGAACTCTGGAAGCACCTCGTCCTCACCAAGCTCTTCGGCGTGCTCTCAAGCAAGTCCCCGCCGGTCCGCGACATCGCCGAGGCCCGGTTCCTGCTGACCTACCACGCCCTCGCGCTCCCCTACCGGCTGACCGTCGTCACCGCGATCCTGATCCTCGTCATGGGGCAGTACCTCTCGCTCGGGATCATCCTCGCGGTCTTCTTCGGGTTCATCTGGCTCGTTCTCCCGGTGGTCATGTGCGCCTGGTACCTGGCGACCAGCCCGCAACTGCTCGGACGCCGCGCCCGAGCGATCGGCGCCACGCTCGCGATCGTGGGCCCGCTGGTCGCCGTCTTCCTCTGGCTCCCGCTGCCCGCGTCCGCGCGCGTGCCCGCCGTCGTGGACTGGAGCGATCTGGGCACGCTGCGAGCCGAATCTCCGGGCTACCTCCGCGAGGTGCGCATCGCGCCGGGCGAACGGACCAAAGCCGGCGACCTGGTCTTCGTCTTCGACAACCCCACCCTCGTCCGAGACCGCGACGCCGCCCGCGCCCGCGTCGACCGCGCCGAGGCCGTCCTCGACGCCGCGGCCGCCGACGCCCCCGCCAAGCGGCGCGTCGCAGAGACCCACCTCAGCCTCGCCCGCGACGAACTCGCCGAACTCGAACGCCAGGTCCGGGCCCTCCGGATCACCGCGCCCACCGAGGGCCGCCTCGTGACGCCG
Organism: Phycisphaerales bacterium; assembly: GCA_028284805.1. Lineage (GTDB taxonomy): Bacteria > Planctomycetota > Phycisphaerae > Phycisphaerales > UBA1924 > JANQQZ01. The sequence goes on from JANQQZ010000115.1 coordinate 17,589, forward strand.
CGATCGACGGGCCACGAACTCGAGCAGGGCGCGGGGCGCTTCGTCCGCAAGGGAGAGGTCCTCGCCTACGTCCTGCCCGACGCGGGCCCGACACTGCTCGCCGCCGTCACCGACGAGATCGCGCCCCGCGTGCTGCAACAACTCGAACCGGGATCGACGCGCGCCAGCGCCCGCCTCCGCGGCACTGCGGGCACCCAGATCGACGCTACCGTGGCCCGCGTCTGGCCCGCCGGCACCCGCGAGCTCCCCACCACAGCACTCGCCTCTTCGACCGGAGGCGCCATCCTCCAAGACCCCGCCGACCCGCGTCGGGCGCTCAGCCCCATCACACAGGTCGAGCTCGTCCCAGAGGCAAGCGACACCCTGCTACAGGGCCGACGGGGCCGCGTGCGCATCGAGCTACCCGCCGAACCACTGGCACCCAGGCTCGTCCGCCACATCCGAGCCCTCATCGACGCGAGACTGGGGCGATGAACCCCGCCGCCCGCTCGCAACGCCTCTGGCGTTCCCTCGCGACCCCCGCCGAACGACCCAGCCCCGCCAAAGGGCTCGATCTCATCGGCGAGTGGATCCACGGGCGCGCCCACCGCGTCCGCACTCGCACCGACACACGCGAACGCGCCACCCGCATCGCCGAAGCCGCCGACACCCTCCGCAACCACTCCGACGCCGCGCTCCACGACCACGCACAGCCCGTGATCGACGCGGCGCGCCTGAGACCCGAAGAAACAACCGACGACGCCTACGCCCTGCTCACCGAGATCATCCGACGCGAGCTGGGCTTCACGCTCCATGTCGAGCAGATCATGGGCGCCCTCGCGATGGCCGACGGCGCCGCCGCCGAGATGGCCACGGGCGAGGGCAAGACCGTCACCGCCATCCTCCCCACCGCACTGCTCGCCTGGCGCGGGCGGGGCGTCCACGTCCTCACTGTCAACGACTACCTCGCCACGCGTGACGCGGGCATCGTCGCCCCCTGCCTCCGCCGCGTCGGCATCCGCGTCGGCTCCATCACCAACGACACCCCACACGACGAGCGCCGCGCCGCATACGACGCAGACGTGACCTACGCCGCCGACAAGCAGATCGTCTTCGACTTCCTCCGCGACCGGCTCAAGGCCCCCACCCAGACCAGCGTCACCCGAGCCCTCATCGAGGACATCCTCGAGGACGACGCGGGGGACTGGCACGACCAGGTCGTCCAACGCGGGCTCTACGCCGCGGTTGTCGACGAAGCCGACTCCGTCCTGATCGACGAGGCCGTCACCCCCGCGATCATCTCCGCAGACCCGACCGACGACGGCGCAGACCCCTCGGACCCAGCGAAGCACCACCGAACCGCCGCGCAGCTCGCCCGCGATCTCCAGCCCGAGTTGCACTACACACTCGACCGCAGAGCGCGGCACATTTCGCTGACCGGCGCCGGGCGAGATCGCATCGCAGAGGCCGCCCAGTCGCTCCCCCCCTTCTGGTCCGGTACCCGCCGGCGCGAGGAACTCATCCGGACGGCTCTCACCGCCAAGGAACTCATGACCCTGGGCGACGACTACATCATCAAGCAAAGCTCCGACGGAAAACGCACCGTCGAGATCATCGACCGATCCACGGGGCGCGTCCTCGAGGGCCGGCGCTGGCAGCTGGGCCTGCACCAAGCCGTCGAAGCCAAGGAGGGCCTCGATCCCAGCGAAGCCCGACGCACCTCCAGCCGCATCGGCTACGCACGCTTCTTCCAGCGCTACACCCACCTCTGCGGCATGTCGGGCACCCTCCACGAAGTCCGCGACGAGCTCTGGCGCACCTACCGCCTCCCCGTCGTCCGCATCCCAACCCACAAGCCCATCGCGCGCACCGAACACCCCGACACCTACCACACCACCGAGGACGACAAGATCACAGCTGTCGTCGAACGCGTGAAGCACATCCACACGACCGGCCAGCCAATCCTCGTCGGCACACGCAGCGTGCTCACCAGCGAACGTATCGCGGCCCAGCTCACCCAAGCGGGAATCCAGTGCCGCGTGCTCAACGCCGAACGCGAGGCCGAGGAAGCCGAGATCATCGCCCGCGCGGGCAAGGCCCGCGCCGTCACCGTCGCCACCAACATGGCCGGACGCGGCACCGACATCAAGCTCGACACCGAAGCCCGCGACCTCGGAGGGCTCTATGTCCTGGGCACCGAACGCCACCAGGAGCGACGCGTCGACCGCCAGCTCTTCGGCCGCGCCGGACGCCAGGGCGACCCCGGACACGCCGAGATGCACGTCTCCTTCGACGACGACCTCATCCGGCTCTTCGCGCTCACGCCCCTCGCGAGGCTCGCCAGACGATGGCCGAACCTCCAGCCCCTCCTCTGGAAGCTCGCCCAGGCCTCCGGCTCCAGCCGCGCCCGGGCGACCCGATCCTCCGTCGCGGGCCAGGAAAGCTGGTTCGAGTTCTCGCTGCACTCCGAGTCACGGTGACCACAACACCACCTAGCACTCACAAACAACCGACCCAAAGACCAACACTTGACCCAACACCCCCCGACATGAGAAAATAGGGCATCCCAATCGGGATGAAAGGAGCCGCACATGAACGACCAACTCACCTCAACCCAGGGACAGCCGGAAGTCGTGCTCGCCGGCGTGCCCGCCTACCGAGTCGCCCAAGACCTCTCGGGCGACTGGTGGGTCTGGCGCCGGACCAGCAACACCACCTGGACCACCTTCCGCCGCTGCGAGAGCGAGCCCCAGGCACGCATCATCTGCGACGAACTCAACGCCGAGTAAGCGCGGCCGCCCGTCACCAGCAGACCGATCGAATTCTGCCCATTTGGGTGATCATTTACGGTATCATGACTCCGTCGCGCACGAAGCGCCCCGGAGACCAATGCATGATCCGTTCCTCAGTGCCCGCTGCCATCCTCGCAGCCATCGGTCTCGCCCCGACCGCAGCCGCCCAAGAGAAGCTGCACTTCACCTACCTCTGGCACCTCGAGCAGCCCATCTACTGGCCCGACCAGACCGTCGGGGGCCCTGACCGCTACGAGTTCGCGTGGGACTCGATCCTCCGCACCGACGCCGGCGCCACCAACCCAGAGAACAATCTCCGCGAGATCTTCGGCAAGGCAGATCGCGTCGCCGTCTACCAGCACCGCGTCAGGGACGCGATCGACGCCATCGATTGGGCGCCCGAGGCCGGGGCCCAGGTCTCCTACTCGGGCGGGCTGATCCAGAACATCAACTCGCTCGGCGGCGTCAACCAGCTCGGATACTCGTCAAACTGGAACTCACCCTACATCCAGGCCCGAGGCTGGCGCACCGCCGGCCAGAACAAGCCCAGGCTCGACGTCGTCGTCTTCCCCTTCCATCACGCGCTCATGCCGCTGGTGAGCGAGTCCACCCAGCGCAAGGAGATCCAGGCCTACAAGCACGTCTACGCGGGCACCTGGGGCAGCACCGCGCCGCAGTCCCGGGGCTTCTTCCCAAGCGAGATGGCCTTCTCTACGCGCCTGATCAAGGTTCTGGATGAAGAGGGCATCGACTGGTCGGTCGTCAGCGCCGAGAAGATCAGCCGGGCCAACCAGGACTACCCCGTCGTCATCGGCTCGGGCGGCATCAACTGCGACCCGCCCAACAAGGCCGACATGGTCAACCCGGGATCGCACGATTACTACCGCGTGCAGATCTCGCGCGGCTGCGCCCCCGCCGAGGCCTACCCGCAGTCGCTCACGCCCCAACGCGCCCAGTACGTCGATCCCGACACGGGCGCGGTGCACGAGATCATCGTCATCCCCGCCAGCCAGTCCGTCAGCTGGGAGGACGGCTACAACCCCATCGGCACGTCGCACTTCGACAACCTCCAGGCCAACAACGATCCCAATCGCCCCATGCTGGTCACGCTCGCCCACGACGGCGACAACGCCTTCGGCGGCGGGTTCTCGTACTACATGGAAGCCACGCCCAATCTCGTCTCGGCCGCGCAGGGCAGCGGCTACCACGCGACCGTGGTCGAGGAGTACCTCGCCGACCACCCCGTCCCCGCGAACGCCATCGTGCACGTCGAAGACGGCGCGTGGGTCAACGCCGACGGCGACTTCGGCTCGCCCTGGTTCCTCAACTGGAACTACCCGCCCGTCAACGCGCAGGGTCAGGTCGACATCGAGAACGGCTGGGCCGAGGACATCCGCAACTGGGCCGTGATCACCGCCGCCCAGAACGCCGTGGACACCGCCGAGCAGATCAGCGAGGATCAGGGCCTGCCCGTGCGCATCGGGCACGTCGTCGAGCCGAACGGCGCCTCGCGCCCCGCCGAGCGCGCTTGGCACTACTTCCTCGGGGCCCTCAACTCGGGCTACATGTACTACGGCACCGCCCTCGACTTCGAGGTCAAGCCCGCGATCGCCTGCAACGAGGCCCTCCAGCACGCCATGCCCGTTATTGCTTCGGGTACGGACAGCACGGGCCCAGAGATCTGGATCCCCCAGCGTTGGCCCTGGAACCCGGGCGAAATCAACTTCGGCGCCCCCTTCGGCTATCAGCAGCACATCGCCACCACCGACTTCCACATCTGGACCTTCGTCCACGATGTCTCGGGCACGCAGAGCGTCACGCTCAAGATCCGCGTCGACGACGACGGAACGAACGCATTGGCCGACCACGCCAACGAGACCTACGCCGGCGGGCTAGGCGTAGGCACATGGCAGTCAATCCCCATGACGCAGCGGCAATTCCCGGCCGGCAACATCTACAACAACCCCGAGCTCAACTTCTTCGAGATGCCCAACGCCATCGCCGATCAGTACTTTGCTGAGATCACCGGACTCGAAGACACGTTCATCGACTACTACGTCGAAGCCACCGACGACCTCGGCAACGTCACCCGCTCCCCCATCCAGCACGTCTGGATCGGCGACGGCGAGGGCTCCAACCCGGGCGGCAACGACCCACGCGTCACCACCGATCCCGAGACGCTCGTCGCGGGCGAGCCCGCGACGATCACCTTCGACCCCGCAGGGGGCCCGCTCGCCGGCGCGCAGCAGGTTTTAGCCCACGTCGGCTTCAACGGCTGGCAGAACGTCATCACCCCCGGCCCCGCAATGACCTTCGATGCCGCCAACCAGACCTGGTCACTCGACCTGACCATCCCGACCAGCGCCACCGTCGTCGATCTCGCCTTCAACAACGGCACCGGCACCTGGGACAACAACAACGGGCAGGACTGGCACCTCGCCGTCGAGGGCACCAGCTCGCCCTCGTTCACCATCGACGGCACGCTCGATGCCGCAGCCACGCTCGTGACCGAGCACGACGGCATCCAGCTCCACGCCGGGCTCGACGGCAACCAGCTCTACGTCGCGATGACCGCGCCCGCCGCCAACGACCACTTCCTGCTCGTCGCCCAGACCCCCGGCGCGCTGACCAACGCCATGTGGGGCAAGGCCGGGCAGGTCGCCCAGTGGGACGCGTTCATCGGCGCCGAATCAACCAACGGATTCGCCGGCTGGTTCGACGCCGCGAGCGCGAGCGTCGCCCGAGGATCCGTCGTCGAGGGTCTCATCGATCTCGCCGCCGAGTTCGGCGCACTGCCCGATCAGGTCGCGATCGCCGCCGCGGGCTACAGCACCAACGACGTGGGCGAGCTCCAGACCCAGGCCCCCGCCGGCAACGGCAACACCACGCTCGACGCGGGCGAGTACCTGATCATCGACCTCTGCTCGCTCACCCCCGAAGGCTGCAACCCCTGCCCCGCCGACACCAACGGTGACGGCGAGGTCACCCCAGCGGACTTCAACGCCTGGATCCTCGCCTTCAACGCCGGTGCCCCCGAGTGCGACCAGAACGCCGACGGCCTGTGCAGCCCAGCCGACTTCAACGCCTGGATTCTGAACTTCAACGCAGGGTGCTAGCACGCGCTGGCAGTAAAAGCCCCGCTGGCGCGGGACTCGGGCACACACTCAGTCGTGCATTGATCTGTCAGACGCAGTCAACGCCGTCACCCCACCTGGGCGCGGCTACGCCTGCCACGCCACCTCGTACGTGTCCCCACCCCGGACCAGTGGCCGCTCGTCCCACTCCAGCCCATACGACCGCGCCTCGCGGCGGAAGTACGTAAACACGTCCGACAGCTTGCACCCCTCAGGCCCGGCCACCACGTGGTGGATGTTGTCACGGTCTCGCGACAGCGTCGACAAACGCCCGGGTGTCAGCACCGCGTCACTGTTCTCGCGGATCAGGAAGCTCTCGCCCATCGGAGGCACCTCACCAGCCGCGATGTCCAGCGGCGCACCGTCCGGCTGCACGATATCGAAGTTCCGGCATCGCACCGACCCCTCGTTGCACTGCAACACCCCGTTGTAATGACGGTGATCGTGCAAATTGATCGTGGCCCCGGGCTGCATGTGGATGTCGAAGACCACGATCGGCGGCATCCGCGCCGCCGCGTTCATGCCCCACTCGCCTTCGCCCAGCTCGCGCATCGCCCAGGGCTCCTCGGGCGTGTATCTCGCAAGCAGCCGCGAAACCGCCTCGAGATACGACGACTCATCCGACCGACGCTCAGGCCGATCCGCAGCGATCATCCGCGTCGCCTGAGGCCTGATCTGTGCCAACAACTGCTCGATCGTGAGCGGCTCGTTCCCGTCAGCCATACCGCCCGCCAACGGGTCACCCACGCCCGTCTGTCCGGACATGCCACACCCAGCAGCCAGCAGAGCCGCCGCACCGCCCAATCCGACCTGCAAGATCCGACGACGCGTGATCGTCACCCCGGGCGAGATCTCCTCGCCCACCTCGTGATCCGCCATGGCGTGCTGCTCGATCTCATCAAGCGTCCAGAACTGCATGAGCAAGCTCCATTCTCGGGGAGACCGCGAGTCAACGAGAACGAGTTATCATACAGATGCCACACCGCAGCACAACCACGTTCCGCACAACGCACACGCGAAAGGGCCGCAAACGCACCGGCGCATCCGCTGGACGCGGCAATCGGAGAGCACTTCCGTCGAGTTCCCCAACCGGAACGCGCTCTGCTCCTAGTCCAGATACACCGGGTTCAGCAGCAGCTCCCAGTCCGGGTGATCGTGGCTCTTGAGCTCCTCCCGAACCTGCGGGTCGAACGGATCCTCGCCCCAGTCCTTCCCGCTGTGCCACCGGCAGTCGGGGTTCCCCGTCTCCAGCATCCCGATCGTCTCGGCGTGCCCGTCGCTGAACGAGTACGTCCCCTCCCCCCGGTGCCAGTACCCGTAGACACCGCCCGAGCCAGCCTCGTTATCGATGTCGGCCGCGATCAGCGGGTCCGTCACACGCAGATCCGGGAACCGCGCCCGCGTCTCGGCGATCAGGATCGTGTGGCTGGGCCTCCGGATCGTCACGTCGCTCCGGCTCACCCCCTTTTCCGAAACCTCTTCTTTCCAGAGCAGGTGACCATTCAGCGCGTAGCTCGACGCGATGTCGCCCACGCACACCGTCTCCCGGTCAGGCAACCCAAGCTCGCTCGCCGGCTCGCCACCCGGGTGCGCCGGGCACGCGCACGCATCCGGAACCAGATACCCCGCCTCGACCAGGCGCGCCCGCCACGTCACGTGCTCACCCGGTGCCACCACGGTCCGGTTCGAGGGCAGCTGCCCCTTGTTGTCGCCAGCGAACGTCATCACCCCCACCGCGACCTGCTGCGCCTGCTTCAGACACTGCGTCGTCCGGGCCTGGCTCCGCGCCGAGCCGAGCACGGGCAGCAGAATCCCGATCAGCACCGCGATGATCGCGATGGAGACAAGCAACTCGATCAGCGTGAACCCATCACGCGTCGTCGGAGAACGCCGCATCACTTCGCCCTCCGGAACGCCAGCACGTTCAGGTTGTTCTCCTCGTCCGCCTCGAACCCCTCGGGCCACTCGTTCACCCGATCCCGAGGCCACTGCCTGAACGACAGCTCGTACAGCCCATCATCCTCCCGCAGCAGCAGCTTCACCCGCTGGCCCACCAACTGCGGCGCCATCGAGTCCACACAGATCGACTGCACCCGCGTCACGCCCCCTCCCTCAGACTGGTCGCGCTCGTCCCAATCCAGCACCTTGAACCGGTACACCGCGTAGCCGCCGCTGAGCACCTCGACGATGTCCTCGCGGATCCGCATCTCCCACGGGCTCACCTCCGCCCACGATCCCACGAACGGGCGCTCGTCCTCCTGCCCGCCGACCCCGACCCCCGTCCACACCAACCGCGAATCGCGGTTGCCCTCCTCGAGTTCCGTCACCAACCGCAGCCGACCGAACTCGTCGATCAGATACTCAGCGTCGAACGTGCGCCCGCGCAGCGCCACCAGATCGCTCCCCTCGCCCAACTCGAGCGACTCGGTCCGAAGCGTCAGCGTTCCCCCTGAACCGCGACCCGACGACCAGTCCAGAACGCGGAACACCATCCGCTCCGTCTCCCCGTTCCAGGAGGGCAGGGCCATCTCGATGGTCTCACCATCGCACTCCATGGTGGGCCCCATCGGGCCACCAACCTGGTGGTGCACCATCGTCAGGTTCTTGATCTCGCGTTTGGGACGCTCCACCGGATCACCGACCGCCGCGACCGCCGGCGCCCCGGCAATGCCCGCCACCGATCCACCCGAGCCGCCCCCGGCCAGCATCACACCCAGGGCAACCGTCCCCAAACCAACCGCCGCCACTGCCCCGATCGCGACCGCCTTCGTCAGCACGCCCGCCCCGCCCGTCGCGCCCGCCGCAAGCCCGATCTTCCCGAGCGACGCAACCGTTTCCGCGGTCGGCACCACGGCTCCCGCCACAGACTTGCCAGCGAGCACCATCGCCCCGCCCAACGCGCCGACGCCCGCGATCTCCACGCCGCCCCTGCCGAGTTCAACGTGCAACCGCTTCAGCGCCCGATCGATCCGACGGCTCATCGTCCCCGAGTTCACCCCCGCCTCAGACGCCATCGCCGACTGCGTCCGCCCCAGCAGGAACCGCGACACCAGCACGTCCCGGTCCTCGTCACGCAAACGCTCGAGCGCAGCATCCACCAGAGGCTCGATCACTTTCCAGGTCCGCTCCGTCGGGTCATCGCTCAGCCGCTCGCTCGCGGCCACCCGCTCCGCTTCGCGCCGCACCTTCAGCGACCGCTGCGCATCGATCGCCGTCCGCGTCGCGCACCGGTGCAGCCATGCCCCCGCGTTGCTCGTGATCTCCCCCGCGTGCCGAGCGAGCTTCAGGAACGTCTCCTGCGTCGCATCCTCCGCGTGCCCCCGATCACCCAGCACCCGCAGGCACGTCGCCAGCACCATCCGCTGGTACCGCTCCAGCAGCACCTCGAACGCCCGAGGGTCCCGCGACGCCGCGAAGGCCCGAACCGCCTCGATATCCGTCAACGCTCCGCCGTAGCTCATGACCGACCTCCTTCACCAAGGAGACGGCCCCCAACCCCCATCCCTGCGCGCACCCAGCCGAATCGACCAAAAAAGAAACAAGCCCCCGGGACAGTCCCGAGGGCTCCAAAGCGGGTGATCGGATTTGAACCGACGACATTCACGTTGGCAACGTGACGCTCTACCACTGAGCTACACCCGCCTGAACCACTCACGTGGTCCACGGCATCCGCCGCGGGTGGAAACATACACCCGGATCGGTCGCCGGTCAACGGAATCGGCTCTCAGGGCCCGCCCCTTCAGTCCGCGGCCGCCAAGCTCCCGCCCCGTGCACGCTCGATCGCCTCCAGAACCTGCCCGGACGTGTACGCATTGGCGATCCAAGGGCCGTCCGGAAGCCCGGGGCCGTAGACCGCCAGCGTCGGGATCCCCGTCTGGCCAAGGTCCGAGAGCCGCTCCCACCCCGGGGCAGACCGCGACGTCAGGTCCACCGTGATCGGCACAACCTCCTCCCCGACCAAAACCGATTTCACAGGCTCCGCGTCCAGCACCGCTGCCTTGAGCGCCTTGCAGTTCAGGCACCACTCAGCCGTAAAGTCCATCACCACGACCTTGCCCGAGTCCATAGCGAGCGAGGCCACCTCGGGCGAGTACCGATTCCAGCCCTCGGTCGTGAACCCGCCCCGTAGCTGCGACAGGATCTCCTGCTCGGTCGTCCACCGCGACTTTGCCGATGCCGTCTGATTCATCGCCACCCACACACCGCTCGCCGACAGCAGCAGCGCGAACGCGCCGAACACCGCCATGGGCACCGCAGATGCATTTGTGATCCGAAGCGTCCGCCATACCAGCCACACGCCAGCCGCCACGACAAAGCCCGCCACCGCCCACCAGTGCAGCACCCTGCCGATGTAGGGCATCTCCGCCGCCAACGCCAGCATGCCCGCTCCGATGAAGTACGCCCCAGCCGCCATCAGCAGAAGCGCCATGACCTGCTTCACCAGATCGCTCGCTGGCCCTGTCTTGGGCACCCGGCTCACCAACTGCGGGAAAAGGCTCAGCACCAGGTACGGCGCCCCCATCCCAACGCCCATCGACACGAAGACCGCCCCGGTCGCGACCGCCGAACCGCTCGCCGCAGCCGCCGGAAGCAAAGCACCGACGATGAAACCGAAGCAAGGCAAACCCAGCAACGCCGTGAACACACCGAAGAGCAACGCCCCACCAGGCTTGTCAGGCTTCGGCGTAAAGCGGTAGACCCACTGCGGCAACGTCAGCTCGAAGTACCCAAACAGCCCGAACGCGAACACGAAGATCGCCACGCCGATCCCCGCCGTCAGGTACCAATACCCGAAGAGCTGGCTCGGATCCGCAAACCCCTCGAGCAGCAGCACAGGCAGCGCCAGCGCGCTCCAAAACGTCACCACACCGACAAACATCCACAGCCCGAGCACCAGCGCACGCCCCCGGCTCTCACCAGCGTGCTGCGTCAGCGTCATGATCTTGATCGGGATCACAGGCAGCACGCAAGGCGTCAGGTTCAGCACGAACCCGCCGACCAGCCCCCCAGCGATCAGCGCCCAGATCAGCAGCCCCGAGTCTCCGCCTGGCAAAGCGAAGAAACCAAGGAACTTCACGCCGCCAGATTCGGTGACCTCGCCAGCCACGTCGCCCGCGGCGCCGTTATCCGATCCGCCAACACCCTCGTCCCTCACCAGTTCCGCAAAGACGCTCGCATCGAAACCAGCAAAGTCCTCGTTCACCTCGACGGGCGCAGGCGTTGCCGTCACCGTCAGCACCACCTCCACCGATTCGGTCTGCGGCATGTAGCACTGCTCGTCGTCGCACGCCTGCAGGCTCACCGACAGCGGCACACGAAGCTCCCCCTCCGGCGCATCCTCCGCGATCAGCAGAGGCACATACGCGATCGCACGCCCCTTGTACGTCGGAACCTCCACCGTCGCGGGCCCCACGCCAGTCACGTTCGGCACCATCGCCGGCTTCGGCTCGGGCCACTGCACCGGACCGACCACGCCAAGCCCACCCACCTCGCCCTCGACCACCACCTCGGCGCGGATCGCAAACTCGGCGATCTCGGGCGGCAGCACGTCCTGCACCGCCGCGGGCCACGAATGCAACGCATCCCCGTGATCGAGGATCACCGCGATCACCGCCTGCCCGCCCGGCGCGACCTCCGCCGCGCTCGCGACCGCCGACACCTCGACCTGCGGCACATCGTCGAACCCGAACTGCCCGGAAGCACCGCTCGCGGCCGTTGCCGCCAGCACCACCCCCAGCACCCGTCTCACGAGACCTCGAAGCATCGTTGCCGTCCTTCTCACGCTGACCTCAGACCCAACGCCCTGCCAATCCGCCCGGGCCCCAAATTGTTCCAACCCGAAGCGTCCCCCGGATCCCTCAAGCCCGCCTCGCCCGCTCGACGATAACCACTCCGGACTCGCAATCACCCCCGGAGCCCAGCCCCATGTTCGCTGACGTCCTCGACCAGTCCGAGATCGACGCCCTGCTCAGCGCCGTCGACTCGGGCGAAGTCGAAGACACGGCGGAGGGAGCACAGGTCTTCAGCCGGGGCCGCCATACAGGCGACAACGTCGAGGTCCGGGCATACGACTTCAAGCGCCCCGAACGCGTCTCGAAGGACCAGATGCGGTCCCTCCAGACCCTGCACGAGGCCTTCGCCCGCAACTTCGGAGCCGCTCTCTCAGGCTTCCTCCGGACCATCGTCGAGGTGAAGGTCGCCACGTGCGAGCAGATGACCTATTCCGAGTTCATCTCGGGTCTGCCCAACCCCACCAGCTTCAACCTCATCCAGCCCGACAAGCTCGAGGGCCAGATGTGCCTCGAGATCAGCCCGCTCATCATCTACCCGATCATCGACCGCCTTCTGGGCGGCACCACCCAAGACCTCTTCATCCCGCAACGCCCACTCACCCTCATCGAGACCCGCCTGATCTCCAACATCACCAGCCGAGGCCTCGACGCCCTCAGCGAGTCCTGGGCGGGCGTGAAGCAGCTCATCTTCGACATCGTCGCCACCGAGTCCAACCCCCAGCTCGTCCAGATCGTCCCCCCGAACGAGGTGGTGGTCGTCGTCGGCTTCGAAATCAAGATGTCCAACCGCGCGGGCACCATGAACCTCTGCATCCCCTACAACGTGATCGAGCCGGTCATGGAGGAGCTCAGCGCCCAGTCCTGGTTCGCCGCCGGCAAGCACGTGACGGATCCGACACACCGCGAACGCATCGGCGTCTCGCTGGGCCGAGCTTCCGTCCGCGTCGCGGGCATCCTCGCAAAGACCACCATGACCGTGGGCGATCTCGCCACCCTCGCCCCGGGCGACATCATCACCACCGACAAGCCCGCGACCCAACCCGTCGCGATCCGCGTGGAAGGCGAGAGCAAGTTCTGGGCCGCGATCGGGCAGATCAAGGGCAAACGGGCTCTCAGGGTGGTCGCCCCGGTCAAGCCGGGCCAGAAACCGCCCAAGCAGCGCCCCCACTGAAGGCCGACGGATCCGCAACCTACCTACCAGAACCATTGACCCAGCCGCCCCGAGCCCTCTACTGTTCAGCGAGAGCCCGGGCGTCCCGGGCTAACCACCAGACACCGGCACCCGGCGTCCGATGCCGACCGGTGGCGTCTCGGAGATCCGCATGAGCTGAACCAAGCCATGCCGCGACGGCCCGGCTCACCCCTCTCACGGGATCGCCAGGGCCAGGTCTTCCGAGAGGCCACGGGGGTGCCATCAGCCCTGTGGCCTTGTTGCGTTGTACGCAAGGCCCCGACCGAAGCAAGAGCCCCAGCGACAACCAGACAACCAAGATCCCCAGGAACCGACCCGTGAACATGAACACCCAGGAAATGATCCGCATCGTCGACTCGATCGCACGCGATCGAAACATCGAGCGGTCCCTCCTCATCGCAGACCTTGAGCAGGCCATGATCTCCGCGGCCCGCAAGTACTTCGGAACCATCGACGCCGACGAGTTCACCTGCACCATCGACCCCATCGACGGCTCCATCGACCTCAAGCGTCACGGCGAGGAACTCGAGATCCCACCAGCCGACTTCGGACGCATCGCGGCCCAGACCTTCAAGCAGGTCATGATCCAGCGCTTCCGCGACGACGAGCGCAACTCCATCCTCGACGAGTTCTCCAAGCGCGTCGGCGAGATCGTCACGGGCACCGCGCAGCGATACGAGGGCGGTGCCCTCGTCGTCACGATCGACCGCGCCGAATCCTTCATGCCCCGCTCCGAGCAGATCCCGGGCGAGCAGTTCGAGCCGGGCGACCGCGTCCGCTGCATGATCCTCGACGTCCGCGAGCAAGGCTCTCAGGTCAAGATCGTCATCAGCCGCGGCCACCCCGACTTCATCCGCCGCCTCTTCGAGGTCGAGGTCCCCGAGGTCGCCGAGCGCATCATCGAGCTCAAGGCGATGGCCCGCGAGGCCGGCTACCGCACCAAGATCGCAGTCGCCTCCATCGACTCCCGCGTCGATGCCGTCGGCGCCTGCGTGGGCGTCCGGGGCTCGCGCATCAAGAACATCGTCGACGAGCTCAACGGCGAGAAGATCGACATCGTCCGCTGGAACGAGTCCAGCCAGATCCTCATCCAGAACGCGCTCAAGCCCGCCGAGGTCCACGAGATCAACCTCTGCTTCGAGCTCGGGCGCGCCACCGTCGTCGTCCGCGACGACCAGCTCAGCCTCGCCATCGGCAAGCGGGGCCAGAACGTCCGCCTCGCCGCCCGCCTCACAGGCTGGGACATCGACATCCTCACCCCCGAGGAGTTCGACAAGGGTCTCGCGACCCTCAACGAGACCCTCACCGCGATCGAGGGCATCGAGGAGTCACACCTCGACCGCCTCGCCGCCCTCGGAATGGTCAGCGTCTTCGACATCGAAGAGGTCGGCCCGGAGGTCCTCGTCAACGAGATCGAGATCTCGGAAGAGCTCGCGAACACCATGGTCGAGATCGCCGCCGAGAAGGCGAAGGTCGTTGCCGAGCAGCAGCAGAAGGAAAAGGAAGAGGCCGAGGCACGGCGCAAGGAAGAGGAGGCCGCGAGCGCCGCACTGCTGGGCGAGTTCGCGGGCGATGCACCAGCCGACACCGAGGCCGACGCCGCGGCAGCCCTCATCCTCGGGGGCGAAACCCCCGCCGACTCACCCGCCGAAACCCCCTCGAACGAGAACGCCCCCGAGCAACCCAGCGACAGCTGATCGAACGACAGACACACACGGAGCTTTTCCTTGGCCAGACGGGTCTTTGAAATCGCGAAAGAACTGGGCGTCGCCTCCAAGGCGGTCGTCGCCAAGTGCCACGCCGAGGGCATCCCGGCAGACGTGGTCAAGAACCACATGTCCTCCATCTCCGTAGGCCTCGAAGCCACCATCAAGGAGTGGTTCTCCGAGGGAAGCGCCGAGGGCGGGCACGCAACCGCCACCGCCGTCGAGACCTCGGAGAAGGTCGACATCAAGAAGGTCCGCGCCAAGCCCCGCGCCAAGGCCAAGGCGAAGCCCAAGGCCGAGCCCGTCGCCGAAACCGCGACTGAAACCGCAACCGAGACCGCGACACAAACTCTCGCGCCACCCGCCGATCAGGGTGCCGACACCGAGCCCGCTCCCGCGATCCCGGCCCCCGAAGACAAGCCGGCACCGACCGCACCCGCGGCACCCCCGCCGCCGACCACCGTCGCACCCGCCGCTGCCGCGCCCCCAACCGAAACCGCGGACCAGCCCGACGCACCGCCGAGCGACGACACCCCGCCCAAGGCCGAGGCGCCCCCGGCCCCGCCAACGATGAACGTCCCGACGCGCCCCAAAGTCGTCGCACCCGCGGGCCCGCGCATCGAAGAGATCGAACGCAAGAAGGTCTCCCTCTCGGGTCCCAAGGTCGTCCGAGTCGAAGCCCCCGAGACCTTCGACGTCCCGCGTCGGGGCCCACGCGGAGGCGGCCCGGGCGGTCCCGGAGGCCCGGGCGGACCCGGAGCAGCCCCAGCCGACCCCTTCGGCCCGCCCGGCATGGGCGGACGCGACCGAGGAGGCGACCGAAACCGACGCGGAGGACCCTCCTCGCGCCGCAACACCCGGGGCGGAGGCGGGGGCGGAGCCCAGCCCTTCCGCCAGCAGGACCTGATCGAGCGCGAGGCACGCCTCCAGCGCTCGGGCGGCTTCATGAAGCGCCGCCGACAGGACGCCAAGCGAAAGGCCGGCGCATCCGCCGACCGGGCACAGACCCCCGCCCAGACCGGCGGCACCGTCAAGATCACCGCGCCCTTCACCATCAAGGACCTCTCCGCCGCAACAGGCGTCAAGGCCGCCGACATCGTCAAGCAGCTCTTCCTCCAGGGCGTCATGGCGACCATCAACTCGGGCATCGACGCCGAGCAGGCCCAAGAGATCATGATGGAGTACGAGATCGAGCTCGAGGTCGAAGAGGCCGCGAGCGCCGAGGACCTCGTCGCCAAGGACTTCGAGGAACGAGACAACGTCGACGAACGCTCACGAGGCCCCGTCGTCACGATCATGGGCCACGTCGATCACGGCAAGACCAGCCTGCTCGACAAGATCCGCAACGCAAACGTCGCCGAGGGCGAAGCCGGAGGCATCACCCAGGCCACCAGCGCCTTCCGCGTGCCCGTCACCATCGGAGGCGAGGAGAAGTTCATCTCCTTCGTCGACACCCCGGGTCACGAGGCCTTCACCG
The DNA here is from genome assembly GCA_028284805.1 of Phycisphaerales bacterium. GTDB lineage: Bacteria > Planctomycetota > Phycisphaerae > Phycisphaerales > UBA1924 > JANQQZ01. The sequence continues at coordinate 33,661 of JANQQZ010000115.1, forward strand.
CCATGCGCTCGCGCGGCGCCAACGTCACAGACATCGTCGTCCTCGTCGTCGCAGCCGACGACGGCGTCATGCCCCAGACCATCGAGTCGATCAACCACTGCAAGGCCGCCGGCGTCCCCATGGTCGTCGCGCTCAACAAGATCGACAAGGCCGAGGCCACCGACGCCAACGTCCAGCGCATCCTGGGCCAGCTCGCCGAGCACGAGCTCAACCCCGCCGAATGGGGAGGCGAGACCGAGATCGTCAAGACCTCAGCCCACTCCGGGCAGGGCGTCGACGAACTCCTCGAGATCCTCGACCTCCAGGCCCAGGTCCTCGAGCTCACCGCCGACTTCGACGGGCCAGCACGAGGCACCGTCATCGAGTCGCGCCACGAAACCGGGCGAGGCTCCGTCGCCAACATCCTCCTCCAGGACGGCAAGCTCGCCGTCGGCGACTTCATCGTCGCGGGCCCCGCCTTCGGGCGCGTCCGCGACATCACCGACGACCGGGGCAACAAACTCAAGGAAGCCTTCCCGCCCCGCCCCGTCCAGATCTCGGGCATCGACGAGCTCCCCCTCGCGGGCGACAAGTTCTACTGCGTCGACACGCTCAAGAAGGCCCAGCAGGCCGCCGAGCAGCGCCGCGAACGCGACCGCGAGACCCAACTCGCCCAGCCCAAGGTCACCCTCGACACGCTCTTCGGCGCCATGGAAGACGCCGACATCAAGGAGATCCTCGTCGTCATCAAGGCCGACGTGCAGGGCTCGGTCGACGTGCTCAAGCACGAGATCGAGAAGGTCTCGACCGACGAGGTCAAGGTCCGCTGCCTGCATGCCGCGGTCGGAGGCATCACCGAGTCCGACGTCATCCTCGCCGAGGCCTCCAAGGCCATCATCATCGGCTTCAACGTCATCCCCTCGGGCAAGGCCCGCCGCCAAGCCGACGACAAGGGCGTCGAGATCAGGACCTACGACGTCATCTACCACATCACCGAAGACATCACCAAGGCCGCCGAGGGCATGCTCGAGCCCGAACTCCGCCAGGAGGTCCTGGGCCACGCCGAGGTCCGCCAGGTCTTCAAGGTCTCCAAGGTCGGCGCCATCGCGGGCTGCTACGTCACCGACGGCGTCGTCGAACGCGACGCCCTCATCCGCGTCACCCGCAACGACATCGTCATCGAGAACGACCGCAAGCTCGAACAGCTCAAGCGGTTCAAGGACGACGCCAAGGAGGTCCGCTCCGGCATGGAGTGCGGCATGAAGATCCACGGCTACGACGACATCAAGGAAGGCGACATCCTCGAGTGCTACAAGCAGATCGAGGTCAAGCGAACTCTGTGACAGTCATGACCGTCAACTCCCGTAGTTCGCTGCTCACTCCTGTCGCAGCGTCGCTATTGCAAGTCTTTGCGTTAGTCTTGCTGATGCTGTCAAATGTTGAACTCGTACTGCCCGTTGCGCTCTTTGGATCACCAGCCATCATCGGATTGGCTGTATCCATCCTCCTCCAAATGGGAGAGCAGAGAGCAGTCCAACGAGGCTGGCACGTGATCCATGCGGGCGTGGTGATTCTGATCTTTGCAGTTGGTGTCACAGCGTATTCATGGCTTCGTGAGCCGATGCCAACCCTTCAATTTGTGGGAGCCTTAGCAATCTTCGTTGTCTCGCTTGAGAATCTTGCAAAGCTGTACCCTGCCAAGAAGTCATGATCATCGGCGTCCTCCAAGTCGAACTCGACATCCCCGGCGCCGAGTCCCTCAAAGACAAGCGCAGCGTTGTGAAGTCCGTCAAAGACAAGCTCCACCGCGAGCACCTCGTCTCCGTCGCCGAGGTCGCCCAGCAGGACAACATCACCACCGCCATCCTCGGCTTCGCCCTCGTCGGCTCCGAAGGCCGAAAGATCGGCCAGACCCTCGACCGCATCTGCGAGAAGCTCCGCTCCCTCCACGACGCCGACGTCGCCGCAACCCGCCGCCACCTCATCCGGGGCGACGCCCCCGTCCGCGAGCATCAGGCCGAACCCATCGACCACGACTATGTGCAGCAGATGATCGCCGACGCCAAGGCCTTCGAAGAGAACCAATCACGATGAGCCAACGCTCAGACCAAGTCGCAGGCCTCCTCCGCGAGGCCATCCAGAAGGTCATCGCCAAGGGTCTGCACGACCCTCGCATCAAGGGGCTCATCACCGTCACGCGCATCACCGTCTCCGAGGACCTTCACTCGGCAACCGTGTACGTCTCGGTGATGCCCGAGCAGCACCGAGACCTGACCATGCACGGCTTGCACGCCGCCGCCAAGCACATCCGCCACCAGATCTCCGACGCACTCGCCCTCCGGCGCACGCCCGACCTGCTCTTCAAGCCCGACGCCGCCGCGGCCCGCCAGGCCGCCGTCCTCGACGCCCTCGCCAAGGTCGCCAGCGAGCCCGAAACCGAGCCCGCCGAATGGGGGGCCGAGCCGCCCGAGAGCGCCAACAATCCCGCCAGCGAGCAGAACCCCGAGGCCGACGACGACGACCGATGAGTGCCGATCCCGCCGCCAACCTCCGCGCCCTGCTCGAAGCCCGCATCGCCGAGGCCAACAGCGCCGACGAGCCACCCCGCCCCGACACCCCCCGCTTCGCCCCCACGCTCATCGACGACCACGCATTCGCCGACCCGATCCTCGAAGAGCTCCTGTACGCCTTCCTCGTCTGGGAAGCCGGTGAGAAGCGAGCCGCCACCGCCCCCGCCAAGCTCGTCGCCCAGTGCGTCGATGCCAACGAGCTGCGCATCTGCCTCGCCTCCGAGATCGTCGCCGCACTGGGCACGACCTACCCGCGTGCCACCGAACGCGCCGAGCGGATCCGCGCCACGCTCAACGCCATCTTCGAACGCGAGCACGACGTCACGCTCGCCAGCCTTGCGAGCACGGGCAAACGCGAGGCGCGCCAGTACCTCGACTCCCTCGAGGGCATCCCGCCCTACGTCGCCGCCCGCACGGCGCTGCTCGCGCTCGAGTGCCACGCCTTCCCCGTCGACGATCGCCTCCACAAGCTCCTCGCATCCGAGCAGTGCCTGCCCGAAGACGAGTCCGCCGAGTCCGCCCCGGGCTGGATCGAGCGACAGATCCGAGCAGGCGAGGCCCCGGGCATGTTCGCCGCGCTCGAGCGTTTCGCCGTCGATCACAAGCCGGCCCCGCGCACCAAAAAGAAAGCCAGCCGCACAACCAAGAAGGCATCAAGCCGCAAGAAACGCGCCAAGAAGCCCTCAACACAGTCCGACGGCTGAACCGCACAACGGAGACCACCAATGGCCGGCCACAGCAAATGGGCGAACATCCGCCACCGCAAGGAACGCCAGGACAAGAAGCGCTCCAAGATCTGGTCGAAGTGCTCCAAGGCCATCATGGCTGCTGCGCGCACAGGCGGACCAGACCCCGACACCAACCTCACTCTCCGCTACGCCATCGACGAAGCCAAGTACGCCAACATGCCCAAGGACACCATCAAACGCGCCATCGACAAGGGCGCCGGCGCAGGCAGCGGCGACGCCTTCGAAGCCATCACCTACGAGGGCTACGGCCCAGCCGGCGTCGCCATCATCGTCGATGCCCTCACCGACAACAAAACACGCACCGTGGGCGACGTCCGCAACACCTTCAAGAAGCTGGGCGGCTCGATGGGCAACTCCGGAGCCGTCTCCTACATGTTCAGCACCAAGGGCCAGATCCTGATCGAGGCCGCCAAGACCACCGAAGACCAGATCATGGAACTCGCCATCGAGGCCGGCGCCGAAGACGTCGAGGCCCCCGAATCCGACGAAGCCTACTGGACCATCCTCACCGAGATCACCGAGTTCATCGCCGTCAAGGAAGCCATCGAGGCAGCGGGCATCGAGATCTCCGAAGCCGAGATCACCAAGCTCCCCGCCGACACCGTCGAGCTGACGGGCGAAGACGCCCAGAAGGCCTTCAACCTCATCGAGGCCCTGGAAGACAACGACGATGTCCAGAAGGTCTACTCCAACGCCGACATCGACGAATCAGCCCTCGCCTCCTGACTGTCTTGCCCCCTCTCCCCTGTGGGGGAGAGGGCCCGGGTGAGGGGGTCTCCAACTCCTACCCGAGATCAACTCCCATCGGTCCCCGCCATACCCGAACGCACGCCTCGAGCGCACGCACCGGGTCCGCCGAATCCGTCAAGTCCGCAACCCCGAGCGCCCCCGGGCTCGCCACGCTCATCGCAGCGACACACGCCCCCACCTCGCTCAGTGTCCGACGGTCGAACCGATCCACCCGAACGACAGCCAGCGGCTCCCCGATCTCCGCCACGCGCGACGCCGCATCCACTCCCGACCGCGCCCAGGGCCCGAGGGGGCCTGGCCTGTGGCGGTGGAAC